>QBWD01000001.1 GCA_003283685.1 Prochlorococcus sp. AG-315-D17
TTGAAATTCATATATATAATCAGCTCTCTCAATTGTAGATAATCTATGAGCGATTATTACGATAGTACACCGTCTACCGATTATCTCAATTGCTTCCATCACCTCTGCTTCAGTTCTAGTATCTAGAGAACTAGTAGCTTCATCTAAAACTAGTAATTTTGCTTTTCTATAAAAGGCTCTTGCTAAAGCTAATCTTTGCCTTTGTCCACCAGAAAGTCTAATTCCATTTTCGCCTATTGTTGTATATAAACCCATGGGCATTTCATCTACTAAATCTGCCAGCTGCGCTGCATGAAGTGCATCCCAAACTCTGTCATGGTCAATTATTGTCTCTTCTAGTCCATAAGCAATATTGTCGATAATATTACTATTTAATAAAGTAATAGATTGGGGAACGTAAGAACAACAACCTTGCCATGCAGGCACTTCAGATTCAGTTACCTCTACTCCATCAAGTAACAGACATCCTTCCGTTGGACGCAGTAGGCATAGTAATTGATTCGCTGTAGTTGTTTTTCCACTACCTGTTTCTCCCACGAATGCAACTCTTGCTCCAATAGGGATATTAATATTTATGTTTTTAAGTGTGTAAGTCTCACTATTTGGATACTGATAACTAATTTGTTTTAGTTTAATATTATTTCTAGGTTCAATACCTTCTTTGGATAATACACCAGGCGATCTTTTCGTAAGTCTTTGAGAGGGTAGCTCTACTAATTTGAGAATTTCCTCTAAATCTGGAATTGAGGCACGTAATGAAGTTAATGCTCTAAAGGAATCTTGAAGTGGAGGTATTAATTTGAGTGATGCAATAGCAATAGTTGCGAGAAATGGAATTATTTCAATAAGCATTGAATCATCTTTGCCCATAAAATAAGGAAATAGACCAATAGTAAAAATTAATGTAATACCAAAAGGTTCAATTAATGCTCTTGGGAATTCAGGTAAAACTTCAGCTTTCCATATAAAAGGAAATGCATTCTTGCCAGCTAAGATATATTTTTTTTCAAAATAGGATTCTGAACCTGTTAGATGTACGTCAATAATAGTTCTCATAGATTCGGTTAGAACATTATTTGTTTGCTTCTCTAATTTAATTCTTTGTCTGGAGGCAAATCGAATAAAAGGTGTAACAAATAAAGAGATAAATATATAAAAAATAAGAAGGCTAATAATTAAATAAAGTGCTATTGACTTAGCAATAAAAAGAACTGCAATACATATAAATGATATGACACATAGACCACTAGCAATTTGAAGAATTGGTTTGACTAGGAATTCAGAAACCCTGGAAATATTTAGAAGTACTTTAGAAGATAAATCAGATTTTTTCTTATTTAAAAAGAATTCATATGGTTGTGCAAGTAATTTTCTTTGGGCAAGTTCTGATAAGTCTCGCCAGATTGCCACTCGAAGTCTTTCTTGCGACCCTCTAAGAAATAATTTTGAGAATGATGCTAACCAATTCATTGAAATATAAATAATGACTAAACTAAGAATCTTCGTTTTTGGGTCTTCGGGTATTAACTCTTGAAAAGGTAAAGTAGGCTTATTTGCCTGTCCAATAAAGGTAGTAAATAGTCTAGAAACAATTCCTACTACCATTACATCAACTAATCCAGTTAGTGCTGCTAAAGGTATGAGCTTAAAGAGCGACCTTTTTCTTTTTTTTGGTAGTATCTGAAAAAGACGTACCAAAAGTTTATAGGTTTTGCTGGTACGAATCATGCTATGAAATTACTTAAATCTAAGGAATTATTTATGCTTCATCAGCCAGTTCCTTGGCTGTTTGTTTTAGGTTTTTTTAACCACTCTATTTAAATGTAGGAAAATATTATCGTAAATAATCTTGATAGTAATTTTTTGGAATATATGTGTACTCGAATTTGGATCATTTGGTGGACATATTAAAATAATATTATTTAATACTTTTCCTGGATAAAGTATAGACTATAAATATTAGAATAAGGAATGGTAGTGAATAAATTAAAGCTAAAAAACCACTTACGAATATAAATATGCTGAATAATAATAAAAATCCTAATAATATTACCGTAAGAATTCTTTTTATACGATTCATCCAGAATTTACCTGTTATTTTTTCTAATTGTATTTGTACTCTCCTTCGTTCAAAATATAAATCTTTAAGTTTTTGTAGGTGCCAATTGATAGAATCTTCTATTTGATTTTTGTATATATTTTTTCCCATTTTTTAAATTAAATTATTAGGCTTTGAGAAAGTAGCTCTAAGTTTTACAATTTGAGCTTCACAAAGAGCCTTGCTATTTTGTGCAATTTCCCTATCAATTTTTATAAGTTGAGTTTTGATCTTGTTCTGAATTCCAAAATTATCAGATGCGGTATATGTTGTAATTTGATTACTGGTATTTTTTTTATATCTGAAAAACTTGTAAAAAAAGTTTGAATCCAACATCCCAATGACTATTATTTGAAAAAGATTTACTGATCTACTTATTATAGCTATGCTATCTCTGGTTTTTAATGGAAGTTATATAGCTCGCAAAAATACAGGAATAGGAGTTGTTTCTAAAGAACTTAGTACTTCTTTCTCCAAGCCTATGTTCACGACACTTATTCCTAAAGATATAGGTCTTAGAGGCGATATTTGCATTCCAAATAATTTTTCCCCACATCATGGATTTAAGGGGCATCTAAGACGTATGTTCTGGGTTCAAAGTAAGCTACCTCAAATTATTAAGAATCTAAATGCTGATTACTTATTTTCACCTTTATTAGAAGCACCATTATTTACTAATGTTAAATCAATTGTTTTAGCTCATGATTTGATTCCACTAAGATATCCTTCATCTTCAATTTTAACTTTATTTTATTTAACTTATATTCCTCTTGTATTACAACAATCGAAATTGATCTTCTGTAATTCTATATCAACAGCAAATGATTTGAAATGTTTTTATAAAGTACCACAACATAAATTGTTTCCTATAAAATTAGGTTTCAATAATGAAAAGTATTATCCAACTAAACATAATAAGGAAAATTTTTTTCTAATTATTGGTAGGCATAATCCACATAAGAATTTAGAAAGGATTCTCAGTGCTTTTGCATTATCTAATCAAAAGGGGTATAAGCTTGTTTTTGTAGGACCATTTGATAAAAGATACACTCCAAAACTTTTACAGCTAACGAATGATTTAAATATCGGACATTTATGTGAGTGGAGAGGTTGGATAGGTGATCATGAGAAATTAGTCTTATTAAATCAATGCAAAGCCCTAATTATTGCTAGCCTTTGGGAAGGCTTTGGGTTGCCAGCTTTAGAGGCTATGGCTTGTGGTACTCCTGTTATAGCTTCTAATAAAGGGGCTCTTCCTGAAGTTGTTGCTGATTGTGGCATTTTGATTAACCCATTAGATACGTGTTCAATTGCTTCTGCTATTAATCAAATTATTCATGATGATATTTGGGTTAATAATGTTATGAAGAAAGGACCTCATCGAGCAGCATCTTTTAGTTGGCTAAATACCACAAATCAGATCGAAAAAATAATCAAAGAAAACCATTGAATTTATATATATTTTGAATTTTTAACTTGTATTTGCCTCTAGATTGTAAATTAGTAACGGTATCAAATGTTGAAATCAATAAATGCTAATATAATTATTTTATAGTTTTCTTTTGAGTATGCCTAGTCCTAAAGTTAAGAAACAGGAAAGGATTAAGAATAGTGATGTTGATGATAAAAAGGTTAGTTCCCCAAGAACAGCCAAAATAGTTCTCTTTGTGTTCGGTGTAGGACCTTTAATGTTGATGAGTTTATTTTTATTTTCAAAAGGTTTTTTTGCTCCCCCCGCATGATTTAGGCATCTTGAAAAGATTAAATTTCTTTTTACAAATGAATAATATTCTTAAAAACTTTTAGAAATAGTCTTATTGAATTAATTCTTTTAGAAAAGAAATTGTTTAGCAAATGACTTGGACTGGTTCTATACTTAATGTTTGATGATGATGACGTAAATCACTTCTCTTTCGTTTGTAGCTAAAGTAAATTTTTAATCCTATCTCTGATGCAACTCTATTTAGTTGATTGTCAGTTTCCTGATATAGCTAATCAGGTTTCTGCTTATAAACAGTTTGTTGAACTATGGGAGAATGGGGGAATGTCAAAACAAGATAATTTTGATGGCTTTGAAATGCTTTTTCGGGTTCATGCTCCTGGGGAGGGTCGTGTTGTGATTCTATGTAATGCAAAGAGTGATAAAGAGCTTTTCCTTCATTTTTCACCTTGGAGAGCGCAGTTTGGTATTGATATGGAAATGACACCAGTTATCAGTTGTCAAAATGTTGTTGATTATCACAAAGAGTTATTTGAAAAAATGAAATAAATATTAGTTACTTAAATTTCCCAGGCTAGATTTAAGTAACAATTTAATAAATTAAACAGCAAAAATTTTAAGCCTAAAAATTACATTTCTTTCTAGAGAAATATTTTTTAAACTTAGTTTATTTCACCTAGAGGAATTGCTAAATCATAGGTATTTCAATTCAATTGCCCTAGCTGATTTTGTTGTTTATTTCTTGTGATATAAAACTTTGCCCTTTCTGATTAAAAAGGAGCCCTCGCAGGCTCCATGGATCACTTGGTTAATAAGGCTGACCTGACCCCATCTCCTTTTAAAAGGTCAAGCAGCAACAGGGGCTGTTTGACGGGAGAAACTAACGATGTTGTTAGCAGTTATGGTTTCGCTCGAGCCGAGCAGGCTTCAGTTACCCGCCTGATACCCCGTCGAAACCATTGCAGCCCCATTTATGGAGCTGAGCGGAATCGAACCGCTGTCCGAGATACTGGTATGGATCACCTAGTCCATTAAAAATAGACATTACTATTCTGACAGATTTCTGACAATGCATCCATTAATGTTTAAAGCCCCCCTTCATTGTTTTTTCTAAGTACTTCAAGATGATGAAAGTCGTTGCTTCTATTTCTCAAGGCCTGGAAAAAGAGGGAGCCAGTGAATTAATTGAATTAGGGGCTAAATCCGTTAAGGCTTCCAGAAGACATATTTTATTTGAGGCTGATATGACTTGTTTATACAGGGTACATTTACAAGCCCGTTTGCCTTTTAGGTTCTTAAGAGAAATCGCTAGATTTGATTGTAATGGTCCAGATGATTTATATATCGGTATTCAAAGATCGATTCATTGGACCAATTGGCTAAATCCTTCAAAAAGTTTTCGTATAGATGTTACTGGGGTTGGATCTGGTTTATCACATTCCCATTTTACTGCTTTGAAAGTCAAAAATGCAATTATTGATTTACAGAGACGCATTTGGGGGCAGCGATCAAGTATTGATTTAAAAAAACCAGATATTTGTTTTCATTTACATTTAGCAAATAATGAGGCTGTTTTTAGTGTTGATGGTTCTTATTCAAGTTTACATAAAAGAGGATATAAACCTGCTATGGGTATAGCGCCCATTAAGGAGAACTTAGCTGCGGGCTTGATGCGAATGACTGAATGGGATGGAACAATACATTTGGTAGATCCTTTATGTGGTTCGGGGACATTCTTAATTGAGGCAGTAAGCAATCTTCTTGGTATCTCATATGCTAAAGACAAGCAATTTCTTTTTGAAAATTGGCCAGATTTTGATACATCTTTGTGGAATAGAGAATTAAATATTGCTAAGAATTCCAAACCTATTATTAATAAAATACCTAAAATAATAGGCTGTGAGTTAGATGAATTCATAGCTACCTCTGCTGAAAATAATGTTCTTCAATCAGGGTTGGAAAATTATATTGAAATACGAAACTGTCCTTTCCAGGAATTGAAATTACCCAATGGGAAAGGACTTTTGGTCTGTAATCCTCCATATGGGAAAAGAATAGGAGATGAAAGTAAATTACCTCTTCTCTATAAAGAATTAGGTTCTTTTTGCAAAAAAGAAGCATCTGGTTGGGATCTTTGGCTTTTAAATGGCAATCCAAACTTAAGTAAACATCTAGGAATGAAAGCCACTCAACGTTTTCAAGTGAATAATGGCTCTATTGATTGTCGATGGTTAAATTATAAAATTAAATGATTTAATTTTTTCCCAGAACTGCATTTGTAGTTTTTGTTATTCCTTTTAAAGTATCTGGAAGGTAAGGACCTTTAGCTAAATATCCTCCAATACGTAAACTTATACCAGCTAAAATAAGATTTATAAAAACTAAAGTAAAAATTGTAGATATAATATTTAATTCAAATAATTCTTTTATCCATATTCCTACTATTAATTCAAAACCTAATAAAGCAAATACCATCAACACGCCGCCTGTCGCTAAGAAAATCCCACCACTAATTAGGCGCCGTTTCTCTCTATCCATTTCCTGGAGTGCAATGCGCACATGAAGATCCATCACTGAGCTGGCAAGTGCAGTCACCCTTGCGGCAGCTCCTAAACCCTTTTTGCGTTCTGAGTTGGTCATTAGGACCTTTTGCCTCCAGCTAAAATGAGACCGAAGACAACTCCAATACCAGCAGCGATTCCAATAGCTAAAAGAGGCCTTTTTCGGACTGGTTTTTCAATTCGCGGCCTTAAAGTTGTATTTAATTCATCAAGAAGCTCTTCTAGTTGTTTTTCAAGTGGCTCTAAACTTTCTGATAACCCTTTTGTTTTGTCACTTGCTGCATTGAAAAGTTCTTCTAGTTGTTCTATTACTCCATTACTGTTTTTACCTGAGTGATGAGCTATGACATTTATCAAGTCATCTAAGCTGCCTCTAGTGGCTTCTAGGGTTTGTTTGGCCATATCTGGCCAGCGCTCTTGAATCTTGGGGAGCAAATCATCAAACTGCTCACTGAACCACCGCTCTGATAATTGTTCAGTAAAAACTTCTTCAGTTTCAACTGAATTAGAGGGTTGGGGTGATGAGGAATTCACCGATTCCATGAAACCTAAAGGTTTTACAAACAATAGTGAGATATTTGCTCAATAGAAACCCCCCTTGTTTAATTCATTTGTTAAAAGCAAACGCAGAATCAATACTTTTTGCTGTGAGAAATGTTTGAAGTGCAAAATTTAATAACATTTTTAAGTCTTCTTCCATTACATCTATTGCTATCTGAATACTTCTAGTGCTAAAGCTCCTTAGTATCTCCATTAGTACTCATGGGCGTCGGATTTTTAACAATGGTTTTTGCGTCAAATGCCATCCCTACAGATTTCGGTCTTGTCTTAGCATCAATCGCAGGTGCTGGAAGTCTTCTTTTGATTGCTTTGAGATTTGTTCCTGAGGCTAAAAGCTGATCAGGTACTCATCATTATAAGTATTTTTTGAGGAGTTAAGACTCTTGAGCGTTTTTCATGGAAAATTTCTTATAGCTCTTTTTCTTTGAATTTTGGATATAAGAAGAAAACATCAATCAAAGTTGCTTGACATAAGAATTTCTTTTTAATAAAGCTATCAAGCAATTAATTTGTTTATTATTTATTTAGGCTTCTCTTGAATTGATTTTGAAGATTGATGAGAAAAAATTTCGTTGGGTTTTATTGAGGCACATTGACGCCCCTGATGATTTAAAAAAAATTCATTTTGACTTACTTTTGGAAGATTTAAAGTGCTGTAGAACTTGGCGCTTGAGCGAAATTCCTTATTTAAACGGACCTTTCGTAGAGGCAATTTATTCTTCTCCTCATAAACTTGAGTGGCTTGATGTTATTGAAAAAGCTGTGTCTGGTGATAGAGGATGGGCAAAAAGAATCAAAAAAGGAATAATATTTGATTCTTTACCTTTGCTTGAAACTAGCTCTCTAGATTTAAGTGCAACTTGGGATGATCAGGAGGTGATCTTGGAGATTAATAGAAATGGTTGTAGGGTTAGGTCTCCAAAAAACTAAATATTTTATGTGAGCACACATGACTTGAGTTTCTGTGATATTTCGCTAATGTCATTGATATTGTGGATGCAATCTATTGGTCCATATCAATCATGTAGATTTGGCGCATTTTAAGTCCTTTGGAGGATCGATGTCGATTCCTCTCGACGAGGGATTTACTGTCGTAACAGGTCCAAACGGTTCAGGTAAAAGTAATATTCTCGATGGCGTTTTATTTTGCTTGGGGCTTGCGACAAGTAGAGGAATGAGAGCAGATCGATTACCTGATTTAGTTAATAGTGGTGTTTTAAAAGCTGGTAAATCAGCTGAAACAGTAGTTTCCGTCAAATTTGATTTAACAGACTGGAATCCAGATGATGCTGAAGAAGGCATTGAACGAGTAGATGAAGGTCCTTGGATCCAACATGGTCAAAAGGAATGGACAGTATCGAGACGATTGAGAGTTATGCCAGGCGGTTCATATAGTTCTACTTACACTGCTGATGGTGAAATTTGTAATTTGCAGCAACTACAAATTCAATTAAGGCGTCTCAGGATTGATCCCGAAGGGAGCAATGTTGTTATGCAAGGAGATGTTACTCGAATTGTTTCTATGAGTAATAAAGATCGAAGAGGGATAATCGATGAGCTTGCAGGTGTTGCTTTATTTGATACTAGGATTGATCAAACTCGTTCTAAATTAGATGATGTTTATGAAAGACAAGAAAGATGTCGTATTGTTGAACAAGAGTTGAATGTTTCAAAACAGCGATTAAAAAAAGATTGTGAAAAAGCAAGTTTATATAAAGATCTTAAAGAACAACTACTTTTTGGTAGAAAGCAAGAATTAGTTTTGTCTTACGAAGAAGCAAAAGAATGTTTGAAAAAATTATCTATAAATCATCAACAATTAATTGCTCAAGAGAAAGTAGATAAAGAAAAGTTTGTTAAGGATGAGAAGAATTTAAAACTCTCTATAGAACAATTCGATATTGTTCAGAAAAACGTCAAGGAACTTGGGGAAGATCAACTTATTGCAGTCCAAGGGAAGATAGCAGGAATAGATTCTCAAATTAGAGAATTAGAAAGACAAGCAGTTAATCATAAAGATGAAGTTGCCAAATTACAAGAATATAGGAATAATTTAATCAATAAAAAGAACGATTATAAAAATGAATTGAAACTTAAATTGAATGAGATCAATCCAAAAGACTTGCAAGAAGCAGAGATAAAATGTAAAGAAGCAGAGTCTTCTGTTGAAGTTTCTAGAAGGAGACTTTCTGATGTCGCAGGAAGGTCAGGTGCTTGTCTTGAGAAGCATCAGCAAAGTAGAAATGATAGACAAGGAATACAATTAAAGTTGGAACCAATTAAACTTAAAAAGCAAAATTTGGAAGAGAGTTTATTACAGTTAAAAGTTATTCTTGAGGAATTAGAATCTGACCAAGAAATTGATAAAAATGATAATGAAAAAGTTCATTTAGAAATAGATATGTTGACCAAAAAGTGGGAAACTTTATTGCAATTAATCTCAAGTAGAAGAGAAGATTTCAAGAATTTAGTTTCAGAGTTAGGTATACAAGAACGTACTAGAGATCGACTAGAAAAACAGCAAACAAAACTTGAGAAAGAAATTGCTCGTATGGAGAGCAGGAAAGAAACAATATCTGAAAGTCGTGGTACAAGTGCATTGACTTTATTATTAGATTCTGGATTATCTGGGATACATGGACCGGTTGCACATCTTGGAGAGGTTGATGATCACATTAGAATTGCCCTAGAAGTTGCTGCTGGGGCAAGACTTGCTCAAGTAGTTGTTGATAATGATCTAATAGCTGCTAAGTCAATAGAACTCTTAAAAAAGAAACGAGCGGGAAGATTAACTTTTTTACCGTTAAATAAACTTCAACTTAATAATAAAAATAACTTTAATACTTTCAAGAGACCAAGCTCGAATGGAATGAGTATCCAAAATGGATTAATTGGAAAGGCTTATGATCTTATTCAATTTGATTCAGCATATAGTGATGTTTTTGCTTATGTATTTGGTGAGACGCTTGTTTTTGCCGACTTGTCTTCAGCACGCAGTCATATTGGCCTCAAGAGAGCAGTTACTCTTGAAGGGGAATTATTAGAAAAAAGTGGAGCAATGACTGGCGGTAGTTTAAATAGCAGAGCTTTAGGTTTGAGTTTCGGTAGAGCGAATGATAATGATGAACTTGAACCATTAAAGAATAGACTATTAGAAGTTGGCGAAACTCTTGTTAATTGTAGAAAAATAGAAAATGAACTATCTAAAAAGTTAGAAAATATACGTAATGATTTAAGTGAATTAGAGCAGAAAAAGGCTGGCTTAGATGCAGAGAGAATAACATCTAAGCGATCGAATTCTCCTTTAATAGAAAGACAAAATATACGCTCAAAAAGAATAAATGATCTTTATAATTCTAAGAAAGAAACAGTATCGCAATTGGAATCTCTTGATTTAGTTATAAATCCTTTAGAGATTCAGTTAGGAAATATTGAGAAAGAGGAGAAAAAGATTGAAAAATCAAGTGACTCTAGTATTTGGACTAAATTACAAAATGAATTAGAGATTTCCGATCAAAATCTTCTAAACTTCAGGAAGAATAGAGATCAATTAGTAAATCAACAAAGTCAGAATCAGTTAGCAATTGATCGTTTAAATGATCAAGAAAACTCTTTAAACAATGAGGAGGAACGTTTAAAAGAATCAGTAGAAGCTCTTGCTATAACTCGTAAAAATTGGCGAGATCAAAATTCTGAACTGAATTCATCTCGTCAAAATTTACTTAGAGAACAAAAAGAGTTGGAAACTCGTTTTGGAGAGCAGCGGCGTGAGAGAGATGTTCTTGAAGCAGAGGTGGGAAAAAAACGCTTGAATCTGCAAGAACTCGAATGGAATCTACAGCGTTTAAAAGAAGATCAAAAAAATATTGAGGAACAGATAAGAATGGAATCTATACGTCTTAAGGAATTAGATGAAAGATTACCTAATCCATTACCTGAAATATCGAATGAGGTAAGAGCGAATGGTCTTGTTGCTTTACAAGAAGGGTTAGAGACTTTGCAAAAAAAGATGGAAGAATTAGAGCCAGTAAATATGCTTGCACTGGAGGAATTGGCTCAATTAGAGGAAAGGTTGAATGAATTAGCTAGTAGATTAGAAGTCTTAACCGAAGAAAGATCTGAGTTGTTAGTTCGTATTGAGACAGTTTCCACATTACGCCAAGAGGCATTTATGGAAGCTTTTGAAGCAGTTGATATACATTTTCGTGAGATCTTTGCAAGTCTATCTGAAGGAGATGGTCATTTGCAGCTTGAGAACCCTGAAGATCCTCTTGAAGGTGGCTTGACTTTGGTGGCTCACCCTAAAGGTAAGGCTGTAAGGAGACTTGCAGCGATGTCTGGAGGCGAAAAATCTTTAACTGCATTAAGTTTTCTTTTTGCATTACAACGTTTTCGACCTTCTCCTTTTTATGCTCTTGATGAAGTGGATAGTTTCTTGGATGGAGTTAATGTTGAAAGGTTGGCTGCTTTGATTGCTCAACAAGCTGAGAATGCGCAATTTCTTGTAGTAAGTCACAGAAGACCTATGATAGGTGCATCAACGAGAACTATAGGAGTGACACAAGCAAGAGGAAATCATACTCAAGTGGTTGGGTTACCAATGGCTGCATGATTTTTATTAGGATCAATGCATATCTTTACTCTTTTCATTCAGAACTATTGAGTTGACAAACACTCAAGCTCCAAAAGAAACTACTTCGACTGTCCCTAGTGACAGGTTATGGCTTCGTTCTGAGTTGATGGGGACTCAGGTGATCACTCGCGACAGCGGACGCAGGCTAGGTCTTGTAGGAGAAGTCGTTGTTGATATTGATCGAAGAGAAGTTGTTGCTCTTGGCTTAAGAGATAACCCATTAACTCGTTTTCTACCTGGATTACCAAGATGGATGCTTCTTGATCGAATTCGTCAAGTTGGCGATGTTATTTTAGTTGACTCAATAGATTCTCTTAGTGAAAGCTTTGATCCTGAGAGGTATAGCAAAGTTATTAATTGCCAGGTTATTACCGAGTCTGGTCAGCAGTTAGGAAGAGTACTTGGTTTTTCTTTTGACATAGAAACTGGTGAATTGCTTTCGTTGGTTATGGGAGCAATAGGAGTTCCACTTTTGGGAGAAGGTGTTTTAAGTACTTGGGAAATGCCTGTTGATGAAATAGTTAGTAGTGGCCCTGATCGAATCATTGTTTATGAAGGCGCTGAAGAGAAATTAAATCAATTGAATAGTGGGTTTCTTGAAAAACTTGGTGTTGGCAGTACCGGATGGGAGGAAAGTGAAAGAGAAAGATATAGGGTTAATTTAGTTCCCGTTGAAAATCAATTATCTTCTGGAGAAAATAATATTGAAGATCAAAGACTGATAGAACAGTCTTCTCAGGAAGAATTTGAGGAAGATGAGATGGAATATGTTGAACTAGATGAGCCTGAGCAAGAACAATATAATCAACAATTAAGATATTTAGATGACCCAAATAAATCTTCTATTTATTCAGATTTTGAGAATGAGAATGAGAAAGATAACTATAATGAATCCAAAGACTTAGAAAAGTTAAATAGAATTAATAGTAAGATAACTCCAAGGAATAATCAAAATAGATCTATTAAGAAAATAGAAGAGGAACCTATGGATGTAGAACCCATTGAAAATTTATCTCCAGAAATATCTAGAAGAAGTAAAATTAATGATAATGAAATTATAGATATTGAAGATCCATGGTGATTCTTAATTAGTTAAAAATTTCTTTTCCACTAATAGGCCTATTATTTCTTTACATGTTTTTTTTATAGCACCTTTTTCACCTCTTAATGCTTGCAGATCTTTTTTTTGTCCATCCAATCTTTTAGGTGAATTTAGCCACTCAAAAGCCTCTTTAGCTATTTCTTTAGGAGTGATATTACCAACTCTTTCAGGAACAATCATTCTTCTGGCAGAAATATTAGGCCAAGCCATAAAACCTCTATTCTTTAGTTTTATAAAACTAATTAAAAGCCCTACAAACCATTTTAAGACAGGTAATCTAGCAATTACACCTATAATTCCGTCCCATGATTCCATAACTAAAATATGCTGTGTGGGAACAATTACTATCATTGGAATATTTAATGACCCTAGCTCTGCTGTGTTAGCTCCAACCGTGGTCAACGCTAAAGCACACTGGCTTAGATCGTTGTGAGCAGGGTAATTTTCCTGGATCAAAATTTCTGTATTGTTTTCAGTAATTAACTTACCTCTTTTGTTCAAATTGTTAGCTTCGGTGATTGATTTAATTCCAGAAGTATATTCTTTTGCGATTGGATTTTTTTTGCTCCCAAAGTAATTAAGTTCCAAAAGACTCGTTGTTGGAGCTAAAGGAAGTAGAAACTTACAATTTGGCATTAATATCGAAAGTTGATCTGCTACATCAAGGAAGAAAGGAACACCTACCTTTAATTTTGAACTTTTGGAACCTGGCATAAGTGCAATCCACTTACCAGATGGAAGAGGATTATCTTTTTTTGCAGATATAGATACATCCCCCATTAGATCTCCAACTACTGAGCAACGATGTCTCATTTTTTGAGGAAGTTTATAAACAACTTGTTTCGACATTGCAACAATACGATCATTCCAAAATGGCCATCTAGCTATCCACTCTGCATATGTCATATGTAGATAGCCCAGTCTTGCTGAAAGCAGAACACTCCAAAACTGATCACCGCCAAGAAAAATTACTAGTCCCTTTGATGGCCATATACCAAACTCAGAGGGTTTTATAAGGAGATTCCAGAAATTTTTTGCGTTTATTATTTTTTCAAATAAGACCCATTTTTTTGCTGCAATACCTTCTTGCCTAGTGGCATTAGGACATGGAACTAGTACTAATTTTAAAGATATTGAAGACTTCTCAAACCTCGGTTTCATAGATATTTGTTTATGGAGTTGCTCCGCAAGGGGTTTAACCCATGTTGCTATTTCACCTGGCCCGTTGGAGACCATGATTATTGCTAATTGATCTTCACTCATTAAGAGCTGAGCATTCGGTGTTGAAGAATGCGGATGGCGAGACTTGAACTCGCAAGGCCGAAGCCACATGTCCCTCAAACATGCGCGTATACCAATTCCGCCACATCCGCAAAAAACTCAGTAAATACCAAGTTAACTTTGATCATAATCCTAAACCTATTAAGCCTCTATTTCATTGCTTTATTTCTTGGGCACGAGTACTGATACTATCTCACTAAAGAATTGATAATTTTGGATGCCAATAGGCAAATTGCTGATTGCGAATCGTGGCGAGATAGCTTTGAGAATTCTCAGAAGTTGTCGCGAGATGGATATTTCAACTGTTGCTGTTTACAGCACAGTTGATCGAAATGCTTTACATGTTCAACTAGCTGACGAAGCCGTTTGTGTTGGAGATTCACCTAGCAGCAAAAGTTATCTGAATATCCCAAATATTTTAGCTGCAGCCACCTCCAGAGGTGCAGATGCTATTCATCCTGGATATGGTTTTTTAGCTGAGAATGATCGATTCGCTGAGATTTGTAGAGATCATGGAATCATTTTTGTAGGTCCCTCACCTCATGCGATTCGTTCAATGGGCGATAAGGCAACTGCAAAAGCGACAATGCAAAGTGTTGGGGTCCCTACCGTTCCTGGTAGTGATGGCTTGCTTAATAGTGTTTCGGAGGCAAAAAAACTGGCCTCAGAGATGGGTTATCCAGTGATGATTAAAGCTACTGCAGGGGGAGGAGGAAGAGGAATGCGTCTAGTAGGAAAGTCTGATGAATTAGAGAATCTTTTTAAGGCTGCACAAGGAGAAGCAGAAGCAGCCTTTGGTAATCCAGGTTTGTACATGGAGAAATTTATTAATAGACCTAGGCATGTAGAGGTTCAAATTTTGTCTGATAAATATGGCAATGTCGTACATCTTGGAGAAAGAGATTGCTCTATTCAGAGACGACATCAAAAACTATTAGAGGAATCACCAAGTCCAGCTTTGGATAATCAATTAAGGATTCGTATGGGCCAAGCAGCAGTATCAGCAGCAAAAAGTATCAATTATGAAGGTGCTGGGACAGTGGAATTTTTATTGGATCAGAAAGGTGATTTTTATTTTATGGAGATGAATACTCGAATACAGGTGGAACACCCTGTCACTGAGTTAGTAACTGGAATGGATTTAATTTCAGAACAATTACGAATTGCTGGTGGGGAAAAAATGCAATTTACTCAAAAAGAAATTAAACTTGAAGGTCACGCAATTGAATGCAGAATAAATGCTGAAGATCCTAGTCATAATTTTCGCCCTTCTCCTGGAAGAATTACAGGATGGTTACCACCTGGTGGTCCTGGTGTGAGAGTGGATAGTCATGTTTATACTGGATACGATATTCCTCCTTTTTATGATTCTTTAATAGGTAAAGTAATTGTTTGGGGACGTAATAGAGAAGCAGCATTAAAACGGATGGAAAGAGCTTTAAATGAATGCGCTATAACTGGTATAACTACTACAATTGATTTTCATTTAAAGTTATTAAATAGAAAAGAATTTTTGAAAGGAGATGTTCATACTAAGTTTGTAGAAGAAGAAATGTTATAAAAATATTTTTAGCTCTTTAAAATATCAGTTGAGTTAGTAATCCTTGTTGACTAAAAATTAGCTCACGAAAAAGACTGATTAAGCCTACCCAAATAATGGGGGTTATATCTACTCCACCTATCGGAGATACAATTTTCCTGCTTGGTACTAAAAATGGTTCAGTTGGCCAATATATCAGTGGCCAGAAACTGGACTTGAGGTCAATTTTCGGATACCAAGTCAAAATAATTCTAAGAAGGAATGCAAGTGTTAACGCTCCCAATAAAAATCCTATTAAGAAATGCAGTATCGGAAGGCTTTTCATTAAAAGAGGCATCACAAAGCTCAAAGCATTAGTTAATAGATGGTATAAATCATCTTTTATTTCGTAAGATTACTTCGATATCGCATCAGAATTAGCTGAAATGGCTTTTCATTTATTAAATCTGTTCCTAAGTGCAGGAGCTTCAAGTGAAGTTGCTACAAATTCCGCTGTAGGAATGATTGGAAGCTTTCTTGCCGCTGGAGCCCTTATTGTTGCACCTGCTGGAGCATTCTTGCTTTGGGTTAGCCAAAAAGACTCTTTGAGCAGGGGGCGCTAGTAATTACCTAGATATTTCATAGACTGGTGTAACTAAGGTTGTTTTACAACCTAGAAATTGTTTATTTGAGGGGAGAAACTTGGTCAATGCCAGTCTCAATTGGGCCAGCATTGTTGGCATAGCTCTTGCTGTATGCGGAGCTGGCTTATATTTTCTTAGGTCTTTTAAGCCAGCATTAGCTAGAGATTATGACGTTTTCTTTGCAGCTATTGGCTTGCTCTGTGGAGGTATTCTCTTCTTTCAGGGTTGGCGATTAGATCCAATTCTTCAGTTTGGTCAGTTTTTGCTTGCTGGAACAACTGTTTTCTTTGCTTATGAAAGTGTTCGATTAAGAGGAATTGCTACTGATCAAGCTCGTCGTTCTTCTTATTTTGATGATGATCCAGAGTTACCAAGACCATCTCGTGGAGGCTTAGGAGGATCCTGGTCAGATGAATCTTATGATCGATTTGAAGAATCTCAACCTATAAATCGAAGGTTTGCTCGTAATGATTATGAAGAAGAATACTCAAATAATGAGGATTTCAGTACCATGCGGCCTTCGAGAGCAGCCATACCTGAAGAAGCCATAAGCAGAAGACCAAGAAACATAAAAGGTTCAGAAGTTAATGATCGTGGAGAAGAGAGAAATAGAAGAATGGCTAGATTTACTAGAAATGAAGATTCTCCCTTAGAGAATTCCTCAAGTTTTGGAGAGAGGCGAACTAGTCGTGAAGAAATTCGACGAGGGACTAGGCCTTCATCTAGAGACCAAACACCTTCACGTAAGAGAGCTGGTTCTAGAAATTCCTCTCAATTTTCTTCAAGGACTGATAGAAATAATTATGGTGGATCTTCTGAATCGAAAAGAGCAACAATGCCTCGTAATGATCAGAAATTAGAGGATGCTGCTTTCTCTAATTCAGATCAAGGGGGAGAAAAACCTAAAAATAGATCTACAAGAAAGTCTGATTCCAGAAATTCTAGCCAAAGGCCATCTGCCAAAAGTAGATATTCTTCAACATCTTCTCAACGACCTAGGCCACGTGATAATAGTTCTAGGTTTGATGATTAAATTAAAGTTGATTACTTAAGGGGAAGGAAGTATTCCAGCCCAATGCAAAAAAGAGGTTTTGCTTATTGCTTCTATTAATAGAATAGAAGTAAATCCAATCATAGCGAATCTTCCATTAATTCTTTCTGCATAACCACTCCATCCAAATTCAGGGATATCATGAGATGTCGCACTTGAATTATTTGAATTAACAAACTCCTTTTTAAAATCAGTTGCCTCTTCTTCGATTGGCTGACTTTCTAGAGGCGGTTCAGTATTTGAGTTCATTGAAATAGGCTAGTTTTCATTAAATGTGTAACTTTCAGAAGGGATTAATCGCCAACTTTTGTTTTCTGCAATTTCAAGAACTGTTTCATGATAATTCTTAAGAGTTGGCCTGTGACCAACGCTAATACAAGCCATCTCACGTTGGTTAAGAAGTTCATAAAGATGTTTTTCTGTACTAACATCTAATGCACTTGTTGCTTCATCCAAAACAACAAACTTAGGAGAATTTAGCAAAAGTCTTGCAAATGCTAGTCTTTGTTGTTCTCCTAATGATAATAGTCTTTGCCAATCTTGCTTGATATTCAAGTCGGGATATCGTGTGATTATTTGGGGTAATTGCACTTCTTCTAAAACAGCCTTTAAATGATCATCACTAAATCTATTTTTATCTAGTGGGTAACAAAGTTGCTCTCTTAGAGAACCTAGTGTCATATAAGGCTTTTGAGGAATAAAAAGTAAATCTCCCCTTACTGGAGTTTCTATCTCTCCAGCTTCTGCTGCCCAAAGGCCGCTAATGACCCTAAGTAAGGATGTCTTTCCACATCCAGAAGGACCAACAACTAATAGACTTTCACCTGTTGTGATACTTAGATTTAGGTTTTGAATTAAAACGTTTTCTTTCCCAGGAGTTTTAATATTTACATTTTTTAGAATAATAGATTCGTTATTTTTAATATTGACTGAAAAGTCATCATAATAATTATCTTTAACCTCATTCATATTGGATTGGAATCCTTCTAGTCGACCAATTGATGCAGAAAATCTTGCTAAAGCTTCTATTTTGTAAATAATAAAAAATAGTGAACCTTCAAGAAGATTATAATTTAAGTTAGCTTGCTGGAAACTCCCATAGTCCATTTCTCCGCTGAGAATAGGGCCTGCCAGGATGATAAATGGTATAAATACACTCCCGTAAATCCCTGATCGTTGCAATACTCTAAGAAATGCTTCCCAGATGATTAATAAGTTGAAATTATCAATAACAGAATTTAATCTTCTTTTTACTTCTTTAGATTCTTGATCTTCTCCAGAGTAAAATGCTATAGATTCAGCATTATTTCTTACATGAACAAGACCATATCGGAAATCAGCTTCGTATCTAAGTTGATCATAATTTAATTTAAAAAGTTTTCTACTTGCAAAAAGAAGTAATGATGAAACTAAAGTTGCATAAACTACTAGAGCGAGTGTTAGCTCTTTGCTGATACTGAGTAAAATAAAAATGTTGAGAGAAAAAACCAATAAAGAATCAAAAATATTTAAAGATAGGTCAATTGTTTGAGCTGTAAAGTCGCGAGCATCTTCAGTGATTCTTTGATCCGGGTTATCAATATTTGTTTCGGATTCATCATTTGGATTTAAAACATAATATGTACGATCATCTAAATAGTCATTAATTAAACTTTTTGATAACCATTCTCGCCATAGCAGTTGTAGCTTCGCAGAAAAATAAAACTGGAAGCTTCTAATTGGTAATGCTGCAATAAAACAAATGCCTAAAATCCATAAGTTTTTGTAACTTTCAATTTTATTTTTTTCAATTAAAGCATTGGTGATATCTCTAACGAGGAAAGTAATACCTGCATTTATTCCATTAACTGATAAAAGCATTAAAATTATCAGTCCTAAGAGAAGCCATGGAAGCCATCTTCTTTGTCTTAGTTGTCCCCGAACTGAAATAAATGAAAAAACACCTAAAGAAAATAAGATTGAGATAATTATTCCTGATGGACCGTTCCAAATGATTCTTAATGAGTTTTGGACGCCTCCTAAAAATTGATTTGTAATTTGTGGAGCAACATTACTTAACAAGCTCATTAAGCCTGTTAATGAAAAAAGTACTGTTCCACCTACGCAAAATAAAAGTGCTATTAATAAAGAAAGGAATAACCATCCATTGTTTTTTGAGTAAGGAAGAAAGTATGGTTGTGTAAGTTTCCTTAATTTTATTAGTTGAGTTATGAAACCTTTTTTAGCTTTTGAAATAGATGAGGTCATTGTGATATTGATTTGATTATTGCTAGGTCAAATATGTAAATGATTGAATTTTAGGATAGTGGGTATAGGAAGGTTCATTAGGAAAGGATTGTTTTTATAGAGAACTAAAAATAAAGTTTTAATTCTCCCATTTATCCTAAAGCTTTTAAAATAGCCTGAGGATTTATTCAAATTAAGCAACTCTAACGTTATAGCGCATTATCTCCATGGAAG
Source organism: Prochlorococcus sp. AG-315-D17 (assembly GCA_003283685.1). Next base: position 19,631 of record QBWD01000001.1, read on the forward strand.
GTGTCTAGACTAATTTTTGAGAATTCACAATAAAGTAATTATTCACCAATTTAAGCCTTAAAAGTTAATCAAATTATCCTGGTGGCCAATCTAATTGTCTTCCACCAATAATATGAAGATGTAAATGAAATACTGTTTGCCCTGACTCTTCACCAGTATTTATAACTGTTCGCCAACTTTCTAATCCTGAAGCATTGGCAACTTTTTTTCCAATTAAAAGTAAGTGTCCTAATAACTCTTTATCTTCTTGTTCTATTTGTTGAAGACTTATAATTCTTTTTCTTGGAATTATTAAAATATGAACAGGGGCTTTTGGAGTGACATCTTTAAAAGCCAAACATTTTTCGTCACTATATACTTCATCACATGGAATTTCACCAAGGAGAATCTTATCAAAAATTGTTTTTTGTTTCATTGAAAAATAAAGACAGAATGATATTGGAAATTCTAGAAAAGTTTATTTTTAGAATTGGATTTGTTTCTCTGTCAGATTACTTTTGTCCTGACATCATTTTGATTAAAATCGTTTTCTTTTAATTGTTTTGTCAACTCATCTTTATCAGTCACTCTGTCTACAAAAAGTACCCCATTTAAGTGCTCTATCTCATGTTGAATACATCTCGCCATTAGGCCATCTGCATTCATTTTTTTTTGTCTGCCCATTTCATCTCTATAACTTAATTTAATTGAGGAAGGTCTTATCACATTGAGATATACTCCTGGGATACTTAAGCATCCTTCTTCATATGTGTCTAAAGATGCACTGGAAGAGATAATCTCAGGATTTATAAATACATGTGGAGGAGCTTCTGGATCCTCCAAATTTATATCAATAACCAGAATTCTTTTATGAACTCCCACTTGAGGAGCGGCTAAACCAATTCCTTTAGCTGAATACATTGTTATAAGCATATTCTGTGCAAGCTCTCTAATTGACTTGTCAACTTTTACGATGCGTTTGGCGGGGGTCCTGAGCACTTCTTCCCCAAGCTTGTAAATGGTTAAAGGAGGTTTTTCTACAGCTTCTTTGCTAACCGCTATAGATGACTTTTTATTTTCTGCAATTTTTGCAAGTTGAGCAAAACTTCCAGCCAATGGGAGTCTCAATAACATCAATTGCTACTCTACTTTGTTTTAAGTTCTATGAGGAGATTAATGATTGAGTCTCAACATGTGATTTGAATTTAAAAATGAAAACCTCCCATTATGTTGACCCTCAATTAGTATTTGGGGAGACGCCCATTATTAAAGAGCCACGGATAATTGGAGATTGGGTTTTATGGTTAGAGCAAAGACCTAAAGAAAATGGAAGAACTACAGCTTTAATTAGACCTTGGAGAAAAAGTGATTTTATTCCGCAAGAATTGACGCCTAGCCCAATTGATTTAAGAACAAAGGTTCATGGATATGGAGGAGCGCCTTTACAAGCTATTCAAAAAGGATCAAATCTTTTATTAACCTGGATTGATAATTCTGATAAATGTTTGTGGACTAGGACTTGGTCTGGCTTAGGTCAAGACGATAAGTCTAATTATCAAAAATTAAGGCCTAAAGATATTCCTATATGTCTCTCAAAAAAACAAAATTATCTTTTAGCCGATGGCTTAATTGATTTAAAGAGAAATATTTGGATTGGATTAATGGAGAGTAATGGAATAGATCATATTGTTTCTTTTTCTTTGTATGAAGCTGATCAAATCCCAACAACTTTATATTCTTGCAAGGGTTTTTTAGGCTATGTAGTTCTTAGTCCTAAAGGAGATAAATTGACCTGGATTGAGTGGCAAGATCCTTTTATGCCATGGGATTCAAATCAATTGAATTTAGCTAAAATTTCCTATAATGGGAAAATTTTTCAAATTGAGACATTAGATAATAAAAAATTTGATTTTGAAGGGGAAATTTCATTCTTTAATCCCACATGGTCTGATAGAGGAGATCTTTACGTAGCGGAGGATAGTAGTGGATGGTGGAATATCGCGCGGATTGATTCAACATTCAAAAATAAAGGAACCTCACTTTTTCAGCAAAAAATGACCATGACTGCTGAAATGGCATTTCCACAATGGGTTCTTGGTATGTCTAGCTTTTCATGTGTGGGTGATGATGTAGTTAGCGCTATTTGTCATAATGGAAGCTGGAGTTTGGGATGGTTTTCCAGAAATGGAACTCATCGAATAATTCAGCAACCTTTTAATGATTTATCAGGTATTAATGCACGACAAAATAGAGTTGTAGCAATAGCGAGTAGCCCAACTATTGGTCAAGGAATTTTGGAAATAGATTTATTGGACGATAGTTATAACCACACACCTGCCTTTTCAGTAAGTATTCCTAACGAAAAAATAAGTGTTGGTAAATCTTTTTGGTTTAATGGCTCGAATGACAAACAAGTTCATGCATGGTATTACCAACCAGTTAATAAGATTCTTGATCCACCACCTTTGTTATTGAAAAGCCATAGCGGCCCAACTGGCATGGCTAAATGTGGATTGGATATGGAGGTCCAGTTTTGGACCTCGAGGGGGTGGAGTGTTCTAGATATTAATTATGGAGGTTCTACCGGTTTTGGCAGAGAATATAGAGAACGTTTAAAGGGCAATTGGGGAGTGGTTGATATTTTGGATTGTGCTTGTGCTGCAGAGACATTGGTTGCATCTGGTCAAGCAGATAAAGACTTAATAGCTATTACAGGGAGTAGTGCCTCAGGATTTACTGCATTGGGTGCCTTGTATTTAACTGATATTTTCAGTGTGGCTGCTTGTAAATATCCTGTTTGTGACTTGTTAAGCATGTCAAGTATCACCCATAGATTCGAAGCCTTTTATCTAGATTATCTCATTGGTGATATTGATAGAAACTATGAAAAATATATTGAAAGATCTCCAATTAGAAATATAAATAAAATCAAAACTCCTTTGATTTTATTTCATGGATTAAAAGATAAAGTTATATCCCCTGAGCAAACTCTCAATATGGAGAAAGAATTGTTGAAAAATAATATTCCTATTGAAGTATATTTATTTGAGAATGAAGGACACGGTTTTAAAGATGGAGGCATTAAAGTAGATGTTTTGCAGAAAACTAAGGATTTTTTCAGTAAACATTTAAATATTTAGGAATTTCTTTTTATAAAAGAAATTATAGATTGTAATTCATCACTTAAAAAGTCAATCTCTGCCTTTGTTGTTATAAAGCTTAAGCTGGCTCGTGCAGTACTTTTTAAGCCATAGAAACGATGCAGAGGTTGACAACAATGATGCCCACTTCTGATACATATATAACTATTATCTAGTAATTCTGCGATGTCATTCGAATGTATTCCTTCAACAAAAAATGTTGCAAGTGGTCCTCTTTCTGGCTGCATTTTTGGACTAGGACCGAGTATTTTTAAACCATTAATTTCTTTTAATTTGTCAAAAAGATATTGTGTGATTTCTTTCTCATAAATATTAATTTCTTCCAATCCAATAGACTTTAAATAATTAAGAGCAGCTCCCATACCTATAGCTTCTCCGATAGCTGGTGTTCCTGCTTCAAACTTGTGGGGCAAATCTGCCCATGTACTGTGATCTTCATAAACTTCATCAATCATTTCTCCGCCACCAAGGAATGGAGGAATATTTTCCAAGATCTCTTCTCTTGCCCATAAAAAACCTATTCCAGTCGGTCCACAAAGTTTATGAGAAGAGCCCGTAAGAAAATCAATACCAAGTTTGCCTATATCTAAAGGTTTGTGAGCCAGACTTTGACAGGCATCTAAAAGTACTAGACTGCCTTTTTTATGCGCAAGATTAGTAATTTCTTCAATAGGATTGCAGCAACCTAATGTATTACTTACATGAACCAAGCTAACTATTCTGGTGTTGTTGTTAAGCTTTTTCTTGAAATCAGCTAAGTCTAACTCCCCATTTTTTGTAATGTTTATATAATTTAATTTACACCCTTTTTGTTTTGCGATTAGTTGCCATGGAACGATATTGCTGTGATGCTCCATTAAACTAATAAGTATTTCATCATCTTTTTTAAGTTCATAATTTCCCCATGAATACGCTACAAGATTTATAGCTTCGGTTGCATTTCTAGTGAATATAATTTCTTTAAAGTTTTTACAATTTATATACTCAGCAGTTAATTTCCTTGCTTTTTCAAAGGCCTCTGTGGCAACTGAACTTAATTGATGAGCTCCTCTATGAACATTTGCATTTTGGGAACTATAATACTTATTAATAGTATCTATTACAACTTTTGGTTTTTGACTGGTCGCTGCATGATCTAGATAAATTAATCTTTTAATACCGCTATCATTCTTTGAAATTATAGGAAAATCTTTTCTTGTTATTTCTGCAATATTCTTCGTTAAATTCTTCATTTTTTGGTAGCTTTGATACTCTTCTCTATAAAATCCCACCTTTGTGCATTTTGGGAAAAGTTTGAAATTATATCATCATAATAACCCTGTAACAATAGAGAGTTTGCAACTTCTTTGTCAATCCCTCGACTGAGTAAATAAAATAGTTCTTCATCTTGTAATTGGCTTACAGTTGCTCCATGAGTACATCTCACATCATCTGCAACTATCTCAAGTTCAGGTTTTGTATCTATCCTTGCTCTTTTAGAAAGTATCAGATTTCTGCTTAATTGGGATGCTTCAGTTTTTTGAGCCTTTTTCGGAACGTCAATTGAACCGTTGAAAATACTATGTGATGAATCAGTAGCAACCGCTTTTTGTAATTGATCAAGTCTTCCATTCGGACCTTCAAATCGAACTAAAGAGTGTGTAGCAATTTGTTCTTTTGCTCTTGTTATTTGCAGACTTTTTATAGTGGTTGAGGCGTCTCCTTGCATTTGAATGATTCGAGGTTCAAACCGGGCATAATGCCATCCTTGATGTAAGGAATTTAAGGAATATTTACTTTGAGGACCTTGTTCTACAGCTAATGTTGAAAGTGAAGAAGTCTGTGTCCCTTGACCTAACGAAATTAACTCATGGTTTAACTCTGCATTGTCCTCTAATTTGATTTCAATTAAATGATTTTGAGCTGATTGATTATTACCTAAAACAACTTCCAAAAGATCTAATTTTGCTCCTTTTTCTAGGATGATAATTACGCGAGTTGATATCATATGTTGCTGTACTGATGGAATAATAATTTCTAGACTTTGAGTTACGTTATGATTAATTCTTAATGCTAGTAAGTCAGAACTAGCTGCTTGATTAATAGAGACTGATAAATCATTCTTCACATGACAAGTCTTAATTATACTTCCTATATTTTCTTCAATTTCTCTATTGCTAAGTTTCGTAATTCCTTTAGGCAAATCTATATCTTCAATTATACTATTACTTGCATTAAGTATTAATCTTTTCATACTCTTTTCTTGATCAGGAAACTGAGGATTACTCCTTTCCTTAATGGTTAGAGGTAAAGAAAATAACTCATTTAAACGGTTTAAATGCGATAGTCGCCAAGCTTCATCTTGGGGAGAAGGTATACCTTTTTCAAATAGTCTCTGACGTCCAAAGGCTTGTTCTTTTTGTAAATTTCCTTGAGTAGGCGGCAGAGATTTAAGCCACTTTCGGCAAATAGCCGATGATTTCATTGTGCAACCTCCTTCTTTTTAGTGTTTTTATGAATAAAATCATACCCAGACTTTTCTAAATCAATAGCAAGTTCTTTATTCCCAGTTTTTATTATTTTTCCATCAGCCATTATATGAACAAAATCTGGTGTGACTTCATTTAGAAGTCTTTGGTAATGGGTTATTAAAATTATCGCGGAATTAGGATTTGATAGTGTATTTATTCCTGAAGCTATAACTCTTAAAGCATCAATATCGAGCCCTGAGTCAGTTTCATCAAGTATTGCCACTATGGGATTTAGAAGAGCCATTTGCAGTATTTCGTTTCGTTTCTTCTCTCCCCCCGAAAAGCCTTCATTAACGTTTCTTTCAAGGAAGGTTGGATCCATTTCTACAATTTTTAAACTTTCTGTTACTAATTCTTCGAATTCAAAAGTATCTAATTCACTTTTACCTAACTCATTTCTTCTGGAATTTGTAGAAACTCTTAGAAACTCAAGGTTGCTCACGCCAGGAATTTCTACTGGATATTGAAAGCCAAGAAATATACCAATCCTTGCTCTTTGTTCAGGTTCCAGTTCTAAAACATTAATGCCTTTAAATTTAATTGAACCTGATATAACTTTATAAGATGGATGTCCAGCTATTACTTTAGAAAGAGTGCTTTTTCCGCTTCCGTTACGACCCATTATCGCGTGAATTTCACCTTCTCTTATGACCAAATTAAGGCCATAAAGAATTTTCTTATTTTCAACACTTGCGTGAAGATCTTCAATAGATAATAATATTTCAGGATTTGTTAGCTTCACGTAATTAGAAAGAAATTTTTAGGGTTTTAAAGAACAAGAAATATATTTATAATCATCCCACTGAACCCTCCAATTTTAAAGCAAGCAGTTTATCTGCTTCTGATGCGAATTCCATTGGTAATTCATTAAATACATCACTACAAAAACCACTAATTATCATAGAGACAGCTTCTTCAAAAGCAATACCTCTACTTTGTAAATAAAATAGTTGATCTTCGGAAATCCTACAAGTACTTGCTTCATGTTCAATATTGGATTGTGGTTGCTTTGATTGAATATAAGGATATGTATTTGCTGCTGCTTCATCACCGATAAGCATTGAGTCACATTGACTATAATTCCTAGAGCCAACAGCATTTGGGCTAATTGATACAAGTCCTCTATAACTATTTTTTGATTTGCCTGCACTAATACCTTTGCTAACAATTTTTGACTTTGTGCCTTTACCAATATGAATCATTTTTGTTCCAGTATCTGCCTTCTGAAAATTATTTGTAAGAGCAATTGAATAAAACTCACCAATTGATTCATCACCTTGAAGAATGCAACTTGGATATTTCCAAGTAATGGCTGATCCGGTTTCAACTTGTGACCAGCTTATCTTGCTTTTTCTACCTCTACATTCTCCTCTTTTGGTTACGAAATTGTATATTCCACCTACACCTTTTTCATTACCAGCATACCAATTTTGTACAGTTGAATATTTAATATCTGCATGATCTAGAGCAACTAGTTCAACTACTGCAGCATGTAATGTATTGGTATCAAACATAGGAGCTGTACATCCTTCTAAATAGCTTACAGATGAATATTCTTCAGCAATAATCAACGTTCGTTCAAATTGACCTGTGTCTCCAGAGTTTATTCTAAAGTATGAGGATAATTCCATTGGACAGTTAACATTTTTAGGTATAAATACAAATGATCCATCACTAAATACTGCTGAATTTAGTGCAGCAAAGAAATTATCATTCATTGGAACTACAGTACCCAGGTATTTCTCAATTAGATTTGGATACTCAATAACTGCTTCACTAATTGAACAAAAAATCACTCCATGTTCGGCAAGCTTTTCCTTATAAGTAGTTGCTATTGAAACACTATCAAAAACTGCATCTACAGCAACATTAGTAAGCCTTTTCTGTTCGCTAAGGGGTATTCCAAGTTTTTCAAAAGTATCTAATAGTTTTGGATCAACTTCATCTAGGCTTTGTTTTTTAATATCTTTTTTTGGTGCCGCATAATAAACTAAATCTTGATAATCAATCTTTGAATAACTTAATTCGGACCATTCAGGTTCTTTCATTCTAAGCCATTGTTCATAGGCTCTAAGACGAAATTTCAATAAAAACTCAGGTTCTTTTTTCTTTTTAGAAATTAATTTTATTATGTCTTCATTTAAACCTTTGGATATTTTCTCTGTTTCTATATCTGTAACAAAACCATACTTATAAGGCTGAGATGCAATTTCTTCAATTGTATTGGTTTGATTCATTTTGATTGATCAAGTTGTAGTAATTTTTTACTTGTAAAAATAGGTTTTAAATACACTCTAGAGGATTTTCTTTATAAGGGTTATTAGATTGATCTTCATTGAAACTAAAGTTTTACAAAAATGTGATTATAAATCAATACTAAACTAATTTTAAGCTTTATAACTACTCGATTAAGAAAATGGTGCTTTTGTTTTTAGTACCCGAATCCCAAAAGTCAGAAGCGGTTGAACTTTGAAATTTGGCTGGAATCAATAATGCTACAAATACAAGGAATTCACTCAAATGAGTAAAAGCAGTAAATTATTGTGGTAATTCAGGGAATTCCCTAAGAGTGAATGCATTTAGTACTGCATTATTCAAGAATAATAGGGTGGATTTGACTAGTCATTAATAATAGAGATATTTAAATACCACCTTGGAAAAACTAAAAAGTCAGTATTGCTTTTAGATCGTTCAACTTTCAAATACTTCAAATTTTGTTTATGGAACCTAGCTTTTTTGAGAATCTAAAAAATAGCCCTCTAACTTTGGAGGATCTAAAATTAATTGAATTAACGAATCTGTCTATTTTGGAAAAACATCATATAAGGATGCTTTCTCATTGCCTTGGATGTTTTAAATCTATGAAGAGTAAAAATACAGAAGGTTCTATACCCGATAAAGAGATTTGGATGGAGTGGTGTTTATCCAGGCCAGAAATGGTAAATGATGATGAGTTTATTCATGTTTTATTTGAGCAATTTTCAGGAGCAGCTGTTCAGTTGGAAAAATTATCTGACGTTTATAAAGTGCCACCATTGGAGTTGACTTTGAAAGATCTAATCGCGATTTATCAGAAATAACGTCTTATTTTACTTTTTTTGCGCACCTGCAACTATTGGCTTGGCTGGATCACTGGATGATCCCAAAGAAAAGTGGTTGATAGGATTTGGAAATCCGCCTGATTTTTCTAAGAAATTTTTGTGGGATATGGAAAATCCATGAAGACTGTCTAGTTTTGCAGTAAGCAGTGATAGCAATACATTAGATAGTTTGCGACTATTGATTATTTTGTCCTCAGAGTCAGTAGATCCTGACTACTCCAACGATAAGAGCACATTTGAGCACATACTTATTCCGTTGATCCCAAAGAAAAACCGAGGAAAGTGTTTGTGGCCATTGAGCAAGAATCGCTGTCACGTTTAACTCTTCGTCAGCTTCGTATTAAAGCTAGTAAGTTGGGCATTCCGCTTTACAGTCGACAATCTAAGGCTGCTTTAATAAAAGGTGTTTTTCTGAAGGAACAAAAGCAAGAATTAGAGAAAGAACTCATATCTTCCTCAAATCAATCTGATAGAGAAACATCTGGCTCAAAGGTTTCAGCTAATTCAAAGACAAATGTAGTTTTTCTTCCTAAGGACCCAGAGTGGGCTTACGTTTTCTGGGAAATATCTGAACAAGATCGTAATAAAGCTCAAGTACAAGGGGCTAAAAGACTTTGTCTACGTTTATCAGATATTACTGGCACTCAAAACGGTGTAGCCAACCCTGGAACTTTTCAAGAAGTTACGGTAGAAAGTCACAGCACAGAATGGTACTTACCAATTCCTCTGGGAGGTAGAGAATATAGTGTTGAATTAGGTTATCGGATTGGTCATAAATGGATGTCTTTGGCATTCTCATCTTCAGCAACAGTTCCTTCACTTCATCCAAGTGATCAAATCCTTGATCAATTTGTTCCATTTAGCTTGGAAGCTTATTCAAAAATACCAACGACAACAGAGCCTGAAGAAGTGAACTACACTTTAGATCAACCAGATAGTGGTTTGCATGAACGTTTATATCAGTCAGCTACAACAAAATTCAGATCTAGACGAGTTGGGTCTGAAGAGTTTCAAGAGAGTCCTTTAAGAGATCAAAGTAATCAACATCAATCTGGTGCAGGGCTTTGGGCTAGTGGATTAAATGAATCTGGGATTGGAGGAGTAATTTCACAACGTTCTTTTTGGTTGGTTGCGGATGCGGAATTAATCGTTTATGGGGCAACTGATCCTGCTGCACAATTGTTTATTGAAGATGAACCAGTTCCTTTAGCAAATGATGGTACTTTTAGATTGCAAGTTCCATTTAGAGATGGGACGCAAAATTATTCAATTAAAGCAATCGATAAAGATGGATTTGATACCAGGAACATAACAATGAAATTTGAGAGAGTCACTCCTGTTGATAACACTAATCCAAGCGGCAAAGGTGAATCAGAATGGTTCTAAGACTTGCTTTTAAGATTTGATGATTCGCTGGATTGTTGCACTCACCCCTATAGTTGGGGCTATTTCTTTCCCTTTATTAATACCTACTGTTATTCAACGTCTTGGACTCGGGGCGGGAGTTTTAACTGCATTGCTCTTGAGCACTATTTGGTTTGTCGCAATGCTTCGCACAGCTGAAATGCCTCACTGAGTGTAAGTATTGTAGTTGGGATCTCGGATCAATCTTTTAACATTACTCTTAACTTTTAAATAAAGTGTTCTCTTCAAAATTTAGCCAAGTTAAGGTTAAGTTACGCAAACCTTTCACTGATCAAAAGCCAGGAACTTCTGGCCTACGTAAAAGTACTTTGAAATTTCAAGAAGAGCATTATCTTGAGAGCTTTGTTGAATCAATATTTCGAACTTTACCTGGAATAAATGGTGGAACTTTAGTTTTAGGTGGAGACGGTAGATATGGAAATAAAAGAGCTATCGATATTATTCTTAGAATGGCCGCTGCTCATGGTATTCAAAAAGTTATAACGACTGTAGATGGAATTTTATCTACTCCTGCAGCCTCTCATTTGATTCGTACAAATAAAGCAATTGGAGGAATTATTTTATCTGCCAGTCATAATCCAGGAGGTCTCAATGGTGATTTCGGTGTAAAGCTAAATGGTTCAAATGGAGGCCCAGCTTCTGAGTCAGTCACTGATAAAATTTATAATTTTTCAAAGACACTCAATGAATACAATATAGTTCAGTGTGAATCAATAAGTTCTTTTGCTGTTGGGACTTATAACTTGGCCTCAACTATTGTTGAAGTTATAGATGGAATAGAAGATTATTTGAATTTAATGCAAAAAATTTTTGATTTTGATCTAATTAGTTCATATATAAAAAAAGATTTTCCAATTGTTTTTGATGCACTAAATGCTGTTACTGGTCCTTATGCAAAGCGTATATTTTTAGATATTTTGGGGGCGCCTGCAGAAACAATCAGAAATGGAATACCTCTAGAAGATTTTGGAGGCCTTCATCCTGATCCCAACCTAACTTATGCTAAAGATCTTGCTGATCTACTTCTTAAAGGTGATAAGTTTTCTTTTGGGGCAGCATGTGATGGAGATGGGGATAGAAATATGATTTTGGGACGAGAATGTTTTGTTAATCCAAGTGATAGTTTAGCAATCTTAGCTGCTAATTATGATTGCGTACCAGGATATTCAAAAGGTTTGTCTGGTGTTGCGCGCTCTATGCCTACAAGCTCAGCAGTTGATGTTGTAGCAAAGGATTTAGGTATAAAGTGCTTTGAAACTCCAACTGGATGGAAATTTTTTGGCAATCTTCTCGATGCCAATCAAATTACTCTGTGTGGAGAAGAGAGCTTTGGGACTGGTAGTGATCATGTAAGAGAAAAAGATGGCTTGTGGGCAGTTCTTTTCTGGCTGCAGATTCTCGCAAAGAAGAAAAAATCTGTGTCTGAGATAATGAAAAGTCATTGGCTCAAGTTTGGTCGACATTATTACTCTCGACATGATTACGAGTCGATTCCTTCTGAGGTTGCTAACTCTCTTTATCAAAGATTAGCTCTTATGCTCCCTACTCTCAAAGGTCAATCTTTTGCTGGCAAGAAAATTCAAATAGCTGATGATTTTAGTTATACAGATCCCGTAGATAGTTCAGTTACCTCTAACCAAGGATTAAGAATATTGTTAGATGATGGCAGTCGAGTTGTCGTGAGACTTTCTGGTACTGGAACGCAAGGTGCAACACTGAGAGTTTATTTGGAAAGCTTTGTTTCAAGAACTGGTGATCTAGATCAAGATCCCCAGTTAGCTCTTTCTTCATTAATTATGTCTATTGACTCTCTTGCTGAAATCTCTAGCCGAACAGGGATGTCAACTCCAACGGTTATTACATGAATAAATATAGTGTAAGTTGAAATTATTAAAAATTATTTTTTAATTGATATATTTCCTTTAAATTAGAAGATATTTACTGAAGTCTGTTTTGTCCAAAGATCTGTTTGCTTTTAATGGTGAACAGTTAATTCAGAAGAATTCTCCTTTGGCTGATCGCTTGCGCCCTCGAACACTTGATGAATTTGTTGGCCAAGAGGACATTCTCGCAGAAGGCCGTCTTTTAAGACGGTCAATAGTTGCCGATAAAGTAGGTAATTTATTACTTTATGGACCTCCTGGTGTTGGCAAAACAACTTTGGCAAGAATTATTGCTTCTAATACTCTCTCCCATTTCAGCGTTCTAAATGCAACTTTGGCGGGGATTAAAGATTTAAGAAGTGAGATTGATTCCGCAAGAGAAAGATTAAATAAATATAGCTTGCGTACTATTTTATTTATCGATGAGGTGCATAGGTTTAATACTGGACAACAAGATGCATTATTGCCTTGGGTAGAGAATGGAACTGTGACATTAATTGGAGCAACTACAGAAAATCCATATTTTGAAGTTAATAAGGCTTTGGTTAGTAGAGCGAGATTATTTCGACTTAAAAGTCTTAATTCAGAAGCTTTGCATCAATTACTTCTAAGGGCACTAAATGATGAGGAAAGAGGTTATGGCAAAAAGTCAATCAATATATCCAATGCTGCTTCAAATCATTTGGTTAATGTTGCTAATGGAGATGCACGTACTTTGCTAAATGCACTGGAACTCGCAGTTGAAAGTACTCCCTCAAACAATGAAGGTGTAATCACAGTTGATTTGCAGATTGCTGAGGAGTCCATTCAGGAACGTGCGGTTCTATACGACAAAGTAGGGGATGCTCACTATGACACGATTAGCGCTTTTATTAAGTCCTTGCGTGGATCGGATCCTGATGCGGCGTTATTCTGGCTTGCTCAAATGTTAGAAGCTGGAGAAAATCCAAGGTTTATCTTTAGGCGAATGCTTATTGCAGCGGTTGAAGATATTGGTTTAGCAGATCCTCAGGCTATTGTTGTTGTTGAGTCATGTGCTGCATCTTTTGATCGAATAGGTTTACCTGAGGGGATTTACCCAATTGCTCAAGCTGCTTTATATTTAGCTGCAACTGATAAAAGTAATAGCATCAAAGGAGTTTTTAATGCTGTGGAGGCGGTTAGAAACTCTCAAACACAAAATGTTCCCTCACATCTTAAAGATCCTAATCGTGATCAAAAAGCTTTTGGTGATGGAATTGGTTATAAATATCCTCATGCATTTGCAGCCAATTGGATCCCTCAACAATATTTGCCTGAAACATTAAAGACTGAGGTATTTTGGAAGCCCAGTCATCATGGCTGGGAGGGTGAGAGACGACCAGTTTTATATGAAAGAAGAGCTGAGCAATTAGCTGCAATAATTGAGGCTAGTCAACAAAACCCTTTAACAATTAATACGCGCCCAATTAATAAGGATTTTGATAAGTGGTTAATTCGACAGGTTGCTCAGGAAGGAGAAAGATTAAAGAAATTGATGATTAAATTATGGTCTGACGTTAATTGGCAACAAAATCATAGAGTTTTGGTGATAGGTTCAAACTCGTTATTATGGTCTTTAAAGCCTTTAAAAGAGGTTCATGAGGGAGGGGTCATTTTAGTTTCATCTATAGAAAACCATTCACGATTGTTCTCTGAAATAGCAGCTCTGGATCCAATGAATCGTCCTGGTTTGATTGACTCTACTGTTGAATCGTTTACTAAATTAGATGAAAATTATAAGTTTGAGGTTATTGGAGGAAGGATTCCTTGGAAGTTCTTTTCAGATAAAGACCTTTGTAATTTGTGGCCTGTTATTACTCAGAAATGTACAAAGAATGCTCAATTGAGTTTATTACTTACTACTCCTTCTTCTGGCCCAGCTAATGCCTTGAAAGAATCCCTTGATATAAAGACCTTAGAAAACATTGATATCTCATTATTAAATGATTTGATTATTAATGAGGAAAAATGGTTAATTCAGGAAGATAAAAAGACTAAATTGTTATTAAATTTAAATCAATTAGGTTGGAAATCTTCTTTAGAAGAATGGACAGAATTTATTTACTTAAAAGTTGATGAGAAAATCTTATATAGATGGTTTGCTGAAAATGGAGATTATCAAAGTACAGTTCTTAGGGGTTATGATAAACAATCATTGAATTATTTTAAAAGTATATTTGATTTATTAAAAGGTAAAACTATTAAACAAAAGTTATTACATTCTAAATTGGTTGGAAAACTTGACGCTTAGTTAATACAAAGTATTGGATTTAATGAGATTAGCTTTTCATCTACTGCTATGGAATAAGTCCAGTATTTGTAGTTTCGATTAAAAACTTTTACTTTATTTTTATTTGAATGATGATAGGCAAAAGATGTATTATTTTTCCAAATCCATTGATTTAAATTGGTTGCTATTTTTTCACCTTTCGACTTAATTGTAGCTTCTTTGATAGTCCACCTTTTGAGAACTTGTTCTTGTATTTGTGTTGGAGATAAGTTTCTTATTTCATCATTTTCAATTTTACTGAAAAAGCGTTTTGATATCTCTTCTGCTTTGAATTCTCTATCTTGTCTTTCAATATCTATGCCTATTCTTTTGGATGACCAGCCTATAAGTAGTGCATCTGAGCAATGACTAATACTAATGTGCCCCCATCCTTCATCTAAAAGAGGAGCTTTTCCCGGCTCTGCTTTTAAAGGGATTTTAAGAGGATCTAATCCTGTCATATGTGAGATAGCATTCCTTGCACAACCCCTTGATAAATGGAAAATCAATCTCTTCTTTGTGGTTAGCTTACTTGTCCATTCTTTCTCCTCGTTTGAAATAGGTAAAAGTTTTGATGGAATTAAAAAGAACCAAAGACCTAGTACGCTTGTATTTTCTATTTGACTAGTAATCATGCCTTTGCGTATTGGAGATCCTGCGCCGGATTTTACTCTCTCAAATCAGGATGGTACTGATATGAGTTTGTCATCTTTTAAGGGATCTAGGGTCGTTATTTATTTTTATCCAAAAGATAACACTCCAGGATGTACAAAAGAGGCGTGTAACTTTAGAGATAATTGGGATCTTTTAGAGTCAAGTGGTATTAAAGTTTTAGGTGTCAGTAAGGATGACTCAAATTCACACTTAAAGTTTATTAATAAATATGAATTACCTTTTACTCTTTTAACTGACTCCGAACCGTGCCCAGTTGCAACTTCTTATGAAAGTTATGGGTTGAAAAAATTTATGGGTAGAGAGTATTATGGAATGATGAGGCATACTTATGTAGTTGATAAAAATGGAAAAATTGAACTTATTTATCTAAAAGTTAAGGCAGCTAATATGGCTAATCAAATTCTAAGTGATCTTGGTTTAGACTGAATTTGTGTAGAATATTAACCATTCCTTCAAGTACAAGATTTGGATAATATTTAACATCAATAGATCTATTTATAAGTTCCTTATATATTATTGAAGAATCACCTCCACATAGCCATATTGTGAAATTGGTTTCATCATATGCTTTTGCAATGGCACCCACTAGACCATTTATCGATCCTTTGATCATTGCATCTTCAGTTTTATATTGAAAAGTCTTTTCAGGTATTACATTCATACTTGGTTCCTCTAAGTTTAATGCTCCTTTAGCCATAGAAGATAATTGAAGCTTTAGTCCTGCGATTAATTGTCCCCCAGCAAATTCTCCTTTATTTGTTATTTTTGTAATACTCAAAATTGTACCTGCATCAACGATTAAAAGTCCGTCTGTTTTAATCCTTAAATATGATGCTTTTTGAAATGCACTCCATGCTGATAAAGCCCTATCAATTCCTAAATTAGATGGGACATTTAATAATGGAATATCATTTAAACTTAATCGCTTAGAAGGATTTAACTCAATTGTTTTTGGAATCGGACCCACTGCAGCCCAATTTATTTGACTAGGTTCTGTGTTTCTGAATTCTATTGGATTGGGAGAAGTATGAAAGTATTTCCATTCGTTTTTGATTTTACATGCCCAATGCCATCTACTATTTCCAATCATCAGACAATTTTCTTTTGAATACACGAGTAGAATTCCTAATTGATTTCCTGGTTTATATGTATTCCACACTCTTCGCTGACTCCTCCAAACCTAGTAGATCGTCCTTTATTATTAACATTTTCTGCCTGGCTAGAGTGCCAATCACCAACAGTTGAAAAACCCTTCTCAAATAAAGGGTGTTGAGGTAAATTATTTTCTTGCATGTAATAGAAAATATCCTTTTTACTCCAATTTAAAAGAGGTCTGAGAGATAAACGCCCTCTAATAAAATCAATTAGATTCATAGACTCTCTATTGTTGGTTTGTCCTTTTCTTACTCCACTTGCCCAGCACTTAATATCTTTAGTGTACAAAGCTTTTTCAAGAGGTTGTACTTTTCGCATTTGATGATATTTTTCAAAATCTTCTTGAGACTCTGTTTCCCAAAGACGTCCGTATAAGGCTTCCATTCTTGCTGGGGATACATTGCTTTGATTAATTACTAAATCTATTTCAAATATTTTTGTAAGCTGATCAGCATAGATATAAGTTTCCTTGGGAAGGTATCCAGTATCAATCCAAATTACTTTTGGTTTTTTTCTTGATTTGAAAATCCCTGTCATATGAAGTAAGACAGCTGATTGAATTCCAAAACTTGTAGTTAAAGCAAATTTATCGGCAAATTGCTCATGACCCCATAGGAGAAGATCTTGAGCTGAGAGTTTTTTAAGATCTTCTCTAGTTTCATCAAGTGATTTCTTTAATAAGTCTTGTGAATTATTAAAGGGATTTGTTTTGGATTCTTTCTTCATATTTGAGCATTGAATGCCGAATCGTTAAAAGTTTGTTTAGGGTCTCTTAAATCATCTTAGATCTTGTCCCTATGGACTTGAACAATTTGAAATCTCTACCAATAGTTTTAGTGGGTGGTGGCTTTGGTGGACTTGCTACTGCCACCGCCCTCAGAGGCAAGGTAGATGGCACGCCAATTATTTTGATAGATCCAAATCCTAGGTTTGTCTTTAAACCATTGCTATATGAATTACTAAGTGATGAACTTCAATTATGGGAAGTTGCTCCAAAGTATTCAACTTTAGCGTCAGAATTGGGATTCATTTATTTGCAAGAAACTGTTATTAGTGTAGATGAATACAACAGAAAAGTAATAACATCATCTAATTTAGAGTTGGAATATTCTCAACTTGTTGTTTCTACAGGTTTAAAAAGTAATTACTTTGGGATTGAAGGCTTAAGTGAAAATGCTTGTGGATTTGTAGGTTTAAATGACGTCCAAAGAATTAAGAAATTAATACATAAAATAAATAATGCTAATGAGTCTGTTAGTCCTCTAGTCATTGTAGGAGCAGGACCAACAGGTGTTGAACTTGCTTGTAAACTTGGAGATTTAATTGATGATCTTGTTGAAATATATTTGATTGATATGGGAAATGAAATTTTACCAACATGTAAATCTTTTAATAAAGAGAAGTCAATTCAGGCGTTGGCTAAAAGAAATATCAAAATTCATTTGAGGAAATCTGTTCAAAAAGTAAGTAAAGATAAAATAGAACTTAAATGCTCTAATGGTGAGTCATATAATGAACAAACTCTTAATTATTCTGGTTTGATATGGACTGCTGGATCAGAACCTACTTCTTCTGATTTATTTTCAATCCAAAAGGGAAAAAATAAGAAAATCATTGTGAATGAATATTTGACTAACAACGCTTATCAAAATATATTTTTTGTTGGTGATATTAGCTTGAATGAACAAAACCCTTGCCCTGCCTCTGCGCAAGTAGCAATGCAACAAGGTTCAATTACTGCAAAAAATATTTGTTCTGTAAGGGATGGGAAGCCTCTCAGGCCATTTGTATTTGATGATCATGGTGAAATGTTGAGTCTTGGAATTGAAAATGCTTCTTTGACTGGCTATGGAATAACTCTGTCAGGTCCTTTAGCTTATGAAATTAGATATTTAGCATATTTGATGAGAATGCCAGGTTTTTCTCTTTCTCTTAGATCTGCAAGTTCTTGGCTAATTGGTAGAAAATTCATGAACTAATTATTTTATCAATATTTATAATTGCTTCTCACAGTATTGTTAGTACATATGAGGACAAAAATCAGTTGCAGAGCCTTATTAAGAAAATGATATGAATGAGATATTTAATGTTTTGGAAAATCCTCAAGCTGTCATTACGTTGGCAGTTTTGAGTCTGGCAATTTGTTTATTTGTTAGTAGCGCACTTGCTCCGGAACTGACTGGTCTCCTGAGTGTTGCGTTGTTGATGGGGACAGGGGTTCTGTCTCCACAAAAAGCATTAGCTGGTTTTGGGAGCCCTGCATTGATTACATTGATGGGCTTATTTGCTGTCTCTGCTGCGCTTTTTAAAAGCGGTGCACTTGATCGTTTAAGAGAGTTGATTGCTTCAGAAAGCATTCGAACTCCAAGGAGATTGATTGCTCTTCTTGGTTTAGTTGTTGCACCAGTGTCAGGTGTAGTTCCTAATACCCCAGTAGTGGCATCACTTTTGCCAGTTATTGAAGGATGGTGTGTGAAACGCAAATTATCTCCTTCTCGAGTTTTGCTTCCTCTTTCTTTTGCAACAGTTTTAGGAGGGACTTTAACTCTTTTAGGAAGTTCAGTAAATTTATTAGTTAGTGATATTAGTGATCAACTGGGATACGGAGCTTTTGACTTGTTTACATTTACTGCGATAGGAGTTCCTATATGGCTAATTGGAACTTTATATATGTTACTTGCTCCACAATCTCTGTTGCCTGATAGAGGCAGGATTAGTTCAGAGTTTGGAGGTAGTTCTGATCAAACAGGTTACTTTACTGAAGTAAAAATTCCTCCTTATTCAGAATTGGTGGGTCATTCTTTGAGGAATAGTCGACTTCAAAGAAGATTTGATGTAGATGTACTAGAAATCCAAAGAGAGAATGAGAGGTTACTGCCACCTTTGGCTGATCGAATTCTTAAATCTAACGATCGTTTGTTGATAAGAATTACACGATCGGATCTTCTTCGTCTGCAACAAGAAGACACTGTTCAACTTACAAAAAAAGATTTAAATACTGAAAAGAAATTTTTCCTTACTAATAATGATAAAGGGCAAAAAACTGTAGAAGTGCTATTACCTGCTGGATCTACTTTGGCAGGAGCGAGTTTGCGTGAACTTAGATTTCGACAAAGGCATAATGCTACTGTTTTAGCTTTGAGACGTGGACAACAAACTGTTCAAGAACGTCTAGGTCAGGCAATTTTAAGAGAGGGAGACGTATTGCTCTTACAGGCACCCACAGATTCAATACGTGGTCTTCAAGAAAGTAATGATCTTCTTGTTTTGGATCAATTTGAGAATGATTTGCCAACTGTCACTCGCAAACCAATAGCAATTGGGATAGCTATTGCTATGTTAATTGTTCCATCAGTGACTTCATTGCCACTTGTCGCAGCTGTTCTTATGGCTGTAATTGCAATGGTCATAGGCGGCTGTTTAAGACCTACTGAGGTTCAACGATCAATTCGACTTGATGTCATCCTATTACTTGGATCACTTTCTAGTTTTAGTGTCGCGATGCAATCAACTGGTCTTGCTGATGCTTTTGCTAGTAGTCTTGAGTACTTTCTAGAAGATTTACCAACTTATACAGCGTTACTAGTAATTTTTCTATCAACCACTATTTTTACTCAGTTTGTAAGTAATGCAGCATCAGTAGCACTTTTAGCACCTATTGCTGTCCAGTTAGCTCCCAATATGAGTTTGCCTCCATTGGCTCTTTTGATTACAGTCCTTTTTGGAGCTAGCCAGTCGTTTCTTACACCAATGGGTTATCAAACTAACTTGATGGTTTTTGGCCCAGGACGTTATCGTTTTTTAGACGTCACTAGATATGGAGCTGGGTTGACAGTTTTGATGACGTTACTTGTTCCTGGTTTAATTTTGTTGAAGTATGGTGGTTCTTAAGTGAATTTTATATGTTGTCTATTATCTACATATACGTAACTATTACGTTGGAAACTTGTATTGATTTTCTGAACTTTAAACATATTTCAGGAATATTATCCTGCCCTTTTCGAAGACAATGAGAATTAGGTCCGAGGCTTATAAGCGAATTACGATACCTCAATTTACTGTTGTAACGGGTTTGTTGGTAATATTTGTCGGAACTTTATTATTGGCAACCCCTATTTGTTCTAATTCAAAAGTAGGTTTATGGGAGGCGTTATTTACAGCCACTTCTGCGGTCACCGTTACTGGTTTGTCAATTATTGATATAGGTATAGATTTAACATTCTTTGGGCAAATTGTTTTGGCCTTTATGTTAATCATTGGTGGGTTAGGTTTAATGGCAATCACTACATTTTTACAAAGTTTTGTTGTTAGTGGAACAGACTTAAGAACTCGTCTTGATCGTGGAAAAACTCTAGATGAATTTGGAGTGGGTGGTGTAGGTAAAACATTTAGAGGGATAATAGCCACGGCAGGAATTCTGATTTTTTTGGGTGCTATTACTTTATACTTTTTTGGATTTAATGATATAACAAATACAGATCAAAGACTATGGGCTGCAATCTTTCATAGTATTTCAGCCTATAATAATGCTGGATTTGGGCTTTGGTCTAATAGCTTGCAAAGTTATAGAAATAATGGGGTAGTTAATTTTATATTAATTATATTAATTATATTAGGTGGACTCGGATGGAGAGTCACAAATGATATTTGGATTAACCGTAGATCTTTGAGATTAAGAAACCTAAGCTTACATACACGTTTGGTGATAAGAACCTCTTTTATTTTGATTGCTTTAGGGGCTTTTGGATTGCTTTTTACTGAATCCTTGATGAAGGGTAATTTCTTCTCGACAATAACTTTTCAAGATCGTATTCTAACCGCTTTGTTTAGTTCTGTGAGTGCAAGAACAGCTGGGTTTACCAATATACCAATATCAATTGAAACTGTCTCTGACTCCGGTTTACTCTTGCTTATGTTTCTAATGTTTATTGGTGCTAGTCCAGGGGGGACAGGAGGGGGAATTAAAACAACAACTTTAGCCGCCTTAATGGCTGCAACTCGAACGACATTGCGTGGGCAGAACGAAATTATAATTCGTAATCGTCAGATTTCTGATAAGATAGTTCTCAAAGCTGTTGGTATAACTGTCGGTTCTTTGTTATTTGTTTTGATTATGGCTTTGTTATTAAGTTTGACTAATGGTTTTAATGGCGAAGAAAATTTTTCATTTTTAGAGATGTTGTTTACTTGTATTTCTGCTTTCGCCACTGTTGGTTTTGATCTTGGCGTGACTAAAGAATTGGGTCATTTTGGTCAATTAGTTCTTATTATCGGGATGTTTGTTGGTCGGCTTGGTATTCTTTTGTTTTTGAGTGCCCTATGGCAAGCCCTTAATAGAGGTAGTCTTCAGCCTCAGAATCGAATTGGTTATCCAAGGGAGGATCTTTATGTATAGAGAGGAGAAATCATGAGTAACTGGTGGCAGTGGGCTCCCAAAAAGGGAACTCAGGATCTTGGTTTTGCAGTGGTTGGGATTGGACGTTTTGGAAGTGCAGTGTGTAGAGAGTTACTGCGAAATGGCGCTGATGTTTTAGCTGTCGATGCTTCTGAGAGGGCCATAGAAGAATTGCGTCAACTTGAGCCAACAATAGAAGCAAGAGTGGTTAATTCTACAGATGAAGAGTCTATGAAAGAGGCAGGTGTGCTGGAAATGGGAACTTTAGTGGTTGGTATTAGTGAGCCGATTGAGGCAAGTATTACAACAACTTTGATTGCAAAAGATACGGATGGAAGTCTTGTTAAACAGGTTATTGCTCGAGCAACAAGTGATTTGCATGAGAAAATGTTGAAAAGAGTAGGTGCTGATCGTGTTGTGTTCCCTTCAAGAATGCAAGGAGAAAGATTGGGTTTAGAATTAATCAGGCCAAATTTGATTGAAAGATTAGAATTAGATGACAAAACTGGTATTGATGAAATTAAAGTACCCGAGGTTTTTGTAGGTCGTTCTTTGCGTGATTTGAATCTTCGGAAGAATTATTTAGTAAATGTTTTAGCAGCGGGACCAGCTCAATTATTAACTGTTAATCCCCCTGCTAAATATATTTTGGAGAAAGATCATGTATTAGTAGTTATGGGTTCTATGGAAGATCTTCAAAAGCTGCCACAAAATTAATTAATGCGTGTATTAGGTTTGATGAGTGGGACAAGTGCAGATGGTATAGATGCAGTTTTAGTCGAATTTAAAGGTGATCCATCTAAGCCAAAATGGAAAATCCTGAATTCAGTTTCATTTGTATATCCTTTTTCAACTAGAAAACAAATTCTTCAAGTAGGTCAAGGGTTGAAAATTAATAGCAAAGATTGGCTGAAGTTATCCGAAGAAATAACTGAATTAAATGCACAGGCTGCAATCGCCTGCGATTCTGAATCAACAGCAGAACTTATAGGGTGTCATGGACAAACGGTATGGCATAGAAGTCCAACAAACTCTCAGAGAGGAGCAACTTTACAAATCCTTCAGGGTCCCTTATTAGCCAACATATTAAATCGAACTGTTATTTATGATTTCAGATCAAAAGATATAGCTTTAGGAGGACATGGAGCACCTTTAGTTCCTTTGGTTGATGAAAGTTTGATAGGAAGAGTGAATGGATGGAGAGGTATTCTTAATCTTGGAGGTATTGCAAATCTTACGATTATCCCTCCTAAAACGGGCTTTGATAAGAAGTCTTTTTGTCTTGGATGGGATTGTGGTCCGGCGAATTCTTTAATTGATTTAGCCATTGAAGAGAGTAGTAATTCGTTGCTTAGGTTTGATCAAAATGGGAATCGGGCCTCCATGGGAATTCCACAAATGAACGTTATTGAGGAGTGGTTGAAAGAACCTTTTTTTCAACAACCCCCTCCTCGATCTACCGGTAGAGAGCAATTTGGTTTAATTGACTTGCAAAAAAGAAAATGTGAATTAGGTGAGGTTTCAAAAGAAGATTTATTGTCAACTATCACTACATTTACTGCTTCAATAGTTTCTCAAGATTTGGATTTTCTTTTCAAGAGGAGAAAAATACGTCTCGTTGAACTATTGGTAGCTGGGGGCGGGAGTCAAAATATATATTTAATGAAACAACTTGAGAAAAAGTGTCTAGGTATTTCTATAAAGAAGATAAATGAGATAGGGCTTCCTTCTCAATTTCGAGAGGCACTAGCTTTTGCAACTTTAGCTTGGTGGAATATTTTGGGTAGAAAAGTTGATGCTCGTCACATCACAGGATCAAAAAAATCATTAACTTTTGGTGTTCGGGTTGACCCTTGAGAGTGAAAGTTGAAAATTAATTTCTTTCAAATTTTAATCTTCGAGGAAGACCTTTCAGTCTTTGTGTTTTCTGTTTCTCTAGCTTATTAATGAAATCTTGCGTTTTGTTTTTTTTGATTCCTAGCTCCTTTTGAGATGAATTGTTTGAGGACTCATACCGCTTAACACCTTCTTGTATCAATACTTTAGCCATGTTACTTACAGTTCTAGATTCTTGTTCTGCTAATTCTGTTAATGATCTACATAGTTGTTCTGGTAAAACAACTTGTATTCTAGGAGACTTTTGTTTCCCGTTGGATGAGTTTTGCCGGGTAGCCATGCCCCTATGAAACTATCGGGTACGTATTAGTGTACACTTATACGCAAGGATACTATCTGTGTGTATGATACTTTCCTTCCTGGCCTTTCTAGATGATTGGCTGATTAATTCGAAATTTTTTTGATCAAAAAAGGAGTATTTCATGTCTAAGCCATCTCTTCCTAAATCATCTTGCTCTCTTCCTTCTAGGACAGTTGATAAACAAGCAGTAACAAAGAGATCAAGGAGAAAGAATCGTCCAAGTAGTGAAAATAGTGATGTTTTAATTTCTGCAGTTGTTAGTTCTTATCTATTAACTCATTTACATCATGTTTTACAAAGAGCTGAATATGGCGCTAATAGGGAAGGTAGATCTTCTCAAGCAGCAAATTTTGCTCAGCTTCGTAAAGTTCTCTGTATGGATGCTCGAAGTATGAAGGATGCCTCGGCTTTGGGTCTAAAGGAAAGTGATTTAGAGAAGTGCCATGAATCTTCCAATTTTCAGACAAAAGCGGCTTAATTGAATAGTGTTTGATCAGTTACTTTTTTTATTATGAGCAGCAATGCTGCAGAGCTTTATAAGCTTATTGAGGCCAATCCAGAGAAAAAGCAAGATCTTTTTCGTCAAGCTCTTCAAGACCCTAAAGGAGCCATGAATGCAATTTGTGCATTGGGTAAAGAATTAAACTTACCAGTAACTTCAGAAGAGGTAAAAGAATATTTAGCAACTATTAAAGATTTAGATACGAAGCAATGGCTTATCAAAGCCAGAGGTGGCCTTTAATCGTGTTTGGGTTTTGCAGGAATTTTTAGAGAATGTTGAGGGTCGTTTTTTATACTTCTTCGTTCATAGCCTCCTCCTCCTGCCATAGTCCAAAAGAACCAATAGCTTGGAATTGCTAGAGCTGCTGCAAGAAATAGAGCAGTGATTTGTTCCAGTCTCACCATAGACTTTCATTGGTGATGTAATTTAAATCGGTTTGCATCTGTTAAGACTAGATGTTTGAAGGTAGTTCAAAGAGGTTTTTTTAAGTGTTACGTCTTGACAGAATCTCTAAAATTTATCCCACAGGTGAAGTCTTGAAGGATGTTAGTTGGGAAATAAAAATTGGTGAAAGAATTGGTTTGGTAGGAGTTAACGGAGCTGGTAAATCAACTCAGTTAAATATTATAGCTGGACTAGAGGAGGCAACTGATGGTTCTCTCATAAAAGAAGGTGATCCATCTATTGCATATTTAAAACAGGAATTTGATGTCGATTTTGATCGATCTGTTAGAGAAGAGTTATTTCAAGCATTTCATGAAGCATCATCTTTGTTAAATAGACAGAAAATAATTCAACAAAACATGGAGTCTGAGTTAGCAGCAAGCGATTTAGATTACTTAGATTCATTGATTAAAGAATTAAGTGTTATTCAAAATAAATTTGAATCAATTAATGGCTATGATTTGGAGTCTAAAGTTGAGAAATTATTACCTCAGATTGGATTTAAGAATAAGGAAGCAGATCGATGCGTAGGAGATTTTTCCGGTGGCTGGCAAATGAGAATAGCTTTAGGAAAGATTTTATTACAAAGTCCAGATATTTTATTATTAGATGAGCCTACTAACCATTTAGATCTTGAAACAATTGAATGGCTTGAAAGATATTTATTAAACCAAAAAATAGCGATGGTAATTGTTAGCCATGATAGAGCTTTTCTAGATAAAATTTGTACAAAAATAGTCAATACAGAAAGAGGTAGATCTAAAAGTTATTTTGGAAATTACACTTCATATCTAGAACAGAGTAATTTTGATTTGGAAGTCACTAGAGCTGCTTATCAAAAACAACAAAAAGATATTTCAACTCAGAAAGCATATATTGATAGGTTTCGTGCAAGTGCTACAAGAAGTACTCAAGCAAAAAGTAGAGAAAAGTTATTAGATAAAGTTGAGAAAATCGATGCCCCAGTTGATAATTTAAAGGGACCTAGTTTTAGATTTATGCCAGCCCCTCACTCAGGTAAGGATGTACTTAGTATTAAAGATTTGACACATGGTTATGAAGAAAATATACTATTTCTAGGAGCTAATTTAGAAGTTGATATCGGTGAAAGGATAGCTTTTCTGGGGGGGAATGGTTCTGGAAAGTCTACTTTACTTAGATTGATTATGGGTTTAGAAAAACCTGAAGATGGGCTTATAGAATTAGGAAAATATAATGTTATCCCTAGTTATTTTGAACAAAATCAGGCAGAGGCCTTGAAATTAGAAAAAACTGTGATTGAGACTATATATCACGCTGTTCCGAATTGGACTCAAACCGAAGCTCGATCTCTATTAGGAAGCTTTGGTTTAAGTAATGATTCAGTTTTCAAGGAAGTTGGACAAATTAGTGGAGGAGAAAAGGCAAGACTGGCACTAGCATTGATGATTGTTAAACCATGTAATTTGTTAATTTTGGATGAGCCAACAAATCACTTAGATATTCCTTCAAAGCAAATGCTGGAAAATGCTATTTCAAATTATCAAGGAACTGCTTTGATTGTTTCACATGATAGATATTTTATTTCAAAGGTCGCTAATAAAATTGTTGAGATTAGAGATGGTCAGTTAATAATGTATAGAGGTGATTATAAATATTATAATGAAAAGAAGATAGAGGAGAAGATTCAGAAAGAAAAAGAATTAGAGATAGCAGCGAAAGAAAAAAAGCGATTATCTAAACGAGAAAATAAGAAGAAGAAAAAAGTTAATAAGAAATAATTATAAGATTTTCATTTGAAGTTAAAAATAGTTTTTAATCAAAATCTAAGTTCATAAATATCAATTGGTTGGACAATCTTTTTTTTCGTTTTACCTTTTCTTGATATTGTAATTTCAAGAGGTGTCTTTAAATCATTCTCATTAATTGTATTGACTACATCATTTGGAGTTAATATTTTCTTTCCATTGATCGAAATTATGACATCTTCTAACTCCAAGCCGCCTTTTTCAGCAGGCCCTTTAGGTATTAGATATTTAATAATAGCACCACTTTTTCTTTGTGATATAAAATTACTTTCCTGTTTGATATTGCTTGCAAGAGTTACCCCAATCATTGGATGTTTAGCTCTTCCATTCGTTATTAAGTCTTTAGCAATTTTTTTGGCTCTATTTATTGGTATTGCAAAACCTAACCCTGCACCTGGACCAGAACGAATAAGGGTATTAATTCCAATAACTTCTCCATTGGAGTTTAGTAATGGACCTCCAGAATTCCCAGGATTGATTGCTGCATCTGTTTGAATTAAGTTAATTCTTTTATCTGATATACCGAGTTGTGTTACATCTCTATTTAGGTTACTAATAATTCCTAAAGTTACTGTATTTTCTAATCCAAAAGGATTTCCTACTGCTATTGCCCAATCGCCTACTTTTAGATTATTGGAATTACCTAGCGGCGCTGTAGGCCACGGACCTTTTGATTCAAGCTTGATCACTGCAAGATCTGTTAAGGAGTCTTGCCCTATTACACGTCCAAGAACTCTTCTTCCATCAGATAAACCAACAATAAGTTGGTCAGTTTTTTCAATAACATGAGCATTAGTCAAAACAAGTCCTTTCGAAGAGAAAATGACTCCACTTCCTTGACCTTTTTCAATTCGAGATCTTGGAATCTGTGGTTGCCCTCTAAAGCCAAACAAGCGTTCAAAATATGGGTCTGTCAGAATACCTGGAGGTAATAAATTTTCTCTTGAAGAGAATACTTTTCTCTCTGTCTCTATTGTTACTACTGCTTCTCCACTTTTAGTTAACGCTCTTGATACAAATGATTGGTTATTTAAATTCTGTTCTGCAGGTAATTTCACCTCATATGCCTGAAGTGGGGTATTGAACTTGAAATTGTAAGAAAATAAAACTACTAGGAGAATAAGGTTAAAGTTTTTTTTGTTTTGATGCTGGATTTTCTTATGGAGTTGTTGTGTTTCTAGTAGTGCTTTGATCATTTTTTCAGAGACATTTGTCTGTCTACTTTTTTTTATTTATAGTAGCTATTTACTACATACAAAATTTTCAAAATAAAATATAATAGACTTTAAAATGATGTGTGTAAGAAATTTTTTTCTTTTCATGCTTGAGGTGTTGATTAATTCTCGTGGTTTCCATTTTGAGCAATTTCCCCCCTTTCTTCTATGCCATTTCAGTTCTTCTACTGTTGTTTCTTGCTGCAAGGCTAATGTTTAATGGCTTTTTTATCGATCAATCAGATAAAAAAACAAAATCATTTTCCACTCAATTAAATGAGGATAGAACTGGGCGGCTAACTATTCATCCGGAGTTGCTGAATACAGAAGGTCGTATTACAGATGAAGATTTACTTACAGTACGCTTTTCAAAGGACAATGATCCTCCAAAATCATTTGAAAAGCCTTCTGAATAATTTTCATTAGAGTTTTTTCTATATTTCACATTCAAGAGAACTCAAAGAGGTTTTACTTTTGGAACAAAGAACACGCATAGTTGCTTCAGTTTTGAAGTCTTTAAAATTGCCTCCCAGGTTTCGACTTAAATTGGTAAAGGAAGATCCTGTAAGACTTGAATTAAGTCTTACCCCTTCTTATGGCAAGGACCCTATTCCAGTTGGCTTAGTCGAATCTCTTGATTTAGTTGCTAGAAGGGATAGAGAAGGTAGGATCCCAAGAGATTTGCAAGGAACATGGGATTGGACAGTTAGGCATGGTGAAGTTAGTACTGGTGGATGGAATCCATTTCTAAAAGAAGCTCTTCAAACTATGTTTGAGACAGGACTTCCTGCGATTATTTACGAAGAACTTACTGGCGATGATTACCATCCAGTTGATGGTACCAGGCATGTACGTTGAGTTTATTTTATTTTAAAAAGGTCGAATAAGAAGATGAGTAAAACCATTTAATTTCTCATATAGAGCATTTCTTTAGTAATATGTATTTACTTGAAGTTTTTAAATGTCCAATAACTTGGAACCGCGTTATGGGTTTGTTAATTTTGCTGAAATATGGAATGGTCGCCTAGCCATGCTAGGAATATTAATTGGTTTAACAACTGAACTTTTAACAGGTCAAGGAATTTTAACTCAGATAGGAATAGGTTGAAATTGTTGTTTTAATTGATTTTAGTTCTTTATTTATTTCAATATTTATATAAATTGTCACCTCTTATCATATAAATAAATTGGTTAATAATAACTCCAATAATGAATCTTTACCTACATATACTATTTCAGAATTGAATGAGTCTATTGGGCTTTTACTCTCAAGAGGATTTGCTCCAATATTTACATTGAAGGCAACAGTTTCAAAGGCTCAAATCAAAAAAGGTCATTTATGGGTAACTCTTACTGATGGTAATGCAAGGATAGATGGAGTTGTATGGTCTTCAAGATTGAAATCATTAAAGTTTTTACCAAAAGATGATGATGGAGTTTTAATCGTTGGTAAATTAAATTTCTGGGAGTCTCAAGCAAGAATATCTGTCCAGATTTTTGATATTAAGGCAAGCATTTCAACTGTCTTCAAGCAGTTTGAAATAGTTAAATCTAAGCTAATAAAAGAAGGTTTAATGGATCAATCACTACGAAAACAATTACCTAAATATCCTAAATCAATTGGAATTCTAACAAGTGTTCCCAGCTCAGCTTTGGCTGATATTTTGAGAACAGCTAAGGAAAGATGGCCTTTGACAAAACTATTTGTTTTTCCTATTTCAGTTCAGGGTAATCATCAAAACGAAATAATGTTGACTTTGAGTAAATTAAAATTATCAAACAACTTAGGAATAAATGCATTAGTGATTGCTAGAGGTGGTGGAAGCAGAGAAGATTTAATGTTGTTTGATAATGAATTACTAGCTAGAGAAATAGCTACATTTCCCATTCCTATTGTTACTGGAATTGGTCATGAAGATGACCTGACAATTGTTGATCTTGTTTCGGATCATAGGTCCGCTACACCAACAGCTGCAATAGTTGATTTGTTACCAAGTAGAGAGATTGCTATAAGTAATATTTTAGAGACTAAGAAGCGAATGCAAGAATATTTCTATTGGGTTTTCAAAAATAAAAAGAATTCTTTAAGTGCAAAAAAAACAATTTTTCAATCTCACTCACCTTTGCTAACAATTAAAGCTAAAAGAAATCAAATTAATAATATTCGTAACCTTTTTGATGCACTTTCTCCCTCGAGATGGCTTAAAAGAGGTTTTTCAATAGTTACTAATGCAAAGGGAGAAACTATATTTAGTGTCAAAGCTATCAAGAAAAATGATACTTTATCAATTCAGCTTGTGGATGGTAAAATCTCTACAAAGGTAGATATTATTAATTATGATAAGATATAATTTTAAAAAGTAATTGTAGATTTCATGTCAGACAAAAAATATTCTTCAAAGAAAAAATTAGAATTATCTAAAAAAGATCCTATTGAAAATAATATTAAGTCTTGGGAAAAAGAAATCGAAGCTCTTAGTTATGAAGAATCGACAGAGATTTTGGAATCTATCTTAATTAAGATGCAGGATGATAATATCTCTTTAGATAATATCCAAAATAATTATCTCAAAGGAAATATTTTACTCAAGCATTGTCAGAAGCTGCTGGAGACTGTGGAGCAAGAGATTCATGAAATAAGCCCAGAAAACTTAAATCTTGATTAATAGTATTACTTTATTTCTTCAGGCTTTATATCAATAGTGGCCGAGCTTGCAGGGATATTGTCAAAACTTCTTTCATCACTTTTAATGTTTTCGCCACATATAGGACAAATGACTTGATTATTGAAAAAACTTGAACCGCAAGCTTCGCAAGTTTTGACTTTTGATTTAATTACTTTCCAGCTTAACCATCCAACTCCTCCAAGGATTATCGGAAGAAGTGTAAGAAATAGAAATATCCCACCAGCCAAATCAAAAAGAAATTTCCCTGCTGGCGTAGGTAAAATTACAATGAATAATAATGCCACCCATATTAATGATGATGGCTTGTTCATCTTTAACTTGTACCTTTAACTTTTTATATTCTAATTTAAAATTCGCTTTTCGTTTTGTCTATTTTTCTCAGATGTATTTATTCCGTCGCGTACTTGCGATAACGACGCTCCAACATTGTCCAAAATAAATAATAACTCCTACCATCCAAACCCATAAAGTTAAGACTAAAACACCTCCGATGAAACCGTAAGCTTGGAATCTTGCCCCTAAAGAGAGAATACTTCTACTCACTGCCAAATTTAGAATGGTTAGGAGAGTCCCAATCATTAATGCTCCAGGAATTAATGGTCTTAAAGGTACTCTTCGGCTAGGAAGTAAACCTTGCAAAAGCAATGCCATAGTTGAGAAACCAAGTAAAGGAAGAATAAATTGCCCGACTTGCAGCACAGGTATGCTTGACATTATCTTTGCAATCCAAGGGGTAGTATTAGATAATTCTTCCAATACAGCTCCAGGAATCATTCTGAAATTGGCACTGATTTGATCTAAAACCATTAAAAAACCAACCAAGAGAACTACAAAAAATGCTTCTATTCGATTTCTAATAAATCGAAATGCTTGAATTTTTAGAGGATCAGGTGTCTTCTTGACTGGTAAAACATCTTCCCATAATCTATCTGCCCCTCTTTGTAGGGTTAAATATGCATTACCTGCGGTGATCATTAAAAACATTGCTCCAAGTAGTCCAGCTCCAAACCTTTGATTAACTAGTTGCACTAATGTTGAATCGACTAAAGCAACAACAGAGGGAGGTAATACTTGAGCAGCTAAGGCAATAATTTGTTGATCTAAACCTTGCTGTTTTCCTAAAAACCAGGAAGCAACTGAAAGTGATATGAGTAAGATTGGGAAAAATGACTGGAGAGTGTAATAAGCAAAAGCTGCGCTTAAGTCAACGCAATCACATTTAGACCATCTTGCATAAGCCCGCCAAAGGGTACTAACGAACCATCTTGCTTTTTTACTCCAATTTAAACCCACTTTGGTTGTGAAAAGTTTGTTGTCACGCTACCTCCTTCTGAGAAGATTTTTCTGACATTAGTTTATCCACTTGAATTTAATAGTAATATGTCTTGTAGGCAATTATGTATTTATCAAAGACTAGATACTTAGATAATTGTTCTTTAAAAGTTAATTTGTTTTAATTAAGGCACTAGACCAAGGAAGCATTTTATTTAATTGATCTTCTGAAGATGCAGTTAATAATGGGAAATTTGTGGCTGTAAGATCTTCTCCCGGCTGAATATTTTTTGGATTTGTGTCTAACCATTTGATTAAACAATTAAGTTCTTCAAGTATTAGCCAAGCTGCTGCTATATCCCAAATCTTTGGTGTAGCCTCAAGAGCAGCAACTGTTTGTCCGATAGCAACACTAGTCATATTTAAACTTGAGACGCCAAGTAATCGAATTTTTCCTGGAAAAGATTGCTCTGGTTTCATTTGCAAAACTTTAATAGATCGGCTGCACAGAGAAATGCAATCGCTATGTCTCTTGAAACGTGCTTCTGGTTGAAGTCGTTTATCGTTTAGCCATACTCCTTTTCCTCTAATTGCCAAGATTCTTTTTTTCAGTGCTGGTATGTCAAGGAAAGCCGTTTCTGGAGATCCATTAGTAAAACGGGCTATGGATATTGCCCAATATGGAATACCTGCAGCAAAATTTGTTGTCCCATCTAAAGGGTCAACAACCCAATAAGCAGAAGAATTTGGAATTATTTTATTACCTTCCTCGCTTAGCACTCCCTCTCCTTTCGCAATTATGTCCAATCCTTCAACAATTGTTTTATCACTCCATCTATCACATTCAGTGATTAATGTTCCATCTGGCTTTAAGTCTGAATTGATTTGACCAAAGTCCTTCAGTTGTCTTTTAGCAACTTGATTTATCAGATCATCAATTGACTTCAGCTGAGAGCTATTCAGAGAATTAGGTATTTGGTTCATGCTCATAGTTTCTTGCACAAAATCTTAAAGTTGACACAATGGAATTAATCTAGACGTGTTAAGGATTGGAGGGTTTTCTAAGTTTTTATCTTCGAGTTTATTGACTTTAATATCACAAGGCTTGATGTTATTTAAACCGGTTCTTCTGCTTAGATCAGCTAATAAGGTGTTGTAACTTGTCACAGAAATAATATATCTGACTTCAGAGCTAGTTAAATCTCTTTGATTGTTTACCACTTCTCGCTGGGTAGTAATGCCTGATTTGTATCTCAGTTTCGCAAGTCTAAGGGATTCTCTTGTTGAAAGAACTTCTGAATAAGAAGATGTGATATTTAATTTAGCTGATTCTAATTTATAAAATATTTCTTCAACTCCTTTTCTTATTTGAGCTCGCTTTAAAGCAAATTCAAGTTTAGCTTCTTCCGCTTTACTTTTATTGTAGTTATATTGTGATCTAGAACGACCTCCATCAAATATATACCAAGAGGCATTAATTCCAATCGTATTGGATATATTTGAGGATTCGTTGTTAATATTCGGTGAGATTTGGTTTAACTCACCTTTTGAAATTGTTGAACTAAATGTATTGACTAAACTTAATTTCGGTCTAGCAAGTGCAAGAGCCACTTTGGCATTATTATTACTAATAGAAATATCTAAAAGAATATTATCAAGCTCTTCACGCATTGAATAAGCTGAGATAATACTTTCTTCTAAAGTTGTACCCCATATTCCCATTACTCGAGTTTCTGAACCAATCAATGGTGTCACATCTTCAGGAAGATTGAGTAATTCAGCAAGAAATCTCTGTCCAATTTTTTGATCACCTATTTTAATATTGAAACGTTGTTCATCTCTTGCTAATTGTGCTTTTGCTTCTAGCACTTCTAATTTTGTTCCAATACCTGATTCGAATCTAATTTCTGCATCTTTTAATCCATAAGAAGATGACTCTATAGATTTTTTTGACACCTTAATTTCTTCATTTGCTTTTTGTAGATTATAATAACGTTTATATGCTTCTAATTTTAAGTCTCTCAGAATAATAGAATAGTTATGTTTAGCTTTTTCAAAACTATCTCTCGCAGAGGCTATTTCAGGAACTCTCGCAGGATTTATTAAATCCCATTGAATTGTGGCAGTTATTGAAGAACTCCATCTTTTGCTAGAAGTATCTGCACTTACATTAGATTCATAATAATTAGTTGATTCGAAATATTGTGGTATTCCGTTTGCTGAAAGATTTAGAGTTGGATACCAAGATGATAGTGATTCTCTCAATAATGACTTAGATTGATTAATTCTTTCTTTGTAAAGTTTGATGGTTGGATTATTATTTATAAGTATACTTTCTAATTCATCTAAATTAATACTTTCAAAACTTTTTATTGAAACTTCTCTGATCCTAGAAGGAAGAGAAAGATTCTTTGGGGGAGCTAATTTATACAAACCTTTCCCCTGGATGCTTTGAGATAGTTCTTTATTTTGATTTTGACTTTTATTTATTAAACTTAGTTTTTCTGAGTATAAATTAATTGAAGGGGTGTTCGTTGCCCATAGAGGATTCACTCCAGATAGGAATAATCCTGCAACAATGAGAAATTTCCTTTTCACTCTCCCCATGGATATAAGAAAAATTGAGTTGAATTTAGTAAAGCAATTAAGCTATACCTAGCGCCCCATTCACAATGTCTTCTGCATCATGAACAATTCGTATAGATACATTAAGTGAAGAGCAGAGATCTTGAAGAGTCATGTCATCAAGAAAGATTTTTTCACCTTGTCTTAACATTACAGAAGGGAGGAGTAATTCTTCCCCTAACTCTTTGCCTTGCAGCCCCTCTAATAAGTCTTTACCTGTAAGGAGACCAGTTACTATCTGCTCTTGACCCCAATAAGGACTAGAAAGTCCATGAAGATAAATAGTGAAATTCTCAATTTGATTTAATCGATTGGAAGTTGTCATCAATTCATTTTCAACTAGTTTTCCTACTACCCAGCTACAAGTGCGCTTTTTGTCGATTTTTTTAGGAAGATTTCTTGTTACTAGATCCATTGCTTTAAGAAAACTTCGAATACTCCCGACTCCATTTTCTTTCTGAGGGAAATCTTCATATGTGCTTAAAACAGGTAATGATCTTTTTGCAATTAAATACCATTCATCGGACAACCATGCAAAACGAGAGCCTATTGATTGTTGAAAGAATTTTTGCAGATTTTCTACTTGATCAATGACTCTTTTTGCGCAATTAGAATCAACAGGTACTAATCCATCATTGGGAGGTCGGAATTTGGTTAAACCTACAGGTACTACTGCCGCTGATAGTACCGCTGGAAAATTTCCGTCAGCAAAACTAAAAAGATCTTTTAAAGTTCTTTCTAAAGCTTTTCCATCATTTTTGGTTGGGCATACCACTATTTGCGCATGAATTTGGAGTTTTTTTTCGGAGAACCATTGTAATTGGCTTAAAAGATTTATAGCATTTGGATTTTTTAATAATTTAGCCCTTAAAGATGGTTCAGTTGCATGGACAGATACAAATAAGGGAGTTAATCTTTGTTGTTCAATTCTTAACCAATCTTTTTCCAAAAGGTTTGTCAAAGTTAAATAAGATCCATATAAAAAGCTAAGTCTGAAATCATCATCCTTAAGATATAGGCTTGTTCTTTTACCAATAGGTTGTTGATCAATAAAGCAAAAAGGACATTGATTATTACATTGTATAAGTCCATCAAATAAAGCTTCTGTAAAAGAAATCCCTAGGCCATCATCAATATCTTTTTCTATATCAATTTGATGATTAGTACCATTTTGATCGACAATTTCTAAATTAATTTCTTCTTCTGCAATAAGGTATCTATAATCAATGATATCTCTTGGCTGTACTCCATTTATGCTTATTAATTGATCTCCGATTTCAAATCCGATTTCCTCACCTATGGATCCAGGCTCTATAGATTTGATGATAGCTGGCTTTATTTTATTTCTATTTATATTTATCCTGCTCATTTAGGCTCTTTAATTAAATGATAATTTTTTTTATTTTTCTTTATTGGGTTTAGACAATAAAGTTGAGATTGATGAGTCAACTATTTTTTCTCTCGAAAGATGCATACAATTCTATTAGTTATTGGAAGTTTTTTGTATTTTTAACCAGTTCATTTTCTTGTTTGTAAGGAGATCGACCTTGAAATGGTTGTTCATTATTGGTTTTTAAGAGATTCTCAGTAGAGTATCTTTTTCTTTTATTGTTTGTAACTTGAAGACATTTAGGTCAGGGTATCGACTTGAATGTAAATTCATAAATATCTTTCTGCCAAAAACATTCATTTTTACTAATTCTGATTAACTCAAATCTCACCAAGAATCCCTTAAAAGCAGACGAGTCTTATCTTTCGAAACCAAGGACTTTGCAATTTTGGACCAGCACCATGGTTGTTCTTCCGGTTTTTGTGCAGGCTCCATGGGTGCATGTCTCTCCTTTTTCTGCTCTTTTATTTAGCTTCGTGATATTTACTTTGGGATTTTATTTATTAAAGTTTAGTAGTGATAAATGGGCTTCTATAGGTTCACTTTTGCTTGGAGTGAGTTGGAGTTGGTTGGGTGGATGCCTTTTTTGGGGTTGGTTAAGGGCTCATCCAGTGTGGCATTTGCCTGTTGAATCGATAGCCTTACCAATAGCAATCTCTCTTCTTGATACTCGTTGGAAAATAGGTGTGAGTTTTTATTTGGCCTCTCTGTTGGGTACAGCCTTTACTGATGTGATGATTGTCTTCACAGGTGTAATGAAATCTTGGCCCGATATTGTCGAAGCCCCTTTTTCAGAGGCTTCGCAACAGTTAACTCTTACGGCAGGTGAATTAGTATCACCATCTTCTCTGATATCTATTGCTTTGGCTGCACTGTTGATAATTATAATTTCAAATTGGATGATGAAGCAATCTTTAAATCATCCAAGTTCAAGTGATGCCTGGCTTGTTGCAAGTGCTGCTTTAACTACAACTTTATGGGTAGATGGATTATTTTTTCTAACTACTTTGATTCAGCCTCAGTTAAGCGGATTGATTTAAAACTAATAATTAATTCCATGAGTTCAAATATTAGCTTTAATCAAAATTCAATTTATTCCAATAATTGGGATGTTGTTGTTATTGGTGCAGGCGCTGCAGGTTTGATGACGACTCTTGAATTACCTTCAACTTTGAAGGTTTTACTTTTAAATCGCAATACAAGTAAACGTTCTTCAAGTCGATGGGCACAAGGTGGCATCGCTGCAGTAACAAGACTTGAAGACAGTGAAGAGAGCCATGCGTCGGACACCATAAATGCTGGTGCAGGACTTTGTGATCATGATGCCGTAAAAATGTTTGTGGAAAATGCGCCTAGATCAGTAGAAAGACTTTTAAAAATTGGTATGGATTTTGATAGAGATTTTGGCAGGCTTTCTACAACTCTTGAAGCAGCACATAGTCATAGAAGAGTTTTGCACGTGAAGGATCGAACAGGTCGAGCATTAGTTGATGTTCTAAATGATCAAGTTGATCAAAGAGATAATGTCCTTCATCAACGAGGTATAAGAGTTTCACAGATCTGGGTTGAGCAAAATAGATGTTTTGGTGTTCAAGTTTTAGATGGACCACAATTGCTTTGGATAAATGCAAAAGCCGTAGTCTTGGCTACTGGTGGGGGTGGACACTTATTTGCAAATACAACAAATCCAGCTCAAGCAACTGGTGAAGGAGTCGCTCTTGGATGGAGAGCAGGAGCAGTAGTTGAAGATCTTGAGTTTTTTCAGTTCCATCCAACTGCCTTGAAATTAGAAGGTGCTCCTTCTTTTTTGATTTCCGAAGCTTTACGTGGAGAAGGTGCAGTTTTGGTTGATTCTTTAGGCGAAAGTCCAGTTGCTCATTTGCATGGAAAAGACTTAGCCACTAGAGATCAAGTGAGTAGAGCATTGTTCAAATCAATGCAAGAACAAGATTTAACCCATCTTGGCCTTGATATGAAATCTATTTCTATTGAAAATGCCGAAGAACGCTTTCCTTCAATTTTTCAACGATGCCGAGAGTTTGGATTAGATCCCTTAAAAGAATTAATTCCAGTAGCTCCTGCAGCCCACTATTGGATGGGTGGAGTCTCGACAAACTTGCTTGGACAGACAACGATTAAAGGTCTTTATGCAGTGGGAGAAGTTGCTTGTACCGGACTTCATGGTGCTAATCGGCTAGCAAGTAATTCATTAATGGAATGCTTGGTTTTTGCTAACAAAATGAAAGATATTGAATTTCATAATTTTCAAATGGAGAAAGTTAAAGTTAGCCCCACTTTTAGTAAGACAAGTCTTCGCTTTTCTGGTTCAGAAGGTGCTGAACATTTAAGAAGAGAAATTCAGAGGCTCAGAAATTTATGTTGGAGTGAAGCAGGAGTTGATCGCTCCGTTCATGGAATGACTAAAGCCTTGAAGAAAGTCAGAAAAGATTATGAGAATCTTTTACAAGAGCCATTATTAAAGCTTGTTTTTTCTCAGTCTCAAGATCAATACAATATGTTGGATGAAATTTCTAGAAGAGAGCTTAATTTGCTTCTTGATTTATGTAATAGGCAACTATCAAGTTCATTAATGTTGGAGGCTTGCCTATTTCGTAAGGAAAGTAGAGGTGGCCATTTTAGAAATGATTTTCCTTTTCCAGTTCCTTTTTGGCAATGCCATACTCGCCAATGTATAGGCAAAGATTTATCTACAAGGCCTATTAATTAAAAATCATTAGTTTTTTTGTAGTTGCTCATATTTGCAAGCTCATTGAGACTTTTTACTCCTGATTCAATTGAACCATTGAACTCCCACGAGGGAAACCCAGTTATTCCTTTTCTTTCACATAGTTCCCTTTTGTTATTTAAACCATCTTTAGCGCACTCAACTAAATTAAGCTTTTCTGTAGCTTCTTTGCCGAACATTTCTTTTTGATCGTGGCAATGAGGACACCAATAGGCGTAATACATTACAGCTCCCTTTTTAGTTAAGTGTTCAGCAAGCTTTACTTTTTCAGGTGAACTTTTAGAAATTACATTAGGTGAGATTCCCTGAATATCCTGTGTTGTATTTTTACTTAGTGAATCTACAGATGATGACCAGAAAAGACCAGATAAAATAACTACAATTGATATCAAAAAGCCTCTGAAAATAAGTTTTCCATAATCTTCCCATGCTCCTCCAATTATATTTAATAATACTAATATAAATGATATTATAGCAGAAAGAAGGCAGAAGAAACAAAAAGCTTCGATTTTAAAGATCATTATAAATATTAATATTAGGCTGAAGATGAACATTGCTGTAGCTATATAAAATGATCCCCACCATGTAAGTCTTGAGATATTATTTTTCTTATCATTAAAAATAGATGTTAATGGCAATACTGCCATTAATAAAATTAGTAGATAACTCAATAAACCAAGTATTGACAATGGAACTGAACCATTATTGACTTGTATTAAACTCCCCCACGGACTATTCAGAACTTTGTCACAGCCCTCTAATCCTCCTGGACAAGTAAGATCTCCTATCCAGCCCCATTTGTTTAACGTTATTGAGCCAGTATCGATTACGCCAATAGTAGACAAGATAGCCATTGCGACTCTTGCCCATTTAGAGCCTAGATCTTGGCGGCGGCGACTTGTTAACCTTGAAGCTCCCATTTGAATTAATTAAAAATTATTAGTCTGTCAGGAGACACTCTAATAAGGAATTTATTTATAGTAATAATTTTATTATTTTTTTAATTAATTTCAAAGCTCTTTTATTCAAAAAGTTCTTGTAGCTTTTTAATTTTCTACTAGATCTGATCAGTAATTCTTGGGAAATTACATAATTGATTAGTACTAAGAATAATTATTTTTAGATTAATTTAATAGCCTTAAGTGCTTTTGAAATTAAGAAAGCTGCAGTCAGACCAGCTCCCACAAAAACTAAATAAAAAAGAATTCCCATTTGATTTTAGATTCTCGACTAATAATAGGGCATTTAGTGCTAATTCCTTCAATCTTCGAGGTTTTAGTCTTGTATATATGCTTCATCTGTTTTTAAGCATTGTTCAGCGCGCTGCAATTCACGGCCAATGTATAGAGCATGATCTAATCGGCTTAAATATAAAGTACCTTTACCTTCAGAAATCTGAATACCTACTTCTTTTGCGCTTCTTCCTCTAAATATTTTGCTTGGTTTTTTTTTGTTTATAGTTTTACAACCTATGGGCTTACCTGAATCAGGATCAACAGCACGTCCTTGGCTATCAATATCATTTACGTAATGTTCCAGGATTAATTCTTTCTTAACATGCTCAATTTTGATTAAAAAATAACCTTCAGGATCAAGCTCTATACTACGCTTAGACAACTTAGCATCTAGGCACTGTATTGATCGAATCAAATCTTCTTTAATGTCATGTGGTTCCATTCTTTAAACTTACAAATTAATAGGTCAACAAACAACTCTTTATTAGGACTTTGTTGAATTCTAGAAAATTCTGATTATTTAAGATCCAGTTAAAAAGTTTTTGAAAACTAATGCAAATATTACGAAGTTTACAAAAATAAAAGATAAATAAACAATACCTGGATTTTTAAGACTAGATGGAGCTGTTAGCTCAATGCCAAAAAGACTAATAACACTTTTTTCATCTGTTTTTTGATACTTTATAAGACCGTCCTCTATCTTCGAAATTAAGGATTTCTCTTCTTTTGAATCCAGATCATTTTTTTCAGTCATTGAGAACAGTCCTTTTTTTCTGAAATTACTATGTATTTGATAGTTTTGGCTTTTTAAACTTAAAAGGTACATCATTATTTGTAGCCTTTATTTGGCTAATCATTAATTGATTAGCTTTTGGTAGCCATTCTCTAATTAATGAGTCCATTCTTACGTCATACCATCTATGGAGGCTTGCATTTGGCTTGGCAACAAAACCTCTTCTTCTTTTATGAGTTCCACCAGCTCCAGGATCGAAATATTTAATTCCATTTTCTATTGCCCATTCTATCGGAGCGTAATAACACGTCTCAAAATGTAAGCAATCTATATTTTCTTCTGCACCCCAATATCTACCCCACAGCATTTCCTTACTCTTTATGCAAAGAGACATGCCAATAGTTTTATCTTCATTTTCTTCTTTAGCTTCAAATAAAATAATGTTCTCTTTTAGCTTTGGAGATGCCAGTTCAATAAAAAATGATTCGGATAGATATTTACTTCCCCAGACACCCCATCTTGAACAATGAAGTTGATAAAAATAGTGCATTTTTTTCATATTATATAAATTAATTTGTGAGCCTAATAAAGTGATTATTTTTATGCCTGAATTTCTCACATTTTTTCTTTCTCGTATGATATTTCGGCGTTGATTAGAGTTGAATCTCCTCAGGTAATCAGAGAAATCCTTTTCCCCATTTAAACTCCATAAACTTTGTTGGTTAAACCACTTAGCACATTTTGCTTCCTCGGCTAATAATTGCCATTGTGGATCTACATATAAAAAGTTACAACTTAATATGCCATTATTCTTTGCAAAATTATCAATTTCTTCAATGAGAGTATATGTAAGTTCTTTTTTATTTTCTCCCTCAGAGAAAAGAAAACGATATCCTTCTACAGGACTTAATGGACTCATTCCTATTAGCTTAGGATAATATTGAATATTTAAATCTTGCGCAAGTTGTGCAAAAGAATTATCAAATATAAATTCGCCATAGCTATGAGCTTTTAGATAAAGAGGAGCGCTAGCAATTATATTATTACCATTCCAAGCAGAGAGAAATAAAGGCTGCCATCCATTCAGGGGGATAATACTATTAGAGGTTTCTAGAGCATTTAGCCATTCCCAACTGTAAAATGGAGATGAATTAGACCCTAATAGATTTGCCCAAGCCATCTCAGGGATTTCTGATATAGATTTGTGCCATCTTATTTTTAAATTATTCATAATAAATATTAGGAAAATATATTAATTATTAGAATCAATTTTTTAATTACTTCTTTTCCTAAAATACCTTATAAGTAATTCGCTATTGCCAAGTTCCCTACTTTCTTTTAGATTCCATTTTTCGTCCTGATTAAAACTGGTTTTTAATTCTCTGAACTCATGTGAAATCCAACAATAACGACCTCCTAATATTTGAGGTGTAATCGTAATTTGTAATTCATCAATTAGATCTTCTAGGATAAAAGATGAAATAAGACTTGCGCCACCTAGTAAAGTAATTTTTGAAAGACCCTTATTCTTTAATATTTTTAATGACTTAAACCAGTTTTCTCTTAGATTTATTTTTTGATGGTAACCATTAGGTACTAAATTCTCATTTAATAGATCAGTATTTTGAAGTAGCCATCTCTGAACGGGCTGTTGAAAAAATGGCCAAATACTTGGAATACTTGCCTGATTACTGACAACTAAAGCAATAGGCTGTTTCTCTCTACCTTCGGAAATTCTTTGTTGAATTAATTTTTCATCATGAATAAGACATATTGATTGATGATCTCTTATGGTTTGGCCGCCTATTAATACTCCATCAGCCCATGCAAGAGATTCTTCTAATACTAATCTATCTCCCTCTTTACCAAGTTGAGTTTTCCCTCCTTCAGGATATGCAATACGACCATCAATACTTGATGCTATGACTAATCTAATCCAAGGTTTTTTCAATTATCTCAAGAGACTTATTTCATTTCTAGACTCGTAAATATCGGTGTTAGCTTCTGAAGCATTCGTGTATACTTCTGCGGAGTTATTTGGACTTTCTTGCAATTTTACTTTATATAAACTACCTCCAATAGCACTGATTGGTTTAGTCAACTTGTCAGAGATGTGTAGAGCAATATTTTCTGCAGTAGGCACACAGTCTGAAAAATAAGGAATGTCTTTATTTAAAAAAGTATGATCAAAAGGCTCTACAATTAAGTCATTAATTAAACTATTTAGGGCAGACAAATCACAAATCATTCCAGTTCTGGGATGAATCTTTCCTTTTACTGTTATTTCAACAAAGTAGTTATGACCATGTCCATTAGGTCTGGCACATTTTCCAAATATTTTTTCATTTTCTTTTTGAGGGAGGTCCTCTCTTGCTAAACGATGAGCAGCAGAGAAGTGAGTTTGAACTGTTAAATAAGCATCCATAGCATTTCCTTGATAATCAGCCCAAAGTTTAGGGTTTTCGTAAAGTCGAAGTGATAAGAGCGGTAAATGTGATTTGAGACGTTCCCAAATAATACGCACTAAACTCTCTGTTGTGGGTAAGCAGCCTTCTGGTTTGGAAAGGTCAAACTCTGGCCAGGCTTCATTTAAGAATCGAAAGTCAAGTTGGCTGGTTACTTCTTTTTTTATAGCGTGTTTGACATCTGAAAGGTTTAGAACCATTCCAAATTCATTAAGTGGCCCCTCCATAGCTACGATTAGTTCGTAATTATGTCCATGACCTGGCGATAATGAACAAGGCCCGAATAACGCTGAATTATCATCTTGTGATAACTCAGGGAGTGAATAAAGGTGACTGGAACTAAAGCAAGCACGCCTTGTGATTACACAATGTCTTCCTTCCCCATTTGGACAATGAGATGTGATTTCTTGCATGAATTTTCTTCACATCAATTCCTATCCTAATAAATTTTAGTAATTTCTGTCTTTATGGACTTTCAATCGAACCATCAAAAAATCCAAGAGAGGTTAGGAGGTAGAAATATTTTTTTGATAGGTATGATGGGTTCTGGTAAGAGTCAGACTGGGCCAAGCCTCGCAAAGATTCTTAAGTATGCTTTTGTCGATATGGATGAGGTTATTGAAAAAGCTACAGATCAAACTATTACAAATATTTTTGAGCAAGAAGGAGAAGAGGCATTTAGAGATGTTGAGAAAAAAGTTTTACAAGAAATTAGTCAACATCATTCATTAGTCATTGCGGCTGGTGGTGGCCTTGTTACTCTTCCAGAAAACTGGGGAATTCTTCATCAAGGG
Source organism: Prochlorococcus sp. AG-315-D17 (assembly GCA_003283685.1). Next base: position 63,296 of record QBWD01000001.1, read on the forward strand.
ATAGTAATTTGGTTGGATCTAGATATCAATCGCTCAATTAAAAGGTTGAAAAATGATAATAATAAAAGACCTTTACTAAATAGTAATGATTTGAATAAGACTTTCAGTGATATATATGAAAAAAGAAAACCACTTTATTTGGAGTCAGATTTAAGAATAGAAGTAGAGGATCAGTCTCCGTATGAAGTCGCAATTATGATTATTGAAAGTTTGCCTAGCATACTTATTGACCCGGTGGTCTCAACCTAACCGCATACCACTGAACTTTGAAACCTGGCTTTATTTCAAGATCACAGGCTGTATCAAGTAAATGTTGAGCAGCTTCTTTTAAAGGAGCTCTGCATTGTAAATCTAATGGCAGTGTATCAAATTGATCTAACCAGGATTCCAGCCATAAAAGAGTTTCTTTGGAACTCAGAAATCTCTCATTTTTGCCAGGCTCAAGTATTACATAATTCTCTAGTTCTCTTATTAAAGGGTCAGACATGAGAAATCAATTCTTTTATATTTTTATATGTTATTTAATTATCTTTGGTTGTGTTCAAACTTCTTGGGCTGCAAACACTTTTAAATTAAACATCTCTCAAACCTCACAGATTATTAACCGCAAATCAGACTGGCCAGTTTGGAGTCTTCCTGCTCCATTGAAGCGTCCTAGGCTTAGAGATGATTTGATCTATCTAAGTTGGTTTGAGGGTAAATGGGAGGTTGTAAATAGTATTTTTGGTGAAGAGAAACAAGAGTCAATTAAGAATGTTGCAAATTTTTTTGTTGATTCTTCTAACCGAATAGTGGCTGATCGAGAATATAATACAAACTCTTATGCATTTAATAGTAAAGAAAAAGAATTTGTGTTTGTTAAGAATGATCCAAGTTCACCTAATCGCCAATTTGCAAAATTGACAGATGATAGATATTTAGAGACAAAGATTATTGGTAGACTTCAGGAAAAAATAAATGAAGATACATTTCTTACCGATGAGTTGATTTTACAAATCTTACATTCACAAAGTTTAACTAGAGTTAGTCAAGTAGAAACATTAACTGAGTTTAGAAAATGTAAGTTAGATGAAAAAAATAATTTTAATATTTGTGGAGAACAATTTCAAGCTATTTATAATGAGCCTGGTCAAAATTTTAATCCCTCTCCTATTCGTACTCAGAAATTTAAATTAGTTCTTAGTAAGATTCAATATTAGGTTTTATTAATTTATTGTCGAGTTCATTTTTCCAGCTAAAAAGTATTTCAAAATTCGGATCTTTTGAAAATAGAGGACACCCTTTTCCACAAATCTCCCCCCCTGATGAAGCAGGAAAACTTAGTAATGATAAATGAGCTGCAACTGAAATATCTGTTATGCTCATTTGATTTCCAATTATCCATTTGTCACTTTTAATTAATGTTGTAAGAAATTCAAGATTTAATTTCAGTGCTTCTTTTTCTTGGTGATTTACAAATTCAGAGATTCCCCCAGCTAGATTTAAAGGAATGTTTTGTAAGAATTTTTTGACAGACAAAGGAATTCCATTACTAAATAATGAGGAAAGTAATTCTGAGTCTTTCATTACTTCCTGTATGAATACAGTTCTTATAGAGTTTGCCAAAGTAGTATCTGCCCAATTCTCAATTATCTTGGCCTGAGATTCTTCTTTCGAGTTTTCTGGAATTAGTCTTGGCTCTGACTTGAGTTGCTCTAAATATCGTATTATTGAGCTTGACTCATAAATTGCTGTTTCTTTATCAAAAAGGACAGGTAATTTTCTCTGACCAGTCTTTTGAAAAATACCAATCTGACCTATGGCGGGAGTTATTTCAACAGTTCTATATTCAAGCTTTTTGGCTTCTAAAGCCATTCTTACTTTCAAACAAAAAGGGGAGTGCCTAAATTGATGAAGTTCCAACATTTTATCTTTCTTCAAATGGCTTGCACGGTAGCTATTAAATCTTTCTTTTGGTGAAAAATTATGGGTGAGTTTTTTACTAACGTATCAAGATATCCCAAATATCTCATAACAATAGTTCTTGGTGTTTTTACAGCGACGATTTCTCCATTACTAAAGCGTAGTAGTAATCCTGTTACTGCAATAGCTCTTGTTGGAGCATTGCTAAGTGGATTAGTTACACTAGTTTTTCTATTAAGAGCAATGGTTTTTCCTTTATCTATCGCTTAGTTATGGCTAATTCAAGAAGGGTTGAGAAGTTAGCAGCATTATTAAAAAGAGAGGTTAGTGATCTTTTAGTTAATGGTGTTAGAGATGAAAGGATCCATCAAAGCATGATTACAATCACCGCAGTTGAGGTTTCTGGTGATTTACAGCATTGCAAAATCTTTATAAGCCTTTTTGGTGAAGAGCAGAAAAAGAAAGAGGTTGTAGCTTGTTTAGATGATGCAAAGGGGTTTTTTCGTGCTGAGCTTGCAAGAAGACTGCAAATGAGACGAGCTCCAGATATTGTCTTCAAACTGGACTTAGGCATGACAAAAGGATCTTCGGTTTTGGATCTTTTAACTTCTTTGAAACATAAACGTAAATCTAAAAATATTGAAAACTTTTAACTTCTTCAAATTGATTTATGGATAAATCTGAATTAAGAAGAGAAGTCGCTGAATTAATAATAATCAGAGCTAGTGGATATAATCTTGACTCACAACGCTTACATCCTAATTTAGAGTTATCTAATTTTGAATTAAAGAGACTATTAGAATCTGGGGTTGGAGGAGTTATTTTTTTTGGTGGTACTTTAAAAGAGTTAGAGATTCGTTGTAAAGTATTAACAAAATGGGCTGGTAAACCTCTTCTTTTATGTGCAGATGTTGAGGAAGGTGTAGGACAGCGTTTCCAAGGTGGAACAAGGTTTGTCCCACCAATGGGCATCGCTCAAATTTATAAAAAAGATCAAACTTTAGCAATATCTATTGCTGAACAACTGGGAATCATTACAGGACAAGAGGCTAAAAAGATTGGCTTGAATTGGGTGTTAGCTCCTGTTTGTGATATTAATAATAATCCTAATAACCCAGTAATTAATTTAAGAGCATGGGGAGAAGATCCTGCGACAGTTAGTGCACTATCTTGTGCTTTTCATCGAGGGGTTTCCTCAATGAATGTTCTTTCATGTGCAAAACATTTTCCAGGTCATGGTAATTCGGCAGTTGACTCACATTTGGAATTACCAATAATAGAAAATGATTTATCAAGTCTAGAGAATTTTGAGCTCATACCATTTCGATCTTTAATTAATCAAGAGATAAGCAGCTTGATGATTGGCCATTTATTATTAACAAATATTGACTCTGATTATCCTGCGACTTTGTCTAGAAAATTGGTTACCGATTTGTTACGTAGGAAGTTGAGATTTGATGGTTTGGTTGTCACAGATGCGTTAGTTATGAATGCTATCTCTGAGAAATTCGCCGGAGGAGAAGCTGCTGTAATGGCTTTTGAGGCAGGCATAGATTTGATAATGATGCCAGAAGATGCTGACGAAGCAATTGATTCACTTGTACAATCATTTGATAGTGGAAGATTATCTATAGAAAGATTGTATCAATCTTTAGAAAGAAAGAATAAACTATTGAGTAAGTTAAATAATAAATTAGACCCTAAAGATATAGATATAAGTGATCAGATTGAAGAAGAGAAAATATTTTTAGAAAATTCAAATTTAGCCAAAAGAATTGTAAAAGAATCTGTTATTATTATTGAAGATAATATTGAAATAATCGGTGCCAATGATGTTAATCTTTTGCAGATTGATGATTTTCAACAAGTATCAAATAAATTAATTCCTGCATTATCCTTGCCTGAAAAAGCCGGATATAGGAATGTAATAGTTCATCCACTTGGGATAAGTCCTTGGGAGGATTCAAAGAAAAATACTCTTTCTTTGAATAATTTCGGTAAGGGTAAAATACTTTTTCAATTGTTTAGAAGGGGTAAACCATTTCTTGGAAATGATTATCAAAAGGAATTCTGGATATCTGCTATTAATAAATTAGAAAAAGAAAATAAACTGTCTGGTTTAATTGTTTATGGCTGCCCTTATTTTTTTAATAGTCTAAGAACATCTCTTAGTAGTTCGATACCTTTAGCTTATAGTCCAAGTCAGCTGGAAGATGCGCAAAATCATATTCTTTCTATTATGCTGCGAAATCATCTTAATCCCTTTAAATTAAATAAAAAGTTAAATATAGATTTTACTGACTAATTTTTAGAAAATTCCTGATATAAGACTAAATTAATTACTATGTAAAATTTTAAAATTAATTCATCATAAATTATGTCTAAAGAATTTTCTTTATTAGGTAAAAAAATAATCATTACAAGGTCTCAGGACCAGCTTTCTGATTCACATATCCTTTTTGAAAAGAAAGGAGCAGATGTTTATGATCTTCCTTCATTGATTATTGGCCCTCCTGATGACTGGGGGCCTGTGGATGATGCCTTAGGACAAATAGATATATTCGATTGGATTATTTTCTCGAGTGCAAACGGTGTTAGAAATATTGAAGATAGATTTAATCAGTTGGATTTATCTTTATCAGAAATCTCTAAGAGGATCAAGATTTCGGCTGTAGGGAGAAAAACAGCTAATTTACTCAATTTGATTGGAGCTGATATTAGTTTTGTTCCTCCTCAATTTGTCGCTGATAGTTTAATTGAAAATTTTCCAGAAACGAGAAAAGGCTTAAAGTTGTTTATTCCTAGGGTGCAAAGCGGAGGTAGATCACTATTAGCAGAATCTTTTAGAAGTAAGGGATCGGAAGTAGTTGAAGTTGCTGCTTATGAATCTTTTTGTCCTGAGCATATCCCAAAAAAGACATTAGATGCTTTGAAGAAAAATAATATAGATATACTTACTTTTACAAGCGGAAAAACTGTAATTAATACAAGAACCTTATTAAAAAAGTATTTTGGTGAAAATTGGTTAGACCTAATTAAAGATATTAAAATAGTATCTATTGGTCCTCAAACTAGCCTTAGTTGTTTGAAAAACATACGTAAACCAGACAAAGAAGCTGAACCATATGATTTAGATGGCTTAGTTAAGGCTTGTATAGAAATTGATTAGTTAGTTTTTGCTAGATTCTTCTATCAATTGTTTAAACCTATCTAGGTTTATTTGAAGTTCTTTTGTGACCATTCCTCCAAGAATATTTTCTTTCATTATTCTTGCTAAGATTTTTGGCAATTCGTATGAAATCTTCAATTTAACAACTGTTTTAGAGCTCTCTTCAGGATAAAAACGGACTACACCAGTAGTGGGTAAGCCTCCGACGGATTTCCATTCAAGTTTTTGTGCTTCTATTCGTTCAGTTATCTGAGCCTTCCATTTAAAACGAAAGCCATTTGCCGCCAATGTCCACTCTGTTAAATCAGGAAGTGTGGAAGTTTCCTTATCGACAGTTTTTACCGATTCAATCCATGTCATCCATAGAGGCATGGAATCTAAATCACTCCAGAATTTCCAAACAACTTCAACTGGAGCATTTATTTCAGTAATAACAGTGTGATTAAGCCAGTTTCCCATTTCAAGCTACCGAAGAGTTTTTTGCAAGCGAAACTGACTTTTTGAGTATTGCTGAGGCTGCTAGGTGCCCACTCATAGTCGCTCCTTCCATAGAGTCAATGTAGTCCTGTTTGGTGTAACTGCCTGCTAAGAAAAAATTATCTAACGAAGTTTTTTGATCTGGTCTAAAAGGTTCCATTCCAGGGGCTTCTCTATAAAGAGAATGAGAAACTTTGACGACATTGCTCCATAAAAGCTTTAAACCTCTTGAGGAGGGGAAAAGATCTCTTACCTGCAAATCTGTATGTTTAACAATTTCATCAGTTGGTTTAGTAATCCAGGGATCACCAGGAGTTAAAACACATTGCAGAAGGGATCCAAGACCTTCTTTTTTATAGTCTTCAGGACTTGATAAAGCTAAATCTGCAAAACAGCTAAAATCAGCATCAGCTGTGTACAACAAATTATCTAACCCTGATGGTTTGTTGAGATCTTTTTGGGCTTGATTGTCATTTATTTCAGTGACCCAGCCATCATATCTAAGTTGAACTGTTGAAACAGGAACAGCATCAAGCTTGAAAATTGAGTCAAATTCTTTGAAACGTCTCCATGATCTTGGAATTATCCTTTTCATTCCAGCTACATCACAAGCGGCTATATATTGATCAGCTTGAATATTTTTTTCTCCTGTAGGGGTTTGAAGCGTTAAACCAGTGACAAATGGTTTGTCAGAGTTCTCTGTATGAATTTCTTTAACACTATGCTCTAAATGAATTTTTCCTCCTTTGGCCTGAATGTAATCAAGAATTGGTTTTGTAAGCCACTTGTGAGGCGAGCCTTTAAGCAAATTGAGCTTTGAAGCTTCTGTCTTAGAGGCGAACATCATAAAGATAGTGAGCATGCATCTTGCAGAAATATCCTTACAATCTATAAATCCAAGTGCATAGGCAATTGGATTCCACATCCTTGCAATACTATTTAAACTTCCTCCATGGTTGAGAAACCATTCCTGGAAACTGATTGAATCTAAAGCTCGAATAGTTTTCATAGCCCCCTCATAATCAACAAGCCCTCTCACTATTGGACTTGTCCCCAGAGCAAGTGCATTTCTTAATTTGTCAACCCAATTCAATTGTGGAGTCGTAAAAAAAGCCTTTAAGCCATTAAATGGTGCTCCGGCTATAAATCGAAAATCTAAAGATTTTATGTCTCCACCTTTATTGACAAAAAGATGCGTATGTTCTTTTGGTAATAAATTATCAATGGCCCCTACTTTTTTCATCAATGCAAAAAGATTTGCATAGTTGAAAAAGAAAACATGGAGACCCATCTCTATGTGGTTTCCGTTCGAATCTTCCCAACTCCCAACTTTCCCTCCTATGAAGGGTTTTGATTCATAGAGATCTACATCATGACCATCATCAACAAGATCAACTGCAGCAGTTAGTCCTGCTAATCCGGCCCCTACTATCGCAATTTTCACTCGTTTTCTAAGAGGAACTTAATGACTCTATGAATAAAAACTCATTTTTGGAACTTTTTAAAATCGAATATCATCAATAGAGTGGTATTAATCTTCAGCTAAGAAAAATGAGTAATTCTAGTGCACCTCCTAAAACTCATAAGGCCCAGGATGGTAAAGGGATATTAATTACTAGTCCTGCATTAGATCAGTTAGCACGACTTTGTACAGAACAAGGTTCGGGAAAATTATTGAGAGTAGGAGTTCGTTCAGGTGGATGCAGTGGGATGAGTTATACAATGGATTTTGTATCTTTCTCAGATATTCAGAAAGATGATGAAGTTTATGAATATGCTTCTGGTAGTAGCTCCTTTAAGGTTATCTGTGATCCGAAAAGTCTTTTGTATATATATGGAATGCAATTAGATTTCAGTACAGATCTGATTGGGGGCGGATTTAACTTCACAAATCCAAATGCTACTCAAACTTGCGGTTGTGGGAGTTCTTTTGCAGTCTGAACTTAATTCACTAAAACTTTTTTAAGCAAACAATGGATCAATCTGAGGAAAGTCTTTTTGACGAAGCAATGGAACGTTATAAAGCAGGTTCTGCTCCAGAGGAGTTGATCAAAGATTTTGAAAAGATCACTGCCTCTAATCCTACTAATGCAGCGGGATGGACTTGTCTTTCTTGGTTGCAATTACTCTGTAACTTTCCTCAAGAGGCTTTACGATCTTCTCGCTATGCGGTGAAACTAAATGGTCAGGATCCACAAGCAAGAATAAACTTAAGCCTTGCTTTATTAGAAACTAATTCAAAAGGAGTTAGAGATCATGTTGATTTTGTCAAAAGAGCGATATTAGTTCTTCCTGAATTAGAAAAAGAGTTAAAAGAGTCAATCGAAGATGGACTCAATCGTCAACCAAACTGGAAGGCCTTGAAAAAGATTAAGTTATGGTTGGAACTATAATTTATTTGTAAAAATATTAGTTTTAAGTATAAAAATCGGTAAATAAGAGTAAAAATCTTAAATTTTTCTAACAAATTAGTTCTTATATTTGCTAGCTATCGATGCTTCAAATGCATTTTTTAATTCAGAAAAAAGAAATCTAAACCTAAGTTTGGTGAGTCGTTTTGATTGTACATTCTGTCCCTCAAGCACGACCCGAGCACCATCTCCAAGTATTAAGGTGAGTATTGGTGCTGGTACAGCCAAAAGAGTTGGCCTGCCAAGTGTTTTACCAAGTAAATTTGAAAAATTTTCCATCCTTACTGGATTTGGAGCGACACCATTGATAACGCCTGACCAAGAGGAATTTCGGATGCTTTCTTTAATAATATTGCAAAGATCTGTTCTATGAATCCAGCTCATCCACTGTTCTCCATCGCCAATTGGTCCCCCTAAGCCAGATCTGAAAATAGGTAGCATTTTTCCTAGTGCACCTCCATCTTTGGCTAATACGATTCCAATTCTTATAATGACCAGACGAGTTCTTCTTGGTCTTTCAGAGGCAAGACTTTCCCATTCTTGACATAAGCTTGCTAAGAAATCTTTCCCAGGAGTACTTTCTTCATTGAACTGGTTGTTGGGATGTGTGCCATAAAAACCAATAGCAGAAGCATTAATTAGAATTTTTGGTGGCTTCTTAATTTTTGTGATTGCTTGGATTAAATTCTTTGTTGTTTCTAAACGACTATTTCTTATCTCTTGGCAATGAGTTGTAGTCCATCGTTTTTCAGCTATTGGTTCACCAGCAAGATTTATAACTCCTTCACTTTGTTTTAGATAATTCATTAGGTCTTCATTTTCCCAGGATGAAGATTTGGCTGGATCAATATTTAAAATGTTGCTTTCTCTTCCTAGATCTATTGTACTTAAAGCTTTTTTTGGGTTTCTAGTTACTACTGTTAGTTTATGTCCTTCGTTTAGCAATAAAGGTATCAACTCTCTTCCAACGAAGCCTGTACAGCCTATAAGCAACAGATTCATGATTCTATCTGATAGATTTTCTTTAGCTTAAAGAGATTTTTTTATTCCTAGGCTTGTAAATAGCTAATCCAAATTAAATGATTTTATATTTTCATATAGAAATCTAATGTTTAGCTTTGATTATGCTGTTAATGTCTTATTAAGTTTTTGAATTAATTCCTTAGTCGTTTTTAAACAATTTGCCAAATGTCTGAACAACCTGTCAAAGAAGATCAGCCAGCAGCAGTCCCTGAAAAAATTAAGAAATTTAGAAAAGGTGATCTAGTAAGAGTTGATAGAGAAAAGTATTTGAATAGTCTCGAATCAAATGCGAGTGATTTAAATTTGCCTGATTATATTTTTGAGGGACCAGGAGAATTATTATTAATTAAAAATGAGTATTGTCAAATTAGATGGAGAAGGCCCGTACCGGATGTATGGATGAGAATTGATCAGTTGATTGAATGGCAATGAATTTTATAAAATAATCCAATCTTTTTTCTGATTTTTTAATAGCTTTCTTTTTTTATTTGCTTCTTTTATCATAGCTTTACCATCATGCAGATAATTATCGACATAACCCATTGTGTACCTATCTAATTCATTAACTCCATCATGAACTTGTGACAAGCAATGGTAGAGATTTAGACTGAACTCTTTTACTGAAGATGGACTTTCCTTAGAAGTATAAATTTTGTTTATTCTTTCTATTTTATTTTTACTTTGATTGATATATAAGCAAAAAGAATCCATTAAAAGATCATCATAGGGATCAGCTGATAATGATCGAACCTGGGATTGTAAAGGATTGATGATTTGGCCAAGTAATTTATCTATGGGTATATATATTTTTTTAAACCAATTCTTTATTTCATCTGGTTCCGATGATTTATTTTTATCATGTAAGCTTCTATTCTCTGAATAGCTTTCATTGTATATATTAGAGCTATAAATCTCATCTTTTGGAGTTGAATAAGTGATTTCATTCTTTACTTTTAATTTATGCCAAGCAGCA
>QBWD01000002.1 GCA_003283685.1 Prochlorococcus sp. AG-315-D17
GGAACTGATATTGATTTTGGCGTTTTAACTCGCTCCTATTTAGAACAAATTGAGGGAAAACAATCTGTTGAGATCAACTACTCAACTAATTTAGAAAACCTTCAACAAGATTCTCAAGGTGATTGGTATTTAGATTTAAAAAGCCCCTCAAAGAATAGAATTGTAAAGTCAAGTTTTGTTTTTCTGGGAGCAGGAGGAGGTGCTTTATCTCTTTTGCAAAAATCAGGAATTCCAGAGGGATTGTCTTACGGTGGATTCCCCGTAAGCGGGAAATGGATGATTTGTGAGGAAGAGCATTTAGCTGAAAGGCATTTTGCAAAGGTTTATGGAAATGCTGCTGTTGGTGCGCCACCAATGTCGGTACCTCATTTAGATACACGATGGATCGGTGGACAAAGATCTCTTTTGTTTGGACCTTTTGCAGGCTTTAGTTCGAATTTCCTCAAATATGGATCAAAATTGGATTTATTTAAATCAATTAAATCAACAAATATTTTGGCGATTTTAGAAGCAGGTATAAAGAATATCGATTTAGGGAAATATCTAGTAAATCAACTTCTTCTAACTAATGAAGAACGTATTGAAACTTTAAGAAGTTTTTTACCAAATCTGTCTCCAGATGATTGGAAACTTTCAGTTGCTGGGCAGCGAGTTCAAATAATCAAACAAACTTCTAAAGGGGGTGTCTTAAAGATGGGAACAGAAGTTGTATCATCTTCTGATGGATCCTTGGCTGCTTTGCTTGGTGCTTCTCCAGGCGCAAGCACTGCAGTCACAATCATGATTGAGGTGCTAAATCGATGCTGGGGGGAGAAAATGAAATCAAGTGAATGGCAAAAAAGAATGAATGATCTTTTCCCAAGCTTTGGAAAAGACATCAATTCAAATCAAGAAATACTTTTAGCAATTCGAAATAGAAATGATTTCTTACTTAATCTAAGATAAAGCTCTATTTCTATTAAGGTATACATTTGGATTTTTCTTAGAGTTGTTTTTTATAGCTAAAAACCTTTTTCCCTTATTTGCTTTCGCATGACTGATGTTCCCATTACTCGTCTAAGGAACTTCTGCATTATTGCTCATATAGACCATGGTAAATCAACCTTGGCAGATAGACTTCTGCAGGATACTGGCACTGTCTCGTCGCGAGATATGCAAGATCAATTTTTGGACAATATGGATCTAGAAAGAGAAAGGGGAATAACTATTAAGTTACAGGCTGCAAGAATGAATTATAAAGCTTTTGATGGCGAGGAATATGTCTTGAATTTGATTGATACGCCTGGGCATGTTGATTTTTCTTATGAAGTTAGTCGTTCATTGCAAGCATGTGAAGGTGCATTGTTGGTCGTTGATGCCAGTCAAGGCGTTGAGGCCCAAACCTTGGCAAATGTTTATCTTGCTTTAGAAAATGATTTAGAAATAATCCCTGTCCTTAATAAGGTTGATTTACCTGGCGCGGATCCTCAAAAAATCAAGGATGAAATTGAATCAATAATTGGCTTGGATACATCAAAAGCAATTACTTGCTCTGCCAAAACAGGTCTTGGTATCCCTGAAATTCTAGAAGCTGTAGTTGAGAGGATCCCTTCTCCAAAGGATGATATTTGTGGATCTACAAAAGCTCTTATCTTCGACTCTTATTACGACCCTTATCGGGGAGTTATTGTCTATTTCCGAGTGATAAGTGGTGGCATATGTATTAAAGATAAGATTTTGCTTATGGCTAGTAAAAAGAGTTATGAGTTAGATGAAATAGGTGTAATGGCTCCTGATCAAGTCAAAGTTAAGGCTCTTCATGCAGGTGAAGTAGGATATTTAGCCGCCTCCATAAAGGCAGTCTCTGATGCAAGAGTCGGAGATACTATAACCTTAGTAGATAAACCTGCTGAAAAACCCCTACCAGGCTATACTGAAGCTAAGCCAATGGTTTTTTGTGGGTTGTTTCCTACAGATGCTGATCAATATCCAGATCTTAGAGAATCTCTTGATAAATTGCAGCTCTCAGATGCTGCGTTGAAATATGAACCAGAAACAAGTAGTGCAATGGGTTTTGGTTTTCGTTGCGGTTTCCTGGGTCTACTACATATGGAAATTGTTCAAGAACGATTAGAGCGTGAATATGATTTGGATTTGATTGTTACGGCACCATCAGTTATTTATAAAGTGAAAATGATAGATGGAGAGGTCTTGACTATTGATAATCCATCTACTCTCCCAGAAAAACAAAACTTGACTTTACAATTCTATTCTTTGAGGGGCTTTTTAAATCTAAATACCAATCACCTTGAGAATCTTGTTGAAGGTTTTCTAAATTAGTTGAGTAGTTGATCTCAACAGATTGTTTTCCCTCAATTTGTTCTAAATAGGAGCGAGTTAAAACGCCAAAATCAATATCAGTTCCACGGCTAATTCTTGTTGCCCCAATTAATTCATCTTCCGATCTACCCTCCATGACTAATGGAATCCAGTCTTTCAATTCAGCATGATCCATGGTGAATTCCATTTCTGAAAAAGCAGAATGAGAACTGAGCTCAAAAAACCTTTTTTTTAAAAAAGAAATATCTTTTTTCCCAAAGACCAAACTTATATGCGGCAACTTATTTAAAAACTTCTTTGGTAATAACTTTCCTTTTTCGCTCAAGGAAGCCCAAAGCTCCAAACTTTGTTCAAAAGATTTATTGATTTCAAAAGCCTTCGTAGTAAGGATCTCTCCATCTGCCTGAACTGGGGTGTAATTAAGCTCACAATTAGCCGCATGACCTGTCCCAGCATTATTTAAAGCATTACTGCTTTCCAATCCAGGAGAAGCAAGACGCTCAATAATTAGCAAACGCAAATCAGGATCGAGCTCATGAAGCAATATCGCAAGCGTCGAGCTCATAATGCCAGCACCAATTAATATCGCGTCATATGTGTTTTCTGAGCTTAAGGCATTTGTATTAAACAAAATCTTTATCAAGACCTATATACAGATTATCTAAAAATTAACTAAGCTAAACATGTTCAAGTCAAGAGCTCTCAAATGAGTAATGAAACACTCGCGCTAACTACTGAAAATGTTGAGAAGGTGCTTGATGAATTAAGACCATTTCTTATGGCTGACGGAGGTAATGTAGAGATTGCTGAAATAGATGGCCCTGTTGTAAAAGTAAGACTTCAAGGAGCCTGCGGCAGTTGCCCGAGCAGTACAATGACTTTAAAAATGGGTATAGAAAGGAAGCTTAGAGAAATGATCCCTGAAGTTAGTGAAGTTATTCAAGTCCTCTGAAATCTTATTAAATTGGTACTAAATTTTATATATCAAATTAGTTTTGAGTCTTGAATTCTCTTTTAATAGCAGATTTATAATCAAGACAATCCAAAGGTAAGCCATTACATATTAAATATCCTAATGGAGCTATCATTCCGCTAGTCAAGATAAGGTTAGAGAAGTTAAATCCCATATTCTTAATAAAAAATGTTAAACCGTAAATAAGAATAAAATATAAATGTAAAGTTAAAAATTGATTAGGTCTTTGGACAGCCCATCTAAAGATAGATCCTAAGAAAAAGAAAAATCCTTTCATTTTTTATTTTTTATTTTTTAAATCATACATAACAACTGATCAAGTTTATAGGTCTAAGTATCTAAAGTTGGTTTTTGCAGTATACATCAAAATAAATTTTACTCATCTTCATACAATAGTTTCAAAATCTAATTCTTAGACTTTCTACTTTTTGAATATTCAACATGTAGTTTTTTCATTCTTCTAGACCAAATAAAAGTCGCAATAACAACCCATAAAAAGAAACAACCTAAAGCACTAAAGGTAGCTGTATAATTCATTTATTTAGAACTCAAAAAACAATAATCGAAGTTTTCTGAAGCCAAAATATTCCTGTGACAATTGATAGTCCTCCTGTTCCTCTCATTAAAAAAGGATAAAACATTTTGTTAGCCTTATTTGCAGCAAAAGATATACCCAAGACTACACATCCCATAGCAAAAACTGATCCAAGTAAATAAGAAAATAAATATACTAAAGCCCCTGTTAAAGGGAGAGCCAATGCTGGAATAACTGCTATCAAGTGACTCGCTCCAGCAAATCCATGCAATACCCCTAATCCAGTTGCAGCATGGGAATGTCTTCCATGAGTTTTATTACCAAGTGAATGAAAATGAACATGCTTATGAGGCATCCCATCTTTATGTCTATGGTTATGCATATGAATATTTAAGTTTAAAGATGTACTTATAGCTAAAAGTCCAATAACCAAAAGACTAATTCCAACAAGAAACTCTGCAAAGGAAGACATTTGTTCAATATTAACGAGATCTTTAGCCAAAATTGCACATATAGAGAGAATTAGAACACCTGTAGAATGTCCCAATCCCCATGCCAACCCATTTTTCAAAGCTACTCTAGGTTTTATTAAAGCTGATGGTGCCATTGCGACCATATGATCTGCACCACTAACTACATGAACAGCTCCTGCTGTAAAACCAGTTAAAACACTAATCAACATGATAGAAGATTCATAATCAGGCTTTTCAACAGAAAATTTCTCACTTTCACCTTTAGCAATTAAAGGTTACTTGATGCTTAATGATATTACATGGCTGTACTCAAATTATTATATGGTTCAACTGTCGAATAAATTAATTAATATGAATAACCAAAAAGAACTAAATTAACCTATAAAAATATATCTAAATAATATAAGAAGTACTAGATTGTTGAATGCTTATTTTTTACCGCTGTGACCATGAGCTATTCCTAACTCATGCATTTTTGCATGTTCATCGATAGTATCTCTGAGTTCTTTTGAACCAGGACCAAATGTTGCATAAAGGCCATAGGCAAGAGCGCCTAAAACTACTACAACTATTCCTCCAATAACTACCAACAAAGTAGGATCAGTACTTGTAACTTCCATTTAATTCATAAATTTAAAACTATAATACTATATTTCTACTAAATACGAGAGCAAGGACAAGCATGTTGATGTTAAGCAGGTCCACCTCTAAAATTATTTCCTATTACAGAGTTGAGTTATAAGCTAACAATCCAAAAAAGCCTAGTATTAAAAGGATACTTGCAATACGACTAAAGGTTATAGGGCCAAAGTCTATTTTCATCGATTTAAAAGAATAAATTCTATACTAACAGCAAACTTCCAAAAGATTGGTAAAGTTTTTTAAAATTACTATTTAAAAATTATTTGAAGAGTTTTAGGAAATTCAGTAATTAAACTTATTTTTCCAGTTCCAAAACTATTAAATACTTCCTATTTATTATTTTCTCTATTAATTTCTAAATGATGAAGATTGCCATCAAATATCTTCTCACTTCTCTTGATCTGCCCATCAAACATTACAACCCACTCTTGAGCAATGACATTTTGTTCTTCTTGATCTTCCATTGCCTAATTAAATCAATTCAAACTATATCATATAGCTATTTGAGCAATTTATTTGATTCAGACCTAAGCCTAAGTATTGCAATATATCAATCTATTGTTCAAAAAGACTTGCAAGAATCCATACAAGTCTTTAACTCTGATTGGATTTATTAAGATAAAAGCATATTTAAATTTTAGAAGATATCCCTTAATAGACTTATTAAGTATTGCAAACAAATGAAAAAGATTTTTCAAAGCTCATTAAGGGCCAATATGCAAGCTTTGAAAAATAAGCAATATTTTAATTATGGAGGACAGGGACCTTTACCTTCTGACTCAATAAAAGCAATAACTAATAGCTGGCATGAAATTCAAGAGCTTGGTCCATTTACTAATGATGTTTGGCCTTATATTACTAAAGAAATTTTAACCACCAAAAGTCTTATTTCAGAGATTTGTGGTACACATCCCAAGAGAATCGCTTTAACAGAAAATGTTACTTCTGGCTGCCTAATGCCACTTTGGGGATTACCTTTTTCTGCTGGTGATCACTTACTAATTAGTGACTGCGAACATCCTGGAATCGTAGCAGCCTGTAAAGAACTAGCTCGTAGAAAAGAGCTTGAGATTGGAGTACTCCCTGTACAAACTTTAGGCAAAGGCTGCGATAAAGAAAATGATACAAATGAAAAAGTACTTAGCAACTTAGAGGTACATCTTCAAAAGAATACAAGACTAGTTGTAATATCACATCTCCTGTGGAATACAGGGCAAATAATGCCAATAGAACTTATCGCCAAGAAACTAGCTGAGCATCCCCATAAACCTTTTTTATTGGTAGATGCAGCCCAAAGTTTTTGCCATATTCCTATAAAAGATGCTTGCGATAAAGCAGATATTTTTGCTTTTACAGGGCATAAATGGGCATGCGGACCAGAAGGGCTTGGAGGAGTCGCCCTGTCTGAAAGAGTTTTAAAGGAATCAAATCCAACATTCATAGGATGGAAAAATTTAAAAGCAGAGGTAGGAATTCATATCAATAAAAAAAAACCTTTTCATTCTGATGGTAGACGTTTTGAAGTCGCGACATCTTGTATACCACTTTTAGCAGGTCTTAGAAATTCACTAATAATGCTGCAAAAAGAAGGGACAGAAACTGAGCGTTTAAATAAAATCAAAAATCTTAGTTCAAAACTATGGAGCGAATTAAAAGAAATTGAAAAAATAGAACTTATTTCAAAGAGACCTCCATCAACAGGGATAGTTAGCTTTATTATGAATATAAACAAATCTCCCGAAGAAATAGTCAATACTCTTGGCAAGCAAAAATTATGGCTCCGTGTACTTGAAGATCCGAAATGGCTTCGGGCATGTGTACACATAACAACTGATAAGTCCGAGATAGATAATCTAAGCCGTGCAATCAAAAATATAAAAATGAATTAAAACATCAATCTAATCAAACTAATTCATTCTTAATGCTAATTCTGCCTGATTACGATCATCAAAATATATTTTTTGATCTCCTAAAATTTGATAATCTTCATGTCCTTTTCCCGCAATCAGAACAACGTCTCCTTTGCTTGCTTTTGAAATAGCGAACTGAATTGCTATAGCTCTATCCTGCTCAATGAGTAAGTTGTTATCATAACCAATTCCAACTTGAATATCTTTAAGTATTCTTTGAGGGTCTTCTTGTCTTGGGTTGTCAGATGTCAAGACAATATAATCGGAAAACTTGAAAGCAACTTCTCCCATTTTTGACCTTTTACCTCTATCTCTATCGCCACCACAACCAAATACACAAATAAGTTTTCCTTTAGTAAAAGACCTTGAAGCAATCAAAGCATTCTTCAAGCCATCCGGCGTATGCGCATAATCAACGAGCACAATTGGATGGCCATCTTTAGATGTATACCCAGGAATATTAATCCGTTGCATTCGACCTGGGACTCCTGGAAATTTTCCTATAGCATCTAAAAGTTCATTTAATGGAAGTCCTTGCTGAACAAGAATTCCTATGCCCTGCAGGGTATTCATTAAATTGAATTCACCTACTAATGGTGAAGAAAAGTTTCCTGATCCAGCTGGCGAATGCAATTTCCCCGTACACCCATCTGAACTAATTTGAAGATCGGTATAAAAAAGATCTATTTTTCTAAAGTTCTTGGAATTTTCATATAAAGAGCATGTCCAACATTTTTGTTTTAGATCATTTGCTAATAGTACCCCCCATTCATCATCAATATTGACTATTGCCCTAGCATTTCCAGCCTTTAATAGAGGAGATCTAAATAAATCAGCCTTAGCTTCAAAATACGACTCCATTGAGTTGTGATAGTCCAAATGATCTCTTGACAGATTAGTAAAGATTGCTCCCGAGAAATGACATCCCGCAACTCGATGTTGAGATAAAGCATGAGAACTTACCTCCATAGCTACTAATTCAACACCCGCCTTTACTGCTCTATCGAGTTGAGCCTGTAGAGGAACCGCAAAACTAGTTGTATGAATTGCAGTTTCTTCATAGGAAGGCCAGCGATTAACCAAGGTTCCCAACAATGCTGAAGGAATGCCAATAGAAGAACTTAAAAATTCAATTAAATATGATGTTGTTGTTTTACCATTTGTACCAGTAACACCTATTAAAGAAACTTTTGAAGAGGGTTCTCTCCAAAAATCTGCTGCTAATTTCCCAATCCACAATGCAATGGGATCTGGGAACACAACTACAGGTTTCTCTTCTGATGCAGGCTTCAAAAGAGAAGCATCTTTACTTATAATCGCAGCGCAAGCACCTGATGCCAGTGCCTTATCCCAATAAACCCCTCCATCAACTTTTTCCCCTTTCAAGCCTAAAAACAAATCACCTTTTTCTATGTTTTGAGAATCACATGAAAGATTTTTTATTTTTGGGTTAGGCAAATAAGAAGGGACTTCAATACCAATCGCTTTTAATAAAGAGTGAAGATGACGAGACAAAGCTAAACCTCTGAATTCGAATACGTAAATTTAATGTCCACAAAAATTATAAAAATACATATTATTAGTCATTAATAAACGACTCTACTTACTAGCAAGAAGATGAAGACTTGAGAATGAACTCATAAGTAATAAGGATAAACTACTTTAGTTTATCCTTATTACTTATGAAAGCAAATCAAAGCATAGGAGCTAATTAAATTATTGATTGATTAAACTTATTGAAAGCGCTAGTTACGTAATTTATAAATCCTCAAGATAACTGATAGCAATTATTTAATTTCTTCTGAAGCCATGAAAAAAGATTATCCTTCTTAAGTCGTGGAGAGACTCTTGGCAACTCAATTCTTCTGGCTAATTTACTAGAATCAAGAACTAATACAGGGACCTCATTTGTATAAAGTCTTCTCTCGTCCAACGATACCTCTGTGCTATCAATGTCCAGGATTTTAAGTACAACTGAAGGGTCTA
Organism: Prochlorococcus sp. AG-315-D17; assembly: GCA_003283685.1. The sequence continues at coordinate 8,839 of QBWD01000002.1, forward strand.
AATTTGTAAAGGAAATATTTAATAAGCGTTCCTCTAATGCTTCGCACAAACAGCAGCCTTTACGAGAGAACAAAATCAATACTTCTGGTTTCATTAGTCTGGAACAGGATCACATCCACAAGGAGTAAGCGGATGACATTTGCTCAATCTTCGTATCGTCAGCCATCCCCCTTTCCATGGTCCATGCCTAGAAATAGCTTCTATTGCATAGGAACTACAACTCGGTATAAACCTACAACTAGGACCAGATAAAGGAGATATCCATTTTTGATAGAAAGCAATCAAGCCTAAAAAAACAGACGCAATAATTTCATTGATCCTTAAAAGCATGTTTAACGATAGAATAAGAAACTGGCTAACAATCAGGGTAAGTCGGATTATCTATCAGGTTACCTTGTCCAGTAAAAACCATTACTAAATTTCACCCCTATGTCTAGATACCGCGGACCTCGTCTGAGGATCACGCGACGCTTGGGAGACCTTCCAGGTCTCACCCGGAAGGCCGCAAAAAGGTCTCATCCACCAGGTCAGCACGGCCAAGCCCGTCGCAAGCGCTCTGAATACGCCATAAGACTCGAAGAAAAGCAAAAACTTCGTTTTAACTATGGTATTTCTGAACGCCAGCTTGTTCGTTATGTAAAAAAAGCGCGTGCTCAGGAAGGATCCACTGGAACAAATCTCTTAAAGCTTCTAGAAAACAGGCTCGACAACGTGTGTTTTAGAATTGGGTTTGGTCCAACAATCCCTGGTGCAAGGCAGTTGGTTAATCATGGTCATGTAACTGTTAATGGCAAAACCACAGATATAGCTAGCTATCAATGTAAAGCTGGTGATGTTATTGCTATTAGAGACAACAAAGGAAGTCAACAGTTAGCTCAAGCCAACCTAGAATTTCCAGGACTTGCTAATGTTCCTCCACACCTTGAATTAGATAAATCCAAGCTCACTGCCAAAATCACAGCAAGAACAGACAGAGAATGGGTCGCTCTTGAAATTAATGAATTGTTAGTTGTTGAGTACTATTCAAGAAAAGTATAGTCCTCAGTCACAGCCTGTATTTATCAGGTCACAGCGACACTAATACAAACTTTATACAAACTCTTGTTACACTTTTTCTGGTTTTCAAGAGTTTTTTTGTCAACAATTTTGGAGAAAGCAAAAGAACTTGACGATAAGGGAATTGTTTTCTCATCTATAAATGATCCGGAAAGTTATATTAAGGAGAGTTAACATCTGGTTTTAAGAAATATTGAGTCATATGTATCTTGATAGTTTTTCCCAGATTTTTTCAGATACCATAATGACGACTACTTTTAGGCGATAATTTTTCAATCTTAAATTGTTGGATTTGTTCTTTTTCTCTTTCTTTTCTGACTAGTCCAAAAGTACTCCTAATGGCAGACGTTATAAAGATTGCATTAATAGCTGCAACTCAAATAATTCCTAGAATAACTGTGTTAAGACCCTCAGGTGAGCTTAAATATTCTAAAAAAGCTTCCTGGTTAAACATTTACTAAGCAATTAATCTTTCTACGAATAAAATAACTAAAACTCCTTTAAAGAAAATAAGCCAAAGCAACCCATAATCACTTAGACCTAGCTTAGGTTGATACCAAGCTATGAATTGCTTGTGCTTTTCTAACACTCTCATTCTTTTACCGCAATAATCTCATAATAAGGACGGTCTCCATAGTCAGCATCAGAACAACAAATATCAGCGTAAACTTCCTCTAATACATCGTATGCCTCATCATAACTATCAAAGGATTGATTTGTTAGATCGTCAACATGGTTATCATGTCTAATTAGTTTATAAATCATTCATCTAATATCTCTTTATTTTTTGAGTGTGCTAGTTATCAAGCCACAGGCATCGTGACGAGTGGGCTTGAATGTCTCCATAAGAACTATAGCTATGCTTCCTTTCTGCCCAATGTCCATCCTGATACAAAGCGAAGAAACCAGGTTGTGAAAAAACTTTCACTTTGAAAGATAATCATTGATATGAATGCTCTCTTTGGTTCGTAGAATGATTATCTTTCTTAATTCCTAATTACCATTCATCTTTATTTTGGGTTTGATTGTTACTCTGATTTTGATTATTCCTTTGAAGAGGTATGACTGATTTTACTTCTTCTTTATCCAGAACCTCTTCAACTCCATGAAAACTATCAGCAACAGACCTCAGAATCTTTGCAACTTCTTCGTCAGGACAGGCAAGATCTTTTTGTATCCCTTCGGCAAAGTCTTTTACTTCCTCCCAAGCATCGACTAGGACCTGAGGATCTACTGGTTTCCAATCTTTAGTCATTAGTTTAGAGTTCCACTATTTAATCTACCTCTTAACACGGTATTGTTGTATTTAATTGAAAAATCAAGATCAAAGCCAAATATTTGAGGCAGAACATCAGCACCAAAATTAATCAAACCTCAACTGAACAAAACCGAACAAACAAAGAAGATCCCGACAACTATCAATTACCTTGATCATTCCTAAAAAATTCGTAATTGCAGTGTAAATATTGACCATTAATTCTCGTTAGCATTTGCAAAATTAATTTGTTGGTCACGTTTACTCCCTATTACACAATATTGTTTGGAAAGCTTCTTATTACTAGAACAGCTTCTCTTTTTTAGATATCCGAAGAAAAGGATGGTTTAGTTCAAACTCCTAGGAAAAGTTCAAAATCTGAATTTGATTTAAATACATAATAAAAGCTAAGTCTCAATGTCTTAAACGGCTTTTTACCTTCAATAATTTTCTATAAGAAAATCCTATCTGCTTGTTTTATAGATATACATTAAACTTACCTAAAGACCATAGATTCATGCAGCTATCTATTTTTGCACTTGCTTCGTCTGAATGGGGTATAGCAAGGTTTACGACAGACATTTATGCATTGATTGCGTTAGCGATTTTAGCGCGTCTTCCTTTTATGTTGCTTAAAGACAAAGTGGGATTCAGAAGTATGTGGTCTTCAGGAAGTTCATTATCCAAAAGGTAGGAAAATTTAAATAAAAGACTTAAGACACAAAGAATCTGTCTGTCAATTATTCAGCTACTGAATATATTGTCTCCATCTCTAATCTCTTAATTTTGTAAAGCAAACAGGAATAAATCCTTAAACATCTCTATTTGTTGTCACAACATAGAGTAAAAGCTTTATATTCTAAATTTTTCAGCTGGGTGATTTATGAGTGGAGACAACTTGCTTACTAAACAGCCACTGAAGTTTTATTCACCAGAAGTGACTGATACAAAGATTGAATTACTAAGTCAGATGTTAGAGGCAAACGCTCAAATGAACTACTTAGATTTAGATGAGCACCACAAAGAATGGGCTAAGAATTTAGCTGACTATTACTCTGATCTAACATAATGCGTCTCTTGCTTTGAATAGTGATACTTCTAGTTTCCTAAGTTATTTAGTGACCAGCAGTGTTCGTCAAAAGCCGGTAAAATTAGGATTAAAGCTTATAAAAAACGACAAAATATTAGAAGCCTAATTACATATAGAGCTAGTACTCAGAGGCCTCACAAGCTGAGGTGAGTAAAAATACATAAAAGAAACTAATCCTTACCTCAAACTAGTCCCATTGAGGTTTAACTCTCTCCCAGCCTGCGGCTAAAAGATTTCCCCATAGTATTACGGCAGATTGCCTACGCATACGTTTCCTAGTCTTAAGAAGAGGAACGCCACTGGCTTCGAGTCTTCCTTTGTCAACAAGTACACGAGGGTCTTCTTCCCAAGATTCCCAGTCGTACCTGAAACGAAGTATCCAAACGCCACTTCGTTCCTTGATCCATCCGTCTCTCTTCATTCAAGAGGTCCATTAATAGTACAAGCCTACTACTAATAATCGGTCTGCGCTCAGAGTCTTGTTGAAAATCTGTCCAAATTGGCACCCATAAGCTTGAGCAACTGGAATTCAGGGCAACCAAATAAGGCTAGAACTAGCTTTCAACTGTATTACTAATAGAACAGGTCTGCAAGTTAAAACCTTCGTTATGGATCAAGCAAAAAAAGCAGAATGAGCGCCTCGACAGGAACTCGTCTCAGATAAGGTTCTGCTATCCAAAGTGTACGCAGTGCGATCTGTTCTCATGCAAACCTTCTGTAACTTTCTGGATTCTTAGTAAATGCGTAAATCATATCCAAGAAGAACTTTGCACAAAGCAAGAAAACTGCCATAGATCTCAGTTATAGACAAAAGCTTATACTTATTCAAGAAAGGTTTAATCCTTTTACCTGACTGGTCTTTCATAAAATGAAATTATTTCGACCCTTTTTTCTTAGGGCTTTATCATGTTTTTCTCTAACCTTAAGAAAATCAACTAAATAAATATGAGTTCAGAAAAAGACGAAAGGATAATTAACCCTGGACTAAATACAAGGGTTATTCATCACAAAGAAAGTTATGCAAAAGAAACAGGGACAATAATGCCCCCCATATTTCCAAGCTCAACTTTTATTCATGGGAATGATGGTGGATTTGATTACACTCGCTCAGGTAATCCCAATTTCCGTATTCTAGAATCAGTTTTATCATCATTAGAAGATTGCAAATATGCAAATGTATTTAGCTCTGGAGTTGCTGCAATTACAGCAATAGTTTCTTCTCTAAAAAAAGGTGACTTAATACTATGTGAAGAGAATCTTTATGGATGTACGGTAAGGTTATTCGAGCAAGTTTTCAATCGTTTTGGATTAAAAACTGTATGGATAGACTTTACTAAGGCAATTCCTGAAGAAATTATTCCAGAGCTTAATCCTGCAATGATTTGGATAGAAAGTCCAACCAATCCACTACTCAAAATAATTGATATAAACAAAATTTGTAATATTGCGAATCAAATAAAAGTTCCAGTGGTGGTAGACAATACTTTTGCAACGCCTATTCTACAACAACCTCTTAAACTTGGGGCGACTTTATCTTTAACAAGTACTACTAAATATATTAATGGTCATTCGGATGCTCTTGGTGGCGCAGTTTGCACAGAAAGTCCCGAATGGAATAAACGTCTCATTTTTGCACAAAAAGCACTTGGGCTAAATCCTTCTCCTTTTGATTGCTGGTTAATCACAAGAGGTGTAAAGACACTTCCCCTTCGACTAGAAAGGCAAGTCAGAAATGCATCTGAGATAGCTAATCAACTTGCGGCTCATCCACTAATAAATGTTGTTCGATATCCGTTCAGGAATGATCATCCACAAAGTAAACTAGCAAGAAAGCAAATGGTTTCTGGAGGTGCAATTGTCACTGCAAGCCTTAATGCTAATGAAAAGACAACTTATTACTTCTGCAAAAGTCTTCGCTTCTTCAAAATGGCTGAAAGTCTAGGAGGAATTGAAAGTCTTGTTTGCCATCCAGCAACAATGACACATGCATCAGTTCCAAGGGAAACAAAATTAAAGATAGGTATAAATGATTCACTTATTCGTTTTTCTGTTGGTTGTGAAGATATTGATGACTTAATTGCAGACTTAAATCAAGCATTTGAAAAGATCTCTTGAAAAAACGCAATTTACAAACTAACCCTTGCTGGAGCGCTAAAGATCTAGGGGAACCCCTACCAATAAGTCCTCATGCAGTTTCTGTAGCATTACCTCGCTGGCAAGATGTTGTCGACTATGAAAATAAAGATCCAGGCTGTCTAAGTTCATTAAAAGCCATTTATCCAAGATTTGGATTTAATCCTTTAATCGCTGAGCTAGCTAATAAATCTCTTAAGTTTCACGAGGAAAGCAATCAAAGCAGTTGGCCTTATCCTAATATCGATACCGCTACATGTGCTCAAAACCATTGTCATAGAGTAAATCCTAATTGCCAAACCAAAATTAAAGATTTCCTAGGATTTAAGTGTTTAATCGTCGACAAAGAAAATACTGCTTCAGCAAAAGCTTTTTGGCAGCATACAGGACTCGGTTTATCATCACGAGAAGCAGCAATTGCTCTTGGGAAGGAGGCAAAGCCATCTGGAGACAATGGCCAGAAGGCACGATATGAACTTTGTAATCGTTTAGCAAGTTTATATGATTGCGATAGAAATTTAGTTCATCTACATCGATCAGGGATGGCGGCCCTAACTACTATACTTAATGCCCTAAAAAAAATCAGAGGAAATCGCCGTATTCTTCAAGTAGGTTTTCCATATGTCGATGTCCTGAAGCTTCCACAAGTAATTTATCAGGGTAGTGATCTTTTAGTGGAGACCTCATTAGTCCAAATCAAAAGAGAGCTCGAGGAAAGAGATCCAGCCGCCCTTATAATAGAAATACCTAGTAACCCTTTACTTCAATGTGTTGATCTAATATCTATATCAAAATTAGCCCATGAAAAAGATATTCCAGTAATAGTTGACGATACTATTGGTTCACCTATAAATATTGACGTAACTCCTTTTGCAGATGTAATTTTCAGTTCACTAACAAAAAGCTTTGCCGGTCGCGGAGATATTCTTGCTGGTAGTGTTGTAATAAGTCCTTATTCAAAATGGAAAAATGAATTAGCAGAGACAATCCCAAATGTTGCACTCTCAACATTATCTGACTCAGATGCTATTGAACTTGAAATAACTAGTCGAGATATAATTTATCGTCTAAAAAAGTTAAATAATGCATGCTTACGATTGAAAGAGAAATTAGAGACAAAGAAGGAAATTGCAAAGGTTAGACATCCAAAAGACTGTAAAAACTTTAATTCTCTATTGAAGCCTGGAGGGGGATACGGCTGCCTATTATCATTTGAACTTAAAGGAGGACTTGAAGCATCAAAAAGAGTTTATGACAGGCTAATGGTCTGCAAAGGTCCAAGTTTAGGTACAAATTTTACATTAGTTTGTCCTTATGTTTTATTGGCACACTATAAAGAACTCCAATGGGCTAAAGAGTGCGGAGTCTCATCTCATTTACTAAGGGTATCTGTGGGTCTTGAAAATCAAGATGAATTATGGAGAAGGTTCGACTTATCAATGGAAAATAATAACTAAATCACTACTAAGTATTATATAAACAACCAATTACAGTTATTTTCCCTAGATTTAGATAATTAGTTAAAAGTAGTTTCTTCAAATGTCCAGAATCTATGAAGACAATAGTTTTGCTATTGGTCATACCCCATTGGTTAAACTTAATTCAATCACTAAAAATGCTAAGGCAACGGTTCTAGCCAAAATAGAAGGACGTAATCCTGCTTATAGCGTCAAGTGCAGAATTGGCGCAAATATGATTTGGGATGCTGAAAAGAAAGGTTTACTAAATAAAGACAAGGTCATTATTGAACCTACATCGGGGAATACAGGTATAGCCCTTGCATATACAGCTGCCGCAAGAGGATACAAACTTATTCTTACGATGCCAGAGTCCATGTCCATCGAGAGAAGAAGGATGATGGCTGTTTTGGGGGCTGAATTGATTCTTACTGAGGCAGCAAAAGGTATGCCTGGTGCCATCGCTAAAGCCAACGAAATAGCACAAAGTGATCCACAAAAATATTTCATGCCCGGTCAGTTTGATAACCCTGCTAATCCAGAGATACATTTCAAAACAACTGGTCCTGAAATTTGGGATGATACAGATGGAAAAATTGACGTTCTTGTTTCTGGAGTAGGAACTGGTGGAACAATTACAGGCATTTCACGCTATATAAAGCAAGAAAGAAAGCAATCATTACTATCTGTTGCTGTTGAACCAACTCATAGTCCTGTAATAACTCAAACTCTTAATGGAGAGGAAGTAAAACCTGGCCCTCATAAAATCCAAGGGATCGGAGCTGGATTTATTCCTAAAAACCTTGACTTGTCAGTAGTCGATAAAGTCGAGCAAGTATCAAATGATGAGTCAATAGCTATGGCATTACGCCTAGCTCAAGAAGAAGGACTACTTGTCGGTATCTCTTGCGGTGCAGCAGCAGCAGCAGCAGTAAGGCTTGCGGAACAAGAAAAGTTTGCAGGGAAAACAATAGTTGTCATTTTACCTGATCTTGCAGAAAGGTATATCTCTTCAATTATGTTTGAAAATGTCCCCGCAGGAATCATCAAAGAACCATCTCTAGCCTAGGACAAAACTTACAAAATAGAATCAGGCGATATCAACATTGCATCACCATAAGAAAAAAATCGATACTTATTTTCTATTGCATTTTCATAAAGGCTCAACATACGTTTGCGACTAAGAAAAGCACTTACTAATAGTAATAATGAGCTTTTAGGTAAGTGAAAATTTGTTAGCAAGCCATCTACTACTCCAAATTTAAATCCTGGCTTAATCACTAAGTCAACATGGGCTTCAAAAGACTTTAAAGCTCCTCCACCTAAGATAAAAGATGACTCAAGGGCTCTTACACTAGTAGTGCCTACCGCAAAAACTCGGCCACCCTTTTTTCTACAATTTTCTACTGCTTCTATAGCATCTTCATTTACTTCTACCCACTCACGATGCAAATGAAGTTGAGATAAGTCTTCCTCTTCTAAAGGCCTAAAAGTTCCAAGACCAACATGTAAGGTTATTTGAGCAAACCTAATACCTTTGTTTTTTAAAACTTCTATAAGTTTGTCACTCAAATGTAAACCTGCAGTAGGCGCAGCTATAGCTCCTGGTTTAAGAGCAAAACGAGTCTGATATTTTTCATCATGGCTAATAGATTTATCCTGTTTTATATAAGGAGGTAACGGAACTTCTCCACAGTCTTCTATTAACTTTTCCATTTGTGCCCTACTAGAAAATTCTTGTGGGAATTGAATAATTCTTCCTCCAGTACTTTCATCTTTAGCAACAACCTTTAAAAGTAAAGAACTCTTCGAAGAAATATCAAACAACAATTCATCTCCAGATCTCATACGTCTACCAGGACGAGCAAGACAAAGCCAACGTCCTTCCCCTTGAGGTTCCATTAACAGTAACTCCGCCAAACCTCCACCTGACAATCGAACCCTCAATCTTGCTTTTAGAACACGAGTGTTATTAACAACTAAAAGATCATCGGGTCTTAACTCATCTTTTAAATCCCATATCCTTGCATGAGTAATATTTAATGGATCAGATACTCCATTCTTTATAATCATTAATTTAGCGGCATGTCGAGGCTCGGTAGGTGATTGCGCAATTAAATCATGAGGCAAATCATAATTATATGAACTTAAAAGATTATCTTGCAGGTTAAACACGTCAAATAAGATATTTAATGGTTAAATTAAATTCATCCAGCTTGCCCTCACTCCATATTCAAGCAGAAAGACTATGAGGATTCTTCTCTATTAGATAAGCCAAATCCTTCAAGAACAATGCTCCATCCGCGCCATATATAACTCTATGATCTGCGGTAAGGTTTACTTGCATCTGTTTTTTTATAGAAATAGAACCATCTTTAGAAGCAACTACTTTAGGTAGAGAACCTCCCACAGCTAAAATGGCTCCTGTACCAGGTGGAAGAATTGCATCAAATCGATCAACTCCAAACATACCTAGGTTTGAGAGAGTAAAAGTGCCAGTACTATATTCATGAGGTTCTAATTGCTTATTTCTTGCACGTTTTACAAGATCTGCCCATTGACGAGATAACTCAGAAAGAGCTGTCTCATCAGCCTTCTTAAGCACAGGTGTAATTAAACCTCCATCCTCCATAGCTACTGCAATAGCCACATTTATTTCTGAAGGATACGCAATACCTCCGGAGCTACAGGCAGCATTAACCTGAGGGTGCCTAGCAAGTGTTAGTCCAACAGCCTTTGCAAGTAGCGCCGTCATCGTCACTCCATTTGGTTTAACTTCTTTATAAAATGAGTCCAACTCATCAGTAAGAATCGAATATCCCACTCTAAAGCAAGGAATATTTAAACTTGCCTCCATATTGCGATTAACTGCTTGTTGGAGAGTATTGAAAGCAATAGTTTCTCCTCTTGATCCAAAACTTTTTCCAGGGAGAGGTTTTTTCTCTGATTCTGTAGATTTTTCAGTTTTTGGACTAGAAGAAGATATTGAAGCTGGAGAATCACTTTCAGCAACCCAGGGAACACTTATTGGTTGTCCGTTAGCACTTTGAACATCTTGAGCCTGTATCCGCCCATGAGGTCCTGTTCCTCTTACAGTTGATAAATCGACTCCTAGTTGAGAAGCAAGTTTTTTAGCTCTTGGGGACGCGACAATTCGACCATCATTAAAAACTTGAGGGGCATTACTTGGTATTTGCGGAACAACAACTTTCTCTTTTGTCAATATTTTTCCATTAGAGCTGTCTGAGAGAGAAACATTTTTTTCTACTGGTGGAGTTAACTTCTCTACTTCTTCACTAACTGGCTCTGAGGGAGTAGGCGACTTGGCTTTAACAGCAGCAATTTCATCTTCACTCTCAACAATCAAACCAATAGTTTCTCCAACAGGTGCAGAGCTTCCTGCAGGCATCACAATTGAGGCAAGGAATCCTTCATGAAATGACTCCACATCCATATCAGCTTTATCTGACTCAACAACTAAAACAGACTCCCCTCTTCCAACTTTATCTCCAGGCTTCTTAAGCCACTCCACAATCTTACCTTCGGTCATAGTTGAACTTAAAGCAGGCATAAAAATGTCATGAGTTGCCATATGTTCGGTCCTTACTGGGTTTGAGTGGGTTTTCCTAACCGCTGTCCTAACTTTTCCCTACTTGGAAAGGCGGTTAAGTGGGATGAATACATCTTACCCATGTCAGTATCCAAAGGCACTATTTGAAACCTTATAACTCAGATTTGCCCACAAACTAATAAATGAACTAGTTATAAATAAACAACCTAGTGAAGGGGAATCCCCTCAACTAACGCATCTCCTTGTCTTGAACTTAATTTAAGAAGAAGCCTGTTCTATTTCTTCTACGATGCCATCTCGAACAAGAATACTTACGCCCATTTTGCTTACTAAATTATCCCCAACTTTTAAATCACAAAAACTATCTATTTGTCCTTGCTCAACAATTTGTTCCATTTCTAATTCTCTCACCTGAGCTTGCTGTTGCAAAAGATTCCTTTTTTGTTCTTCGAACTCTGATCTCTTTGCAGCAACTTGCTCCTGAACTTGAGAGACTTGTTGTTGCACTCTAGGGTCAAGAGGGTTTGAACTCTGACTTCTAACTCCATCAACTATTTGTTGCCCTTCTTTTTCCAATTCACCAAGTTGCTTATCTGTTGTAGAAATTGCATTACTTAATTCGCGTTCAGCCTCCTCTTTCCAGGCAGGTGTTACAACAGCCCTAACTGTTATTGAGCGTTTTATAGAAATTGAATCCACTTTAAACGGAACTTATAACCAATTCCAAGATTCTCAGCAAAAGACGGTTTGGTCAATTTAATTGACCAAATAAACAAATTAAGAATGATAAATTTCATTTATAACTTTCAAGTCTCTTTGCAAAATTTGTGGGCGTCTTTGCTTAAGGGTTTGAGTAAGCATCCCATTTTCAATAGTAAATGGCTTAACCAAAGCGATTGCAAATAATCTCTCTTCTGGTCTAGAGCCAGAGCGATCTAATAAAACTTTGTTCATTTCTCTTCTCAACAACTTTCTTAATTCAATATCACCTGGACAAAGTTCCAAGTTTAATTTCAAAGACAATCCCTGTTTTATTGCCCATGCATGAAGTAAATCAGTTCGAGGAACAAGTAAAGCACTTAGATGCTTTTGGTCCTGACCTAACAAAAAAGCCTGTTCTATCAAGGGGCATGAAATTAAAGCTTCCTCAAGAGGTCCGGGCTCAATATTTTCTCCGCTAGTTAAGACAATCGTATCCTTTTCTCTCCCTGTCAAGACTAACGATCCATCACTAAGTAACATCCCCAAATCTCCTGTATTAAACCAACCATTAATATCTAAAACCTTTTCAGACTCTGACTTTTTACCTAAATAACCAGACATCACTTGAGGGCCTCGAGCCATTACCAAACCTTTCTCATTCAAATTTTTGATAGAAAGTGTTTCTGAATCGACAACCTTTATTTCTGTTTGGGGTAGAGGTTGACCTGCACTTCCACGTATATTTCTCCAAGGTCTTCTGCAAGTAAGAACTGGACTAGTTTCTGTCAAGCCATAACCTACTAATAATTCCACTCCAATTGATTCAAAGAAAGAATCAATATGAGGTGCAATTGCACCACCCCCACTTATCGGAAATCTCAATCTCCCTCCACAAATCTTTGTAAGAATTTTTTGCCATAGACAAATTGATGAAATCCAGTGAAGTGGAGAACACACAACAACCACAATTAAAGATAAAAACCGCTCCAAGATTGAGACCCTATTAATTGTCAAGGAATTTAATTTTCGAAGTGCTAATTTATATTGCTTACTATTTAAAAGTGCCATCTTTATTACAAGCTTGCGAAAAGCAGGCATTTTTTCAACTGCATCATCGAAACTTAGCTTTATTGATTCCCATAACCTTGGGACTGTAGCCATTACTATTGGCTTAACCCTTGGCAAATCATCCTTTAGATATCTTATTGTTGTATAAGTTTGAGTACACGCACACGAGAAAAAGTAATATTCAGCACTACGTTCATATGAATGCCAAATTGGCAAAACACTTAATACTGGTGATCCCGGGGATGGATTCGCAACACAAGATAAAGATCTAATTTGATGCATTAAATTAGAATGAGTTAACGGCACACCTTTAGGCCTACCCGTAGTCCCTGAAGTATATAAAATAGTAGCTATTTCTGTTTGCTTGTTATCAATTTCATTTTTAGACTTAATTCCCTGTTTATTAACTAACCCTTTCTCCATAAAAGTGTTCCATTCAAGAACACCTTCGCCAGATTCTCCCTCTAGTTGAATTACAAATTTCAAACCATTTTTTTGACGTTCCTCAAGAGAAAGTCTTCTCCAAACCTCTGAATTTTGAACAATCAAACCAACTGCATGAGAGTCCTCAAGAATATACTTAAGTTCATCAACTGGAGCAGTAGCCCCTCTAACTGCATCTGCGGCACCTGCTCTCATGATTCCCTGATCAGCAATTAACCATCTAGGACTGTTTTCAGAAAAAAGAGCAACCACATCTCCAGGCTCTACTCCCATTTCAACAAATCCCTCTGCCGCTTTGGAAATATTTTCTGTCAATTCCTTATATGTAAAGCTTTCTGGATGAAATGTATGAGGAGAGTCAACAGCTTTTATATGACCAAAATGAACTCCTAGCCATTCCCATATTTGATCAACTCGAGTAAGTTTTTGAATTTGAGAGTTTCTATGTAAAGCTTTTTTTTCTTTTATATCTGGAACCCAAAAAGCAAGTGCTTGAGAAGAACCCTTAAAAGACTTTTTTAAATTAATCATCTTGATAATTATCTAAAATTAATTTTTTTAATTTCCATTTAACTAAAAGAGAAATTAAGTTTTTAGTTTTCCCAGTTTAATTTAAATCTTCTTTTAACCGATTCTCTTACAAGCGGCTGAACGTCACAGACTTTGATATCAGGTATGAAATCATTCAATCTTCCTATTTTTTGTTTATCTAAACCGCAAGGGATGATCCTCTGAAAGCCAATTAAATCGCAATCAACATTAAGCGAGAATCCATGTTGAGTAACCCATCTCTTACACCCAATACCTATGGAACCAACTTTGAAGCCTTTACACCAAACTCCTGTCAATCCATTTACTCTTTGGCCCTCAAGCCCTAATAAACCAAGCACATCAATCAATACTTGCTCCAATTCTCTTAAATACCAAAACAAATCTTTTTTGAACAAATTCAAATCCAGAACAAAATATCCAACTATTTGACCAGGAACATGATGAGTAACCTCTCCACCTCTATCAATTCTATAGAGAGGTGCTGGACTATTTTCCTCATCAAACAACAAGTTTTTCTTATCACTCCCTCTCCCCAGGGTATAACAAGATTCATGCTGAAGTAACCAAACTGCTTGAGGCGAGAATGGTTTATCCATCAGGGTTTTCTGAAAATCTTTCTGCCAATTTAATGCCAAATCAAATGGAACAATTCTTTCTGGCTCAAAAAGAAAAGCAGAAGAAGTTTGTACAAGTTGAGGGGTTAGATCTAGGTTGTAATCAGGCCCTGGCTCTCGAGAAAAAGAATGAAGCTTCTTATTCATGGACGAAACCTTGAATTAACCCCATCTCTACGTGAATACACACAAACAAAGATTGATAAAGCAACCCATAATTTCCATGAAATGGTAAAGGAGGCAGATGTCCACCTCTCAGTTGCTCGTAATCCAAGAGTGCCTCAACAGATAGCAGAGGTGACAGTTTTCGCAAATGGAACAGTGATAAGGGCCCAAGAAAGAAGTGAAAATCTTTATGCAAGCATCGACTTAGTAGCAAATAAACTCGCTCGACAGCTACGTAAGTATAAAGAGCGTCACAACAATCATCACAAGAACAAGTCCGCACACCAAGCCCAAGATCAAGAAACTATAGAATCAACATCTATAGATACATCACTTGTCAAAGGCAAAGAACCACATCTACCAGATCCAGGAGTAAGACGTAAATATTTTGAGATGACTCCAATGAGTATAGAGAAAGCTAGGGAACAATTAGATTTAATTGATCATGACTTCTATCTCTTTCGAGATGAAAACGGTTTAGCTTTAAGGGTTATCTACAAGCGGAATCATGGAGGTTATGGAGTAATTCAAGAGAAAAATTAAGTATTAAGCAAATGGGAAGGCAACGTTCAAAAGAGGATTTTGAAGATATTTCCAAATTGATACATCAAGCAGCTTTAAATCCCCACATGGATTCGGAAATGCTTCATAAAATTTGTGATGCTTCCAAACAAAATGGGTTTGCTGGTTTATGTACTAGCCTTACTCATCTCCCAATTGCTCGTAAAAGATTAGGTAGCAAGAACAACACAAAATTAATTTCCATAATTGCATTCCCATTCGGCTTTATCCCAACTCTCAACAAACTAAAAGAAGCCGAATATGCCATTGAAGAGGGAGCAGAGGAATTAGACTTAGTTCCAAATTTTCATGCTTTAAATGAAAAAAACAATCAGTTTTTTGCCGAGGAAGTAAATCTAATTTGTGAACTTGGTATACCAGTTAGAGTAATAGTTGATACAAATAGTCTCTTAGCATCAAAAAATCTTTCAATAGCAATAAATGCCTCTATTGAAGCAGGAGTTAATGGAATCCAAAGTGGTAATGGATTTGGTCCACCTACAACAAGTGTTCAAATAAAAAAACTTTCTGAAATAGTTAAAAACCGATGTTCAATTAAAGCAGTAGGAGGCATTAAAACATTCAATCAAGCAAGAGAAATTATCCAAGCAGGTGCTACTTATATAGGAACGAGCTTTGGATATGAACTTATCCAAGGACAAAAAGATAAGACTCAATGAATTCCAACCAAAGAATTAAAGGTCTATCACTAAAAGTTGGTCCACTTGGAGAAAATGACAGGCTTCTAACTATCCTTAGCGAAGAGAATGGGATATCTAGACTTGCGATACCAGGGGCAAGAAAACCAAAAAGCAGACTAGGTGCAACATCTCCATTTACTTTTCTAGATTTACATATAATTGGCAAAAAAAATCTCAAAAGAGTAACACAAATAAAAATCCTAAAGAGTTATGGAAATCTTGGCAAACATATAGAAACACTTTCAGCTGCGCAGGCAATTTCTGAATTAATAATGATTCTTGTTGGTAATGATGATCCACAAAAAGAACTACTTAAGATCGTTTTGATTCATTTAAATAGATTAGATAATCTCCATAAAAATGAATTTAACTCCTTACATTCTTTGGCTATAAGTGTTCAATCGTGCATACACTTATTAGCATTAGGTGGGTATTGTTTACCACTTCAAAATTGCTGTCGTTCAGGTTCAAAGTTAATTCCACCAATTGGTGAATGGTCGTGGCGATGTAGTCTTATTCCCGAAGAAGGTTTTGCTATTGGTTCAATACCTAATTCAGATATTGAATTGAATCCATCAGAACTAGCGTTACTGCAAAGACTCCTAAAAGAAAATATACCTTTTCATAGCGATGGAAGCATATTAGGTCCTAAACATGTTTGGCTGAAATTATTAAAAGTTGTTGAATTATGGATAGTAACACATCTACAAAAAAGAATAAGTTCTTTAGAAATGATGAGAGAGGTATATGCAATCAATGATCTAATAAAAATAGATATGTAGAGAAAACATAGTATTTAGAAGCAATATTTCACAAGGACTTCCAATAGTAAAATCTATTCAATCCTTTTCATCTCAATCTGAAGTTAACTACTACAAAAGATATTTAAAAATATTTTACTCTTATTAGTTATTCTTTTATAGTTCTAATTAAAGAAATAGAATTAACAAAATTTCTTTCTATAAATCACATAAAAGAAAAAGGTCTTTTAATTTCTGAAATATTATTTTCATATTGCTTTAACCAGTTGTTCTTAGTTCAAAAAAATTTAACTAATAACAATAGTTCTCGAAGAAGTATTGAGTACCTGCTATTTTGAATCACAGATTTTTCTTCAAAATTTGGCCCATATAGCCTGGCTGGGCAAAAAAACACCTTTTTGTGGCAATGTCTGTTATGGGCTAAGCACGACTGAAGAGCTTAGAAAAAGAGGGCATAAAACAAGTTTCATTCACTTTGATAATCCTCGAAGACACGGAGAGAACAAAACCTCTTTACTAGCAAATGATCCCGACGTAAGTCTTCCTTATTTAATTAAATCTCAGGTTTATACAATCCCATCTCCAAGAGCACAAAGAGAACTGAGAGAGTCTCTTTTTAGACTTAAACCTGATTTAGTCCATGCAAGTCTTACTCTTTCCCCTCTTGATTTCCGATTACCTGAGCTTTGCCAGCAACTCAATGTACCTTTGATTGCAACTTTTCATCCAGCATTTGATTCAAAACTTAGAAACCTCACAGCAAATACTCAGCAACTCACCTACCAACTTTATGCACCATCTTTAGCCAAATTTGACAAAGTAATAGTTTTCTCAGATATGCAAGCAGAAGTACTGGAAAAACTTGGAGTAAAAGAAAGTCGACTTGCTGTCATACCTAATGGAATTGCTATTGAGAAATGGAAGCCTGATACCTTTGATTCATTAAGCAATCTTCAACTTGAGATTAGAGAGAAGCTTGGATCCGAAAGGATATTTATTTATATGGGCAGAATTGCCTCTGAAAAAAATGTTGAAGCACTTCTTCGTGCATGGAAGTTAGTTCAGCCAAAAGGTTGTCGACTAGTAATAGTTGGAGATGGTCCCTTAAGACCAACTCTTGAAAATAATTCAATTTTCAATAAAGAAGTAAATGTAACTTGGTGGGGCTATGAATCTGACCTTAATAAAAGAGTTGCTTTGCTTCAAATGGCAGAAGTTTTCTTACTTCCCAGTCTAGTTGAAGGATTATCTATCGCTTTGCTTGAAGCAATGGCTACTGCTACAGCATGTGTAGCGACAGATGCTGGAGCAGATGGAGAAGTAATTGAAGGTGGTGCAGGTATTGTTTTAAGTACAGATGCTGTTACTTCACAATTAAGAACTCTTTTACCTGTTTTAAGAGATCAACCAGTACTTACAAATGAATTAGGTAAACGTGCTCGTTTAAGAGTAGAAGAACGGTATACACTTCAACAAAATATTGACTCACTTGAAAATTTATATAATAACGTTCTTAATTCATTCAACTCGACATCTTTTCAGCCAATTGGCGACTCTTCTCAGCTGCTAAAACAACTGCTTCAATCAAAGCAGATCTCAAGCCCGTAAGTTCAAGGTGTCGAAGAGCACTAATTGTCGTACCAGCTGGGGATGCGACCATATCTTTAAGTTCCGCAGGATGTAAACCTTTCTCTCTTAAGAGAGATGCCGTCCCTGAGAAAGTTTTATGAACTAATTGATTTGATAAATGACGTGGTAATCCAGCAGCAACAGCTCCATCAGCCATAGCTTCTACCATCAAAGCTATATAGGCAGGGCCAGATGATGTTAAAGCCAAAAAAGAATCAAGTTGATGTTCCGGTAATTCAAAAATTTCACTTATTGGCTCGAAAATCCTTTTTACATTGAGTTTCTGCTGCGAAGTTATATTATCTCCGAAAGCCAAGCCAGTAAGACCTTCTCCCACTAGTGAAGGAGTATTTGGAACAGCTCTTACACAAATATGATTAGGGAAAGATTCCTGGAGAGTTTTCAAAGTTATCCCAGCTAAAATTGATACCATTAAAGGTTTTGAGGCTTGATTAATAAATTTAAGGCTTGGAGCCGATTCTTTAATTATTTTGAGTTGCTGCGGCTTTACAGCCAAAATCTGGAGAGAAGCTCCCCAAACCATTTCCACTAGATCATCATTACTAGAAACAACTCTTACACATTCAGGAAGCTCCTTTAATGCTTCTGGAATACTTGAAGCTTTACCAACAACACCAAAAACTTGATCAGGGGTATATTCACCTCTTTCTAAAAGAGGTGAAATAATAGCCCTCGCCATACGTCCAAACCCAATGATACCAATAGATGTTTCCAACCTTTGTAAAGTTTTAAAGGGCTGTCACCATTGTCTCTCCCCAGGCAGGTTCTGGTGCAGGATTTGACTCCTTAGAAATTAAATCCGATGCTTTATTAACCATGTTTGAAGGGGAAGCCTCTTCTTGGAAAGAGTTAGTGACCGTTACACAAGAAGGAGCAAAAAGGAAAATACTTTCTCCTACTCTTTCTTGATGTCCATCAATAGCAAAAGTACCGCCCGCAACAAAATCAACAGCTCTTTGAGCTTGATCTGGATCCATCATTGTGAGGTTTAAAATAACTGTCTTCCTCTCACGCAAAGCTTGAATTACTCTTGGCATTTCATCAAAGCTACGAGGCTCCATCAAGCTTACCTCGGAAGCAGTAGTCGAAATTCCTGGCATGCCTATAACGTTTGAGGAAGGTAAACCATTGCCACCTTCAAATGGATTGGACTGAGATAAAGTTGCTATCTCACCACTGTTTTCTTTACGAGCTCTATTGAAATTATCAAATTCGTCGCCTGTTTCGTAATCGAGCTCATCAAAATCACTATCTAAAAAATCGTCGCCAGCAACGACAGCACGAAGACGGGAAATAAGCGACACCAGTTAATCCTCTCGGGATGATTTTATAAGGTTGGATAATCCAACAAAGGAAACACCTTCAAATACTTGAAAATGGACCATATACTTAAATAACGCTACTTATGTTCACCTGCAAGCTTTTTTATTGCTTTTTTTATAACTCTGATGATTTGTTTGAATTCGGACGTTCTCCAAATAAAAGAGACCCTATGCGAATCCATGTAGAGCCAGCTTCTACTGCTTCTCTCCAATCCTTACTCATACCCATAGAACAATCCTTTAATTTCAAATGATTTGCAAGATTTCTACAATCTCTAAATAAATCTTTTCTTTGATTGAAATCAAGAGAAATTGGAGGTATCGCCATAAGCCCTGTCAAATGAATATTACTAGTAGCATTTATTTTTGACCAACTTTTTAAAAGATCTTCCACCAAAAAACCTCCCTTAGATGGATCATCTCTAAATTTAACTTGTAAGAATATTTTTGGCATTTTTCTCTCTTCTTCTGAAATCCTAGAAATTCTCTCTAATAAAGACATGGAATCTACCGAATGAATAAAATCAAATTCTTTTATTACACCTCGAACCTTATTTTTTTGTAATTTACCCACAAAGTGCCATTTAATCCGACTTAAATCATTAAGGTTCTTTTTCTTTTTCATAGCCTCTTGTAAGCGACTTTCGCCAAAATCCACTTGACCATAACCTGCTAAATTTCGTATAGATTCTTCATCTTGACTTTTACTCACTGCGAGTAAGCTTACCCCCACTGGTAGTAGATTCTTAATTTCCTGCATTTCGGTAAAGCTAGTCAATTTTCAAATCAAATAAAAGTTTGATTAAATAATTCTTTCCATGTAATGAAATCCTCAGCTTTTTCTCGTCTATTTTTAGATAAATTCATTTCTGCATAATGCCTAGCATCCATATATGGAATCACTTCAAAAGTTGCCCCTCTTGGTTGAGAGGTAACCAAGAAAAATATTTTTTGAGCGTATAAGGTTGCATAGACATCTCTACCATTACTTGCTGGAGAAACAAGATATAACATTCCAAAAGTCGGATGATTTAAATAGCGCTCAGCGTTCAAATCTGTAATTTTTTAACTAGAATGTACCATACTTACATCTAAAGATAACAACCAACACAAGAAAAAAGATCGATCCAAAATTAATTAAAAAGTATCTACTATCAGAAATAAAAGAAGGTCGAAACTGCTCAGAAGGAACCCAATAACCCTTTCTTGTCATTAAAGAGTCAGCTCCTTGCTCAGCTCTTAACAAAATATTTGATAAAAGTCTTTCCCCTACAGATAAAAACAAGCCTATAGACGATTTAAGTCCTAACTTTTTAAAGTTAACAGCTCTAACCCCAATAGATCGAAAAAGATTTTGCAATTCTTCTTGCACTAAAGGTAAAAATCTTAATGCTAAAAGAAGCTGGAAAGACATTCTTTCCGTAGGGAATCCTAGTTTTGTCAAAGGTAATAAAAACCATCTAATCGCCCAGACAAGATCCTCAGGAGGCGTCGTGATCAACATAAGATTCACACTATGAATAACAGTAAAAATCAAAGTGGATGTTTTAATACCTAATTCAGCAGAGCGTCGATCAACGATTAAAGGTCCAATAGATGTTCCTCCAATGTGGAGTGGTCCTAACTTAAACAGCTCCCAAGAAGGAGTAAAAAGAAATGCATTAGGGATTTCAATAGGGTCTCTAATTGTCAATTGGTTAGAAGATTCACTCGCAGGTAAAAGCATCGAAAGTAATCCAACAAAAAGTGAAAAAGCCAATAAGAGAGAGAGAGAACGCCACCATATTCTTTTAGGTAAAGAACTAATAAATGTAATTAATAGTAGTACTATTGCAGTAGCAACTCTCCATGTCGAAGATGCAAGAATGGGAGTGACTAAAAACATTAAAACCCACGAGAACTTAATTCTTGGATCAATTAAACGAAGCCAACTGGATTTACCCGCAACATATTGACCAATAGGAATTTCTTTTAGCCAATCCATAAATAACGTCTATTTCGAAGGTTCTTTATGCTGCCGATCGAAGTTTTTCTGGGCATCACGTTGCTGCTTCCCTCTCCAAAACAATTTAATAGGAGTGCCGTCAAAGCCAATTCCCTCTCTGAGTTGTCTTTCAATATATCGTCGATATGTTTCCCCAAACAATTTTGGATCATTAACGAAAAGAGTGAAGCTTGGAGGGTTAATTGCTACTTGAGTACCGTAATAAAGACGTCCCTGTCTTCCTCCTCTAGAAGTTGGAGGGCTTCTCCATTTCAAAGCTTCGGAAAGCACTTCATTTACCACCGAAGTACTTATTCTTCTTCTGTTCTGCTCAACTGCCAAAATCGCTAGTGCAAAAATTCCTTCTACTCTTTGTCCTGTAATAGCTGAAGTGAAAATCATCTCAGCCCAATCAAGAAAATATAACTTTGAGCGAATGTCTTTTTCCATTGCATTCATTGTATGGCTATCTTTTTCAACAGCATCCCATTTATTAATCACAATTAGACAAGCTCTACCTTGCTGCTCAATCCTTCCAGCAAGTCGTTGATCCTGCTCAGTTACTCCATCTAAAGCATCTATAACTAAAACACAAACATCGCTTCTTTCTATAGCCTTAAAACTTCGATTTATACCAAAAAATTCAGGTCCATAATTCACACTTCTCCGTCTACGAATTCCTGCAGTATCTAATAATTTCCATTGCTTACCATCACGAACTATTCGAGTATCAATAGTATCCCTAGTAGTCCCCCTTACAGGACTAACAATTGCCCTTGTTTCTCCGCAAATAGAATTAAGAAGACTGGATTTTCCTACATTGGGTCTACCAATTATTGCCAATTGAATAGGAGCATCCTGATCTTCATCCAAATCTTTTGAAGGAAACAACGTAATGACTTGATCAAGGAGATCACCAGTACCTACACCATGAATTGCAGAAATGGGATGAGGCTCACCAAGCCCTAGCTTCCAAAATTCAGCTGCCATTGCTAATCCTTGCTCAGGAGATTCGCATTTATTCACTGCCACCAAAGCTTGACAAGAATGGGACCTCAAGAATTCAGCAATTGATTCATCAGCAGCAGTAACTCCTTGTTGACCATCAACAATAACTACTGCAACTACAGCTTCCTCAAGTGCAAGATTTGCTTGTTCTCTTATTTCAGGAAGGAACTCACTATCGTCATCAAAAACCAACCCTCCAGTATCAACAACTTTAAAATCCCTATCTCTCCAAAAACCATCTTGATAGGTTCTATCCCTTGTAACCCCAGGTTCATCATGAACAATCGCTTCTCTGCTTTGACACAAACGATTTACCAATGTCGATTTACCAACATTAGGTCTACCAATTATCGCAACTACTGGAAGCGCCAAATTCCTCTTCCTTTCATAAGATTATTTAACCTTTATAGGTCCAATACGAGATTAATTCTTCATGCTACAAGTATCAGCAAAGAGATAGGAATCCAACATGAGAGATCAAAGGCAATTTGAGCTCAAAAGAGTAAGGTCAAGAAAAGTTAATCATTTAAAAGATCAGATATAATTATTGGCAATCAATTTCTCATTGATTGCTTCAAAGCAAACACCTCTAAAAGCAAAGCTTTTCTCATCAATTTATTAATTAATATTATATAACAGATGAAAATATTACCTCCAATTTATTTACCAGGGAATGGCATATCGAGGTATCTGAATTGTCCAATTATTCAATCACCATTAGCAGGGGTAAGCGATCAAGTATTTAGAAACTTCGTCCGTAGATGGTCTCCAAACGCATTACTTTTTACAGAAATGATGAATGCAAAAAGTCTTGAATTAGGGCATGGAGAACAAAAAGTAACTGAACTTTCTGAAGAAAATGATCCAATAGGTGTACAGCTTTTTGATCATCGACCAGATTCAATGGTCGAGGCCGCTTTAAAAGCAGAATCAGCTGGGGCATTTCTTATTGATATCAATATGGGTTGTCCCGTAAAAAAAATTGCAAAAAAAGGGGGAGGAAGTGCTCTCTTAAAAGAACCAGAACTTGCACAAAAAATCGTAAAAAAAGTTTCTCAAGCCGTATCAATCCCCGTAACTGTGAAAATAAGATTGGGCTGGTGTGAAGCCACTAGTGATCCCATAACCTTTAGTTTGGGACTCCAAGAGGCAGGAGCCCAATTAATAACTGTTCATGGAAGGACTAGAAGGCAAGGTTTTTCAGGGAAATCAGACTGGAGGGCTATTGCCAAAATAAAAGAATCAATGGACATACCAGTTATTGCAAATGGAGATATAAAAAACTCTCAAGATGCACTTAAATGCCTTGAGATAACCAAAGCAGATGGATTAATGATTGGGAGAGCAAGCATGGGGTCCCCATGGCTCGTTGGTCAAATTGATGAAGGGATTAAATATCAAAAACCTTTTAAAACCCCTGATGCAAAAATGAAAATAAATTTATGCCTTGAGCATCTCAAACTACTACTTTTAAAAAAAGGAGATCACGGGCTTCTAATAGCCAGAAAACACATGAATTGGACATGTAGAGATTTTGTAGGAGCTTCCGTGTTGAGACAAAAATTAGTAAGAGCAAGTAATCAAAATGAGGCAATAAAATTAATGGAAGAAGCTCTTTTAAAATTCAATTAGAAAAAATCAAGGCATTATTAAAGGCCAGTTTTGACGAACAATTAATAAAGAAAAATATGTTCTACTAGGAGGCGGAACATCAGAGGCTTTCATAAACTGTTCATCTGAAAATCCTATATTTTCGGCAAATATAGAAGTCTCCAAAAGATCAAGGCTTTCAAGTAATGGTCTTACCCAGGACCACTTATCCCCTAACTTCAATAACACAATTATCCTTCCAATAGAAGCTGCCTCCTGTAAAAGGGCCTTCAAAGAAGAAGAAGATGCTGGCACAGGCAATACAAGTAATTGTTCACTTTGAAAAGCAAGTGGCAATAGACTTTTAGCCGCAGCAGCGGAAAATGAAGTAATCCCTGGAATTAATTCAATTGCGCATTCAGGAAAATTTTTCTTAAATTCCATAAGAACATAAGAACCCGTTGAAAATAATGAAATATCTCCAAGAGAAAGAAACACAACTCTTTCCCCATTCTCAATCATCTTCATTAATTCGTTTCCAGCAAAATGCCAGGCTTTTTTTAAAGAGATTGAATCAAAAACCATTGGAAAATATAATGGCAACTTTTTTTTATCTTTAGTAATCCACTGAGAGACTATTTTTTCAGCAAGGCTCTTACCTCCTTTCTTGGCGATAGGGAAGGCAACAACTGTTGAGTTTTTTATCGCATCGACAGCTGCCAAAGTTAATAGAGAAGGATCACCTGGACCTATCCCAACAACTTTCAAAAGATTCATTTTTTCTTTGCAAATTTTATTCCACTCAAAATCAATACTTAATTAGCTATGCATTCTTGGCTCATTGTGAAGTTCAACAAGAGCATCAGATTCAATTCTAGCCAATTCTTCTAATCTAGACACAACATTATTCCTATCAAATCGTTCATCAGCCAAATTCAAATAAATACCAAAATGTCTTGCCTCACTTTTTAATAAATCCTCATACAAACTACGAATATCAGCATCAGAAGAATGCAAGGCTAGCAATGACATTCTTTCATGACTCCTCGCTTCAATTAAACCAGCAACAAGAAAACTATCCAGCATTCTTTCTGGTTCTTTTTTTCGGATATTCTTTGACAAAATAGCGCCATAAGGTGGGGAAGGTAATTGTTTAAGTTTTTCTCCTCGTGTTTTTAAAATGGACAATACCCTTTCAAAATGTTCGAGTTCTTCCCTCGCAAGCGGGCTTAAGACCTCAGACAAACCAGGTTCACTTACGTAGCGAAACATTAATTGAAGAGCCACTCCGGCAGCTTTTCTCTCACAATGAGCATGATCCAAAAGTATTTCCATTGGATGAGAGATTGCTTGTTTTATCCAAGCATCACTAGTTTGACTAACTAGCCAACGAATTTTTTGTTGATTTTTAATATTTGACATCAAACTATCCTTGTTTTTTTATAGATCGATTTAGATGGGCCACTATTCCTTGCAATGCAAGTTGATAACTAATTGAGCCAAATCCACAAACTACACCAACGGCTCTATCAGCCAGAAATGATTTATGGCGAAATTCTTCTCTTGAATAAATATTGCTTAGATGTAATTCAACATAGGGAATTTCAACTCCTAATAAAGCATCTCTAAGCGCAATTGAAGTATGAGTATAAGCTCCAGCATTTATTAATATTCCATCAATCGAATTAATACAATTATGAATGCAATCAATCAATTCACCTTCTGAATTGCTTTGAAAAAAATCGAGTTTCACCTCAAGTTCATTAGCAGTTTCCAATAACTTTTTTTCTATATCACTTAAAGTCTGAGAACCATACAAGGATGGTTCACGATGCCCAACAAGGTTCAAATTAGGACCATTAATCAATAAAAGATCCATATGCTTTGAAAATTAAAGGTCTTTAGAGATCGTATCGATTCAAACCTCAAAGGACCAACAAATTCAAGAAAAATTGCACCGTTTACTGGTAATGTCATTTTGTGGATCGGGTCGGTGCCCGAGTGGTTAATGGGGGCGGACTGTAAATCCGCTGGCTCTGCCTACGTTGGTTCAAATCCAACCCGGCCCATCTTTCCACAAGCCCTTGTAGCTCAGCGGTAGAGCACTCCCTTGGTAAGGGAGAGGTCTCGGGTTCAAGTCCCGACGAGGGCATGACCCTCAACCGCAGTCAGGGAAGGCAGTCTAAGGCACTAAGGATTGCTAAAAAACTTCTAAAATCACAAAATATAAATCAATTAGAGCAGAAACTAGAGCCAAACGGCTCTTTTTTTCTTTATGGCCATATCCCTAATCATATAAATGATTTTACTCGGTTTTTTCTTACACTCAAATCTTCATAAATAAGACTTGAAGAGAGTTTAATAGACTAAAATTACTAAGCCTTAAGTAGTTATAGCAGCACTTATAATGCAAATATTCTTTATATTAGAAGCAATAGATATATTATCTTTGCTTTGTGTCGAAGTCATTTGAGCTAGATCCCAAGATTGAAAATGCTGACATTAGACAGAAAGAAACTGAGTTCAAGATCAAATCAAATGACTAAAGTCATTCACTCTGATTTTTTAACTTTCGCAGAAGCAATGACTTCCGCCTTTTCAACAATAGAAAAGAAGCAAGCTTGGGATCTAATGCCTTCTTTGGTTCCTGAGTTGGCACTTTGTTTGCACATGCTCCAGAGGGAATTGAATCTACATTGCGTGGGGCTGGAATATGAAAAAAGCTAATAACCAGGAGATGGAATTAAGAGCATGGTTTGCTGCTGATTTACTTGTTCAGGGCCACAGCTGCACCGTAGTAACGACCCGAGTGACCGAAGAGTATGAATTAAGTAGAAGACAAGCTCGAAGGATTACAGTGAAGGCAATGGACTTAATTGTTCAAGACTTTGAAGAGATCAATATTGAGCGGCCGCAAATGGTAGCAAAACTACTCGTAAATCTTGAACAGGGGATACAAAAAGGACTCATCAATAACCAATCAAGTGGCGTTGCTGCCTGTGCAAAGCAAATAATTTCATTGGCTGGATTAGCTGCTGACTCACAATACAACTCAAGAGGAAGGAGAACCTTTCGCTAAGAGGAGTTGGATTATTTTATTAACTCGGAGGATTAATCCTTATCACTCTGATCTTTTAAGCCAATAAAAGAGGGGGCTAACTACCACCAAATAAATCAACTGTCGAAATTTACAACTGTCAGTCATTCCCAAGACTTAAGGGATTACAGCAACCCAAGAGAAAGCAAGTCCTATCCCTATCCAAATTCCTGCAAATAAATTGCGACCATTCAATCCAAATTTATCCATAACTAATTGAGTGGATTGTGTGACCAGTAAAAGTAAGAATAGTTGAGCAAGAAGAAGACCTAAAAAGTAACAAATCAGCGGTGTAGGCTCTGCTCCCACGATGGTGCTTCCAAGTAAGTAGCCATGCAATGAAAACATCGGCAAAAGCCATTTTGTGCTCACAAGATTCATAACAATTAAGCCTTCTGCAGCCAAAGTTAGAGAGACAAGTGCTTCTGCCCAAGGAGCTACTAAATCAGGTAAGGACTGCAGTTGGACTAATGCACTTCCTGCTAATCCAACAGCTAAAAGTGGAAAAATCCATTTCATGGATCTCTTTAATCCCACCAAAGCGATTCCTAACATAAAAAGTAAATGATCAGGTCCAAGTAATGGATGACCGATACCACTAAAAAGAGCTTGCCATTCTGAAAGATCTGTACTCTCTCCCATTCCAAAAGGATGATGAGCTAAGGCTGAGTTAGATAAAAAAGTAAGTAATAAAAATAATGAAGTTAAAACTGCAAGAGAATACTTGCGAACCAAAAAGTAAAACGTCATAGGTCGATCCTCGTCGAATTGTGAAAGAAGGCGGGCATTCTGACTTGTATCGATGAATCTCAATACATCACAGTTGCGGGACAGCAGCGGATTCGCACCACTTTTCCCCATTACTTCCAATAGCTGATCACTATTAGAACCTTTTATATAATTTAAGTCTCTACAGACAAATACCAATAGGAACTTAATGCCCCAATTATTGCATCTTTCACATACGGCATTGACCATACCTGGTCTCGCTACGTATATATACTTAATTATTTTGCATTGTCTTTGTGAGGAAAATTATGCGATTGTTTTCAAAATTTATTTTAGTGCCTGCTGTCTTAGGACTTCTGTCTCCAGTAGCTGTTGAGGCTGGCGACGATGATCATAAAGACCATCATGATCACCATAAGGACCATATGAATATGGGGGATTCATATCCCTCAACAATGTTTATGGGAAAAACCACTTTTGTTGTTGGTGGTGTTGATGGAGTTTCAGATTCTGGAATGGGTGGAATGTCTACTTCTAATGACAAGGACGGAACAGTTTTTCATTACGATACAAAGTTAATGTTCATGACTAGTTTTACTGGTCATGACATGCTTAAAACTGCTGTTCGCATCGCCAACTTCGGAATGATGGAGCCTTTCGGAATGATGGGAGAGGCAAGATTAGATACTGCCTTTAGTAGTAATGATTCGTTAGAGCTTCACAAGGCTTATTACCAATTCCCTGTTGGAGACGATATTCAAGTAACTTTTGGCCCCAAGCTTCGCCAAGATGATTTGCTTGGAGCGTGGCCCAGTGCTTACCCAGGAGATGGAGTTTTATTTGTACTAAACCAGGCGGGAGCGAATGATACTTATTCCAAGAAGATGGGGGCTGGCGCTGGAATTACTTGGTCTCACGACAAATTAGTTGCTTCTGCACTCTTCGTTTCAGAAGATGCATCAAATTCTTCGATTGGTTTCTTAGCTGATGAAGGAAAAGATCATATAACAACTCAGTTGGCATGGGTTGATGAGAAATATACTCTTGCAGCTGCATACACACAGGCTGACAACGGGAATACTGATGATTCTCCTGACGCTAATGATTACTCTTCTTATGGTATTAGTGGTAGCTATAAATTTGGAAACGACTATAGCTTGAGCGCTGGCATTGGTTGGAAGAATCCTGAAAACGAGGATAGTCCTGATACTGCAATGAATAAGGTAGAGGAAGGAAATACTTGGTCTGTTGGATTCTTATGGAATGATGCGTTTATTGACGGAAATAAGCTTGGATTCGGTATTGGAACAGCTGAAACTCATAGAGATGACAGTGGTTATGATGATCCTTTGGCTTGGGAAGCTTTTTATGATTTCAAAGTTAACGATAGCGTCACAGTTACTCCTGCTATCTTTGTTATAGAGAAAGATGGGAAAGAGGACGTTAATGGAGCTTTAGTGAAAACCACTTTTAAGTTCTAATTATTTAAATAAGACGATTTTCTTTTCTTGTAAACACCTCCTTTTTAGGAGGTGTTTTTATTTGAACAATATTGATTTTTTATATGCATGAAGTTCTTTTGAGCCACTCTAAGAACAGTAACAAGAACAAAGCGCTAAAAGAACCCTTCGAGAAAAAATAAAAAAATGATATGTTGATTATCTTCTTAAATCTTTTATGGTTTTAATTAATTAAAAAATTCCAGGAATAATGAAGCAAAGGTTCCCTGATGATTAAAGAGCATAGTTACAAGTTCCTTGGATGAATTCAAAAAGTATGGAGGGAAAGCATGAGAAAGAACTATACAACTCACATATTTTTGGAAGAAGAAAAAGAGATCTGGTGTCTCTGTGAAAGTTCACTTGCTGCTATAGCAATATCATGAAGGATGAAAAGTTCTTTTCCTGATTACAAATGCTGCCTTTGCAATAGAGAAACCTTTTTGAGATCTAATCAACCAAACTGGGTACATACGGAACAAATAGAACAAACAAGAGCACCAAGAAAGAGTCCTAAATGTGGACATACACCTGTTGGCACGATTCTCTAGGGCATATCTGAAATAGATCCCCAGGATCCAAGAATTAATGGATTCAGGAACAATAATTATCGGGGATGTTACTTGCTTCTTGAGGCCTGAATTAGGACCTGATGATTTATAGAACTCGTCAAAGTTCACCATTATTTTTAGATCCTTTGTACTTCTCTCTATTTTGTAACTACAAAAAAGACAACCTTTTTAGTAGTTACAAAAGGTTCATCAAGGAGTAGAAAGAAAACAACAGAATAACTCCACACACAATCGTTCTGTTGCCAAAGCACTCGACTTCGCGCAGGCAGAGTGTTTTTCAAGGCCTTATTTTCAAGAATTGGCACATGTGACAGTTGAGGAACTCACCTGTCAACACTTGAGATGCCTTATCTCTTCCCATAAGTTCTTTTTGTGAGGAGTTGAGATCCTCCGCAGTGGAAACAAGGAAACACTTGCGACTGATCTCCAAAAGAACCGCCTTGTTCAGAACGGGGCGGTTCTTTTTTTGCCTTAAAACCCTTTCAAGCTTTCCAATACTTGTCCCACTCATCCTGCAACTCATCAATAAATCTCTCTTGTTTTTTGAGCAAGAAATATCTAAAAGCTGCCTCCCGAAGAATCGCTTGAGGCCCCACAATCCTCTACTGGTACAAAATACCAAAAAGAGGATTATGGGATGGTAGAAAAAGGTAAGAGTTGTGGCACTAGTAGATACTTCCGAAGACCCCGAAGAATGGGAATATTTCACTAAGTGGAAACTCATGCACTCAAAAGGTAGTTCTCTTTGCATGATGTGACCACTTCACCTACTACCTGCACAAAGTTATGCGTGGTCCTTGACCTATCCTGTTATAAACATCGAATTCCTAAAAGTGAAAAGCTCACGAAGCTTTGCAGGAACTGGCAAAAAAAGAGGGTAATAGAAATTGGGTGATATCCCGAAGTTCCTTAAATAGGTTTACCTATCTTAATGCAAGAAAAAAACAGGAATTTATGCTGATGTTTTTCTCCTGGTAGTTGTATTAGACCAAAGACATCAGAACTTTTTCCCCATCACTCGGTTCTGATTCGAGAAGGGAAGGTGTTCAAGATCACACGCTATGGGATGCCTTCCTAATATCCAAAGGAGGTCTAAGCATGCAAGCAACCCGTAATTTCAGATCCAACGGATCCAATGGTCTTTCCTCTTTATTCCTTTGGTTTTCTGTTCTTCTGATTTCTTTAGGGACACTCCCTCATCTCATTACTTATTACTTCCAATTGAAATATTGAGATAAGAAAAATGATTGCTACTCTTCTCGCATTGATTCTGGAAAAGCACAAAGAATATTGGGTTGTGGGATAAATAGAAAATTAAAGCCTCAATCCATTTAATCCATACAAGCAATTTTTTTTAATCTAAAGTTTTTAACGTTCTGGTTAAGAGCTTTTTTGTATTTTCCGTTGCACTCCTCTTTTTCTTTTATGCAGTAACCAGCCCTATTAAATAGTCGAATACTTATCCCCAAAAACCAGTCTTAGCAGCACCCACAATCACTTTCACCTTTGGGTGCTTGTTCTTCGAATGCATCTGCAATATCTCTAAGCATTACAGCAATAAATTCAGGAGGACATTGAAGCTCCTTAGCATAACCAGCACATTGTTGAGCGATGTCCTGCATGGCAGGAATAATGATTTTATCAATTTGGTCTTCGGTTGCTTGCCACTTCACTTCGCACTTTTCAGTCATCAATCAGTAAGCGTTTAATAATATATAAATTACTCATTAAGCTGAAAATGTTCAAACAGACCACAACAATCCCTCAAAAGATTTGATCTTTATTATCTTTTCGTCTCAATTACTTAGCAAGAGGATGCAAAGCATCCAGAAAATTCTCATTAAGTTAGTCCCATTGCTTTGACTCCGTAAACAATTAGCCCACAGCCAACTAGACAAGCATTTAGTAATCCCATGCCAACCGCACCTACAGTAATAATCCCCATTGATACTCCACCAATAGCTATAAAGCCCATTGGGACTAATCCAATAGCAATAATTCCACGAGGAGCAACCCCAAAAGCAACTAGCTTGGGCATGCTTTTGGCAGTTTTATTACTTTTCAGGGGTTTTTCCATTTAAAAATTAGAGATCAAAGCTATTCATAGAAAGGAATGAAAGCATTAAAAGTCACTGAGAAGTTCCATGAGTTGCACATGGCATCCATAATTTTCCCATCTTATGAACACCTATGCATCCAAATTTTTCAGCCTCTGCTTCTGCTTCAGATCTTGTGGGATAGGCGTAGATATTCTTCAAAGATGAATCTGAATTCTCAATTGTTTGTTGCAGAGCTGACCCTTCTGGACTCCATACCTTTAACCCCATCGTCGTTATCCCTGCGGAAAAGATACCCATCCCAACTATTGATGCATTAACAACTCCCATCGCTACGACACCTAGAGAGACAACTCCCATTGGCACTATTCCTATGGTGACAATCCCCATAGGAACTATCCCAATAGAGACAAGGCCAAGTGGCGCAATCCCAATTGCAATTTTTTTAGGGGTACTACCGCAATGAGCGGGTGCTTGTGATTGTTGATTCTCAGAGCTATTCATGATTTGGGTTTTCGATATATCTAGTGATGGTGGTGATGCAAATGAGCACTATCTTTCTTCTGCTCTTGATGAACTTTATTACTTTTGCAAGGCATCCACTTATTACCCATTTTATGAGCACCAATGCAATTGAAATTTTCAGCTGCTTGCTCTGCTTCCACTTTTGTATCAAAAAGAGTTCGCATTTTATTCTTTGCAGATTCAGGAGAGCAGCCGATTAGTAGCACCCCAAGAAAAAAAGAAGGGAGAAAAAGATTTTTATTCAATTAAATTAAACAATTGATTTTTTGTTAACCTAATTAGTTTTTCTATTTTTGGCATTTTCATGACCTCTTCAAGAGGAGTACAGCAAAAAAAGAATGGGCCACGAAGAGATCCAATCTCTCCCTAAAAAAGATTTGATCCTCCTAAATTTCTGTTCTAATTGTTTAATCCTCAAGTAATTCACTAGCTTGCAGAGACTTTTAAGTAACCTACTCAGGCCAACTTTTTCAACCAGATCTTGCAGCTGGGCGGTAGAGCAGTTCCTTAGAAAAGGAGAAGTCTCGGGTTCAAGTCCCTATGAGAGCATCTTCGAAAACGAGCTAGAACAAACACTCTCAGCCACGGAGATCATTTACATATAAAAACGAAAATATCCTATGTATATTGATTCTATAGCAACTATCAATTAACAAGTTGAATTAACAATCACTTGAATTAGAAGTAGTTCATACACGAAATTTTCATAAAAGATTTCTCAAGATGGCTAATAATAATTAACCGAAAAGAGCTGACAGAGTTAAATGTATTCAAGGCAATAAAGCAATTAGAACTAATCAAAGAGTATTTTTTTGCTTCTTTTGTAGATGTAATACCAGGTGAAATATTAAAATCATGGTCATGTTGTGAACCAATCTCTCAATAAAATTGAGGTAAATATTTATTTTAAAAATATTTTAGCAATTACATTAATCAAATCACTCATGGATTTTAAGATGAAGTCAGCACCAGCTTCTTTTAATTTCATCTCATATTGAAGACGTTGTTTTTCACGAGAAAGATCATGTAAATGAGGGGGTGCTATAGCGAGGCTAATAAATTTCTGATCAGGGATCCTAATTCGAGCATTTATAACTGTTTTTACATCTGCAACAGTATCTCCAATATATGCAATTGGAGGTGATAACTCGCCTAGGGGACTATTTGAAAGCTTACTTGCTAGTGAAATAAACCCTGATGGATCAGGCTTATCAGGAGCATCACCCATTGCTATCAAAGGTGGAGAGATTAAATCAAGCTTTTGTTCTAAGACAAATTTCGCTGAAGGCAATTCAGCTCCGCTTACAAATCCCCAACCAATATTCTGCTGTGATAACTCATGGAAAAGATTCTTATTGACTAATAACTGCTCATTTTTAATAAAACCTGACCATTGGCTTGAATCCTGATTGGGGTCTCCACCAAAATAAAAACTATCAAAGCTTTCAATTAAATCTTTTCTTGTTGGAGCTGATTTGGGAAGATGATTCTTTTTTATATATCTATTGATCATTTCAAGACTCAAATCCCAATCATTATTCCAACATCCTTCACTTTTAATAGAGTCAATATCTAATATTGATGGCTTCCATCCACAAAACTTATTTACCGTTTCCTGAATAGCCATTCGATAACTATTTGCCACATCCCGAATCACCCCGTCAATATCAAACAAAAGAAATCCAATATTATCCATAATTTATAAAAAGTTGTTCAACTTGATCCCATTACAGAAAGAATCAGTAGAAAGACATTTAAATTATCTTTCTAAAAATATAATAAGCAGTCTTCACTTCGACAAAAAAGAAAAGAGGGCAAGCAATAACTATTAAAGCCGAAAGAGCTCATCTGGCTAGCTGATTTAAAACACAAAGATTGTTTGCTCATTAAAGTGGATCATCAACAGATCATTTCTTCATGCTAAAAAGAACCTATGTATCAGTATGAACAACACTGCAGAACAAAAGGTGTCATAATATTTTTGTAGCAACAGCTACTAAAACGTTCAACTCACTTCACGGTGAGCCGCAGTTTGACTCAAGCCAAGGAACGGGGACTTGAGCATATTCCGGAGACGATTAATGTCTTTAACTTACAGAGGCCTTAAGTACAACCAGCACAAAGCAGTTGTCCCAAAAGATCACGTAAAACTTACCTATCGTGGTAAACATTATCAAAACTGAGTGGATATCCAATCAGTAAAGCCCTGCTAGTCAGGGTTTTTTTATTGACAATATTTAGAACTTTCAACCATTTATCTCAATTACTCATCAATAAAATCCTTTTTGATTTTTGTAAGTTTATTCAAATGATCAAGCTTAAATGAGTTCAGACGGAATCCCCAAAGCAAATGATGGTAACTAATGAAAAGAAAGAGATCATAGCTGAAAGAGTCAAACTAAAAGAGAGAAACTTCTGATTTCCGATGTGGTCTCTTCATACATATCTTTCGGAACATTAATTTGCTTAGAGATAATCTTTAAGGCTATAAGACCTGTTCGCTTCAATACCCATTATTCAAAAAAGAAAGAATATATTTTGATTTAGAAGAAATAAAATGAATATGTGATTACAAAGCTTAATTATCAGGTAATCGTAGATTTCTTCTTCATAAATATATGAAACAACCCCAAGCAAAATACCAGCAAAGCTGATCCTATTAATAGAAATAGATAGTTACCAGAAATAATATCGACTTCACCATTAAAAATCTTTCTTAAACTTACATCATTGAATCCACTAAGAGTATAACCAGCCGCAACAAAAGGAATATCTGAAATTATTATGCTGAAAATTAGAGCTGGCATAAATTTCTTCCATGATATTTTGGTGAGACCAACTGCATAACAAACGAAATCGAACCAAGATGTCATTAACAAACCTGTCATCAAAAAGAAATTATCTTCCAAATAACGTTTGCTAATATTTTCAATTTTTAGCATTTGTCTGCCACCTAGAAGTCTTCCGACGAAATTCCTACCGAAAGATCTAGATAACAAAAAAGAACAAGAACAAGCCAAGAAATCTGCAACAAAAATAAGTGCCAATCCATACTTTATCCCATACAAATATCCAGCAATTACAGAGCAATATGTGCCTGGTAAAATTGGAATAAGAATACTCACCGACCTTAATATAAATAATAATAATATTGAAAAAATACTTATAGAGTTTAAATCGTTTTGACTATTATAGAAAAGTTGACTAATCACCTCAATATCAAAAATCTTATAGCAAATAAATAAAAAAGAAGCTAAAGAAATTAACAATGCATATTTAAAAAACTTTCTAAAAAGAAGAGGGGCAGGCATGAAAAATATTTCCTTGGGTCGACTTAATGTAATTATTAAATTATACTATATATTTTTTCATCGCTTAATTAAAGCTAATTATGTTCAAATTTCAGGCCGCAAACTGTATTAGCATCAGACAAAGCCATCTCGCCAGAATTCCATTTATCGTATACACAAGTATAAAATGGTTCATTTTGATTTGTTAAATCATTCTTCTGATCAATAATATCTCTTAGATATTTAGCCTTTGCTTTTAAATATTCTTTTTTATATGACCAATAAACTATTTCAGCAACTCCAATAAAAGCTAAAGAGAAAACAAATCCAACAATCAAATGATTAATCAATTTTTTTCTCCCAGGAATTTCATTTTACATACCTTTTCTCTTAAAAGTAACTCGTAGCTAATACTCAAAAAGACACTTGAATCCTTTTGATTTTATTAAATTCCCAACTCAGTTCTATATTTAATATGATGTTCATAACTTCAAAGAAAAAGCTTTCTAGATAAAGATATAAAAGAAGACAAGCTAATAGGGATTAAGCACCATCAAAACAAGTTAGATTACTCAGAGAAATATCTTGACAGTCCCTTGCTCCCCTCGAATGATTTAGTTTGTTAGAAGAATATAAGAAACAAAATTATTTTGAATTTAGAAAATTCTCAACTTCAAGAACTAAAAAACATTGTGGCATCTGGGAAGACAAGATCAGAGTCATGGCGCCGAGATCAGCTTACAAAGCTTTTAATGCTGTTAAGCAATCACGAGCAAGAGATTTTGGATGTTTTGAGTAAAGATTTAAGCAAACCTCCAACAGAAGCTTTCTTTGAAATTATTGCAATCAAACAAGAGATAAAGCTTGTACAGAAAAACCTATCGAAATGGATCCAACCCAAACAAATTAATGTTCCGATATCTTTAAAACCTTCCAGGGCCTCAATTATTCCTGATCCTTTAGGTTGCATATTAATTATTGGGCCATGGAATTACCCTTTCTCACTTACTCTGCAACCTCTAGTAGGTGCTTTAGCTGCTGGGAATTCCGCTGTTTTAAAACCTTCTGAGCATGCTGCTAATACATCTAATTTAATTAAAAAGCTAATAAACACTTATTTCCCATCTGACATTGTTCAAGTCATTGAAGGAGATGGAACTGTTGCAGCTGAGTTGCTAACCCAAAATTTTGACCATGTTTTTTTCACAGGCGGAGAAAATATCGGCAAGAAAGTTATGGAAGCCGCGGCTAAAAACCTCACTCCTGTAACTTTAGAACTTGGAGGTAAAAGCCCAGCAATTGTGATTGATGGAGCCAATCTAGAGATAACTGCAAAACGACTTGTCTGGGGGAAAAGTCTCAATGCTGGGCAAACTTGTATTGCCCCAGATCACTTGCTTGTCAAGAAAAAGCTTTATTCATCTTTAGTTTCTAATTTAAAAAAATCCATTAATGATTTTTATGGCAAAGATGCATTAAAGTCTGAGAACCTTGGAAGTATTATTAATCAAAAACAATTTGATAGATTAAGCAATTTAGTTAAACAATCAAAAAATAATAACCAAGTTATATTTGGAGGTGATGTCAATGAAGTAGAAAGAAGAATCAGTCCTACGCTTATAAAGATTAAAGATAGAGAAGATCCTTTAATGAAAGAAGAACTTTTTGGCCCACTACTCCCAATTTTATGTATAGATAATCTTGAAGAAGTTATCACTGATCTTAAATCATTACCAAAACCCCTTGCCTTATATCTTTTTGGAGGGAACGAAAAAGACCAAGAGAAGATTCTTGCAATGACAAGTTCTGGTGGGGTCTGCTTCAACGACGTTGTATTGCAAGCTGGAATACCAGAACTACCTTTTGGTGGAATTGGTTCAAGTGGAATGGGAAAATATCACGGAAAAGCAAGTTTTGATAACTTCACACATTATAAATCGATACTGAAAAGACCTTTCTGGCTAGATCTTAATTTTCGCTATCCCCCCTACAAATTGGACGTATCTTTACTTCGTAAATTACTCGGTTAATATAAATTAGTTTCATTTCGTAAGAGATTACTTTCTAAATTACATTTTCACATGATTATCTTAATAAAAGGATTTAAAAGTACAACCTATTTTTTAATTCTATTTATTTTATCAATTATATTAGTTAGCAAAGTAAATTCAGAAGGCAAGATAACAGCAAAGAGAGGAGACACTCTCTTCAAAATATCAAATGAATACGGTATTCCTTTAAAAGAACTTATGCACAAAAATAATTTTCATGATGCTAATAAACTAATTGAGGGTGAAGTTATCTTCATACCTAAAAGAAATACCAATATCAAAAAAGAAGAATTCCTTACTCATAAGATTAAAGAGGGAGATACACTATACAAAATTGCAAGAATTTACAATATAAAGGTAAAAGATATTATCAAACTTAACAGATTAAATGATAACTCTTACCTGAAATTAGGGCAGGTTATTATACTACCTGATGGATCATCTGAGCATATCAAGGAAAAGCCCTTTAAAAGAGCAAAACAGAAAGTCAACTATCATCAAACCTCAACAAATGAAACAGTTTCAGATATATCTCAGATTCATAATGTATCAATAGAAGATATAATTTCTTTAAACCAAATAAATATTA
Source organism: Prochlorococcus sp. AG-315-D17 (assembly GCA_003283685.1). Next base: position 46,932 of record QBWD01000002.1, read on the forward strand.
AAGGAGATCTTGACGTCGGAACAAAATTACAGATTAGAGGCGATAAAGAAAATCCAAATAAAGCATGGGTAGATTACGGACCTTTGAAAGTGGACTGGTCAGACTGGAGATATCTTAAAGGGAGTTATATTACTAAGATCAAAAATAAAAAAGAGCAATCCTTATTTTTGGCGGTCAATTGCGAAGAAAGAAGAATGAACCATACTTTAAAAAATGGTAAGTGGGCAAATTGGTTTTTTCTAAAGAATGACTTTGAACATAACTTGATCAATGATTTTTGTGATAAAGATATAAGCTTTTAATTACTTATTTAAATCAAGAGAAGGTGGATCTAATCTTTCAGAATCTTCTTCAACAATTTGCAATCGCAATCTTTTCCCCCCAGAGAGTTCTCCAAGAGACACTCTTATCGTTGAGCCAGTAAGAGTTTGCAGAGTTTCCAAAAGTTCTCTTAAAAAAGGAGTACTACTGCCTGACTCAATCCATAATCTTTCTTGTAACCCATCTAGTCTTTTCCATGCACTATGAAACTTTAGAACAGAACTCTCTATAGCCTTTGCTTGCCCAAAAGCATCAGACAGAATTCCCAAAGAATCCAATCGAAGAGCCTCTTGAGTAGCTTTATCCAAATTCAAATCCCTATTTTGAAAAACTCTTAAGGCAAGTGAAGCGTCCGTAGATTTGCTCATCCATTTTGCAGTATTAGTCATATCCTTAATCGAGTCAATTTCAGGATATTCTTTTAAAGTTTCACAGATTTCATTTTGCTGGTTGGGAGATAATTTAGATAATTCTCTGACTAAGGGTGCAACAACTTTTGGTGGCAACAAATTTGATTGAGTTCGCTCCCTAATTTCTTCGGGCAAAAGAGAACTGGTAGCCGCCAAAAATTCGTCAGTCAAACTTCTTACTTGTTTCCTCGTTATATCTTTGCCTTCATTTGCTGCCTCTGAAATCATTTGCTGAATCTCCGGTTCTGCCTGCGCTGTTTCTATAAAGGCTCTTTTAGAAAAGTTATTAACACTTGATTCTTCAAGCATGCCTTCGACTACCAAATCATCAGAAGAATCAGCTAATTTAATAAGAGAATATGCTTTGCTTTTACTAATTTCCATCTCTCTTAACCATTGCAAGAAACCAGTACCTCTTCCATCTCCTCCTTTTTTTTCTCTATCTCTAACAACGCGAAGAATTCTGCCTCTCCAAATTTCAGTTTGCAAGTCAAACTGCTCACAAATTGACCATGCATTTTCTAAGCGCTCTAAAAAATCAAGTTGACTTAACCCATCCTCCTCAGGATCTGGCAAATCAAACTTAAGAGAAGGAAGGTCTGTAGAGGACTGTGTTATCAAAAATTAAAGTTCCTTTAGAAAAAAACAACAACAACATACTAGGCGAGAAGATCATAAAACCATTATAAATTTATCTGATATTTATATTATAAGTCTGTACTTTAAGTATCTTATTTATAAATAAAACAAATAGGAAAGAAGAACCTGGGTGGCAATTATTTATATTTACTTTATTTTCCCAAGACTCTATTAGAAAGCAATCAATATAGTCGAACATCTATTAAGATTAGGCTCAAGATGTAATCATTGATTTATAGAATACTAAAACTCATATTTAAATTAATCTAGAAAATACTATTGCTCCTAAATTAAATAAATTCGAGTCTGATCAAACAAATCTTTTACTATTAATATGAATCATTTTAATAAAGAGCAGTCTCCAACAAACGAAATATCTATAAAAGGCTTATTAATCGCCAAAACCAGCGACATTCTGTGACACAAATGAAAACAAACCCCTTCATCAGGGATAATATTGATAATGATATTTGCAGGAAAGGCAGATGAGCTTCGCTAGAAAAGACAAAGTCCGCATTTTGCGTCAAGAGTCTTATTGGTTTAATACAATCGGAGAGATAGTCTCCGTAGATAAATCACCAGCCATGAGATACCCAATTACTGTAAAATTTGCAAATTGCGATTTCAAAGCATTTAGCGGTGTCGATGGAGGTGCTAATACCAGTCAGTTCGCACCAAGTGAGTTAGAAGCAGCAGAAAGCTAAACATTACGAAAACCTTTGCCAGAACTCCCTGAAGTAGAGACGGTTAGGAAAGGGCTTGAAAAGCTTGTAAATGGTTTTTATATAAAAAAAATAGATGTTTTAAAAGAACGTTCAATCGCGAGCATAGGTGGATCGGAAGAATTCATTAATAATGTTCAAGATAACTTTTTAGGTTCATGGAAAAGAAGGGGCAAATATCTAATAGGTAGTCTTACTTCAAAAACGAATAAGCGCACAGGCTTCTTGGTTGTTCATCTAAGAATGACTGGACAATTTAAAATAATTAATAGTCAGGACAGTGCTTGTTCTCATACAAGAGTCAGGATATGGGACAACAATGGAAGGGAACTTCGTTTCGTCGACATCAGAAATTTTGGTCAGATGTGGTTTGTTCCTTATAAGGCTTCCCCATCTGAAATAATTCCCGGTCTTAAAAAGCTTGGACCAGAGCCTTTCAGTAAAGAATTTAATTGTAATTATCTCCAAAACTGTTTAAAAAAAAAGACTCGTACAATCAAATCTGCCTTGTTAGATCAATCGACAGTAGCCGGTGTCGGGAATATATATGCTGACGAATCACTATTTGAAGCCGGAATCAATCCAAAGACTAAAAGTAAAAATCTAACAAAATCTGAATTAAAAAAACTTTGTGAAAGTGTCATCAAAATATTGAGAATTAGTATTGGTGAAGGAGGAACAACTTTCAGTGATTTTAGAGATCTAGAAGGTTTAAATGGGAATTATGGAGGGCAAGCATTGGTTTATAGAAGAAATAATAAACCTTGCAAGAAGTGCGGACATACAATTTTCAAAGAAAAAGTAGGAGGGAGAAGTACCCATTGGTGTCCAAAATGCCAAAAATAATTTGACATTAAAAAAGGCTCAATAAAGAGCCTAATTTAAATATTTTACCTGGCATTGAGCTATTTTCTCAGGGGGCTACCCCCCAAATATCGTCGCCGCTGATGCGTTTCACAACCGAGTTCGAGATGGATCGGAGTGGTTCCACATCGCCATGAACACCAGGATAGTGTCTTAGCAAGGATTGAGCCTTGAGAACTGCATAGAAGAATATTTTATAAAAAATATTTAAAAGAAAAAGCCTTAATTAAAGTAAAAGCTAAAAAAGGTCAAGCCCTCGATCTATTAGTACTCCTCCGCTGCACTTGTTACCAAGCTTCCACGTAGAGCCTATCAACGGGTGTTCTTCCCGTGATCTTACTGGTTTATACCATGGGAATACTCATCTTGAGGTGGGCTTCCCACTTAGATGCTTTCAGCGGTTATCCACTCCGCACATGGCTACCCAGCGTTTACCGTTGGCACGATAACTGGTACACCAGAGGTGCGTTCCTCCCGGTCCTCTCGTACTAGGGAGAAATCCTCTCAATATTCCTGCGCACACACCGGATATGGACCGAACTGTCTCACGACGTTCTGAACCCAGCTCGCGTACCGCTTTAATGGGCGAACAGCCCAACCCTTGGGACCGACTTCAGCCCCAGGTTGCGATGAGCCGACATCGAGGTGCCAAACCTCCCCGTCGATGTGAACTCTTGGGGGAGATCAGCCTGTTATCCCTAGAGTAACTTTTATCCGTTGAGCGACGGCCCTTCCACTCAGAACCGTCGGATCACTAAAACCGACTTTCGTCCCTGTTCGACTTGTAGGTCTCACAGTCAAGCTTCCTTCTGCTTTTGCACTCGTCGACTGATTTCCAACCAGCCTGAGGAAACCTTTGTGCGCCTCCGTTACCTTTTAGGAGGCGACCGCCCCAGTCAAACTGCCCAGCAGATACTGTCCGCTTCCCGGATAACGGGTAAACGTTAGATCTCTAGCTCTGAAAGAGTGGTATCTCACCGTTGACTCAGTAGCACCCAAGAGCACTACATCAATGTCTCCCACCTATCCTGCGCATTCAGAGCCCGAGAGCAATACCAACCTGCAGTAAAGCTTCATAGGGTCTTTCTGTCCGGGTGTATGTAGTCCGCATCTTCACAGACAATTCTATTTCGCCGAGCCTCTCTCCGAGACAGCGCCCAGATCGTTACACCTTTCGTGCGGGTCGGAACTTACCCGACAAGGAATTTCGCTACCTTAGGACCGTTATAGTTACGGCCGCCGTTCACCGGGGCTTCAGTCACTAGCTTCGCTTACGCTAACCAGCTTCCTTAACCTTCCGGCACTGGGCAGGTGTCAGCCCCCATACATCGTCTTGCGACTTAGCGGAGACCTGTGTTTTTGGTAAACAGTCGCCTGGGCCTCTTCACTGCGACCAGCTCACGCTGGCATCCCTTCTCCCGAAGTTACGGGACCATTTTGCCGAGTTCCTTAGAGAGAGTTATCTCGCGCCCCTCGGTATTCTCTACCACCCCACCTGTGTCGGTTTCGGGTACTGGCAGTTATGCCTTAGCGGGTATAGGGATTTTCTTGGAAGCATGACGTCACCAACTTCGCTGCCGTAGCAGCTCGTACTCACGCCTTAGCTCAGAACGTTTTCTCCGTTCCTCAAAGCCTCGAACGCTTGAACCAGTAACCAACATCTGGATTGGCTAGCCTTCTCCGTCCCCCTTCCCAAAACATAACTGGTACAGGAATATTGACCTGTTATCCATCGACTACGCCTTTCGGCCTGACCTTAGGACCAGACTAACCCTCCGCGGACGAGCCTGCCGGAGGAACCCTTAGGGTTTCGGGGCATGGGATTCTCACCCATGTTTTCGCTACTCAAGCCGACATTCTCACTTCTATGCAGTCCACGCCCGCTTACGCTAACGCTTCACCCCACATAGAACGCTCCCCTACCATTTATAAATAAATCCGCAGCTTCGGTACAACACTTAGCCCCGTTCATTTTCGGCGCAGGATCGCTCGACCAGTGAGCTATTACGCACTCCTTTGAGGATGGCTGCTTCTAAGCAAACCTCCTGGTTGTCTGGGCAATCCCACCTCCTTTATCACTTAGTGTTGATTTTGGGACCTTAGCTGGCGGTCTGGGCTGTTTCCCTTTCGACTATGGAGCTTATCCCCCACAGTCTGACTGCCTAGTTACACACAGGGTATTCAGAGTTCATCACGATTTGGTACCGCTTTCGCAGCCCGCACCGAAATGGTCGCTTTACCCCCCTGCTGGAGCACTAGACGCTACGCCTCAACGTATTTCGGGGAGAACCAGCTAGCTCCTGGTTCGATTGGCATTTCACCCCTAACCACAGCTCATCCGGTGACTTTTCAACGTCAGTCGGTTGGGACCTCCACTTGGTATCACCCAAGCTTCATCCTGGCCATGGTTAGATCACCAGGGTTCGGGTCTATAAACACTGACAAACGCCCTATTCAGACTCGCTTTCGCTATGGCTCCACCATTCCCGGTTTAACCTGCCAGTGCCTATAAGTCGCCGGCTCATTCTTCAACAGGCACACGGTCACCCGATAAGTCGGGCTCCCATTGCTTGTAGGCTCATGGTTTCATGTTCTATTTCACTCCCCTCCCGGGGTTCTTTTCACCTTTCCCTCACGGTACTGTTGCACTATCGGTCACACAGGAGTACTTAGCCTTACGAGGTGGTCCTCGTAGATTCACACGGAATTCCACGTGCTCCGTGCTACTCGGGATACAGCTAGGTTAACTCTCCTTTCGATTACGGGGCTTTCACCCTCTGTGGCGCGCCATTCAAACGCTTCTTCTAGGTTTGTTAAATCCACATTGCTGTCCCACAACCCCGATAGTCGAAACCATCGGTTTGGGCTGATCCCCGTTCGCTCGCCGCTACTTAGGGAGTCGTTTTTACTTTCCTTTCCTCCAGCTACTAAGATGTTTCAGTTCGCTGGGTTGGCTCGCGCCAGCCTATGTATTCAGCTGGCCGTTTTAAGGGTTGCCCCATTCGGAAATTCCCGGATCAAAGCGTGTATCCAGCTCCCCGAGACATATCGCAGGTAACCACGTCCTTCATCGCCTCTGTGTGCCAAGGTATCCGCCATGAGCCCTTTGTAGCTTGACCTTAAATACAATCACAAATTAATTGTGCTCGGCTTTTACTCAAGAATTAAACATGAATTCTAAAATCAAATCAAAAAAGATTTAATTAAAGAATTATGCATCCATGAGATGCTTTATTCTTTTTATCTATGCAGTTGTCAAGGTTCTACTGAAATCACTTGAAAAATCCAAGTGAGCCCAGCATCATATCAACTATTAATAAAGATGATAAGAAGCTAGGTTCTTTTCATATAGACAATATCTAAATCACAATTACAAAAATTTCTCCAAAATTGGATTATTAAGGTAGTTTTCAGTGGAGGTAAGCGGACTCGAACCGCTGACATCCTGCTTGCAAAGCAGGCGCTCTACCAACTGAGCTATACCCCCAACAACGAATGGGCCATCCTGGACTTGAACCAGGGACCTCACCCTTATCAGGGGTGCGCTCTAACCACCTGAGCTAATGGCCCAGGAGAAAAATGTTGGGTGTGACCTAGACAAGTTTAGGAACTGAAATCAATTTCTTAAAAACAAAATTAATTAATCAATGTGAGGTACCGATCGACCTAAGGTGACAGGATTGCGGCCTAAGAGAAAAAACTTAGACATCACAATCAATTATTTGTCTCCCTGTTAGGAGGTGATCCAGCCGCACCTTCCGGTACGGCTACCTTGTTACGACTTCACCCCAGTCATCAGCCCCACCTTCGGCGTCCTTCTCCACAAGGGTTAAAGTAACGACTTCGGGCATGGCCAACTTCCATGGTGTGACGGGCGGTGTGTACAAGGCCCGGGAACGTATTCACCGCAGTATGCTGACCTGCGATTACTAGCGATTCCTACTTCACGTAGGCGAGTTGCAGCCTACGATCTGAACTGAGCCACGGTTTATGGGATTTGCTAGCTCTCGCGAGTTTGCTGCCCTTTGTCCGTAGCATTGTAGTACGTGTGTAGCCCAGGATGTAAGGGGCATGATGACTTGACGTCATCCACACCTTCCTCCGGTTTATCACCGGCGGTCTTTCTAGAGTGCCCAACTAAATGCTGGCAACTAAAAACGTGGGTTGCGCTCGTTGCGGGACTTAACCCAACATCTCACGACACGAGCTGACGACAGCCATGCACCACCTGTCACTGCGTTCCCGAAGGCACCCTCTAATTTCTTAAAGGTTCGCAGGATGTCAAATCCTGGTAAGGTTCTTCGCGTTGCATCGAATTAAACCACATACTCCACCGCTTGTGCGGGCCCCCGTCAATTCCTTTGAGTTTCACACTTGCGTGCGTACTCCCCAGGCGGAACACTTAACGCGTTAGCTACGACACCGAAGGGGTCGATTCCCCCGACACCTAGTGTTCATCGTTTACGGCCAGGACTACAGGGGTATCTAATCCCTTTCGCTCCCCTGGCTTTCGTCCATGAGCGTCAGTAATGGCCCAGCAGAGCGCCTTCGCCACTGGTGTTCTTCCCGATATCTACGCATTTCACCGCTACACCGGGAATTCCCTCTGCCCCTACCATACTCAAGCCAATCAGTTTCCACTGCCATGATGGAGTTGAGCTCCACGTTTTAACAGCAGACTTGAAAGGCCGCCTGCGGACGCTTTACGCCCAATAATTCCGGATAACGCTTGCCACTCCCGTATTACCGCGGCTGCTGGCACGGAATTAGCCGTGGCTTATTCCTCAAGTACCGTCATATCTTCTTCCTTGAGAAAAGAGGTTTACAGCCCAGAGGCCTTCATCCCTCACGCGGCGTTGCTCCGTCAGGCTTTCGCCCATTGCGGAAAATTCCCCACTGCTGCCTCCCGTAGGAGTCTGGGCCGTGTCTCAGTCCCAGTGTGGCTGATCATCCTCTCAGACCAGCTACTGATCGAAGCCTTGGTGAGCCATTACCTCACCAACAAGCTAATCAGACGCGGGCTCATCCTCAGGCGAAATTCATTTCACCTCTCGGCATATGGGGTATTAGCGGTCGTTTCCAACCGTTATCCCCCTCCTGAGGGCAGATTCCCACGCGTTACTCACCCGTCCGCCACTAACCCGAAGGTTCGTTCGACTTGCATGTGTTAAGCACGCCGCCAGCGTTCATCCTGAGCCAGGATCAAACTCTCCGTAGTAGATCAGGCCCTATTGTAAAAATAAATCTTTACTCAGTCTGACTTGCTTCTTCCACAAAAATCAGCACTGGCGTACTGTTTGCAGTTGTTGCCACCTTTTTATAAGGGTACAAGAGTGCACTTAGTTTTATCTTCGTGACTTTCCAGATCTCAGATCCGTCGTTGCTTCAACCTGTAACACCGAATATATGAATCCAAGCCGTGAAACTCAAATTCAAAATTGCGACAGGAATCAGCAACTAATTTCTTTTTGACGGGACCTCACACCTTTATCGCAATACATCCAGTTCAAACAAATGAACTAGACGCGATAAAAGCATCAGTTCCTAAACTTTTTAGTTGTCTAGGTTCTGCCTTTGGAATTAAATCCGAAGGCAATTTCGATCTTGCGACCGTTTCTAATCTTACAGTAATAAAGGAACTATTTCCTTTATGTTGTAAAACTCCCACTTAAGCTAAAAGACTTTCGTCATTTATCATTCAGTGAGTGCGACTCAGTTAACTGATTCGCAGAAGAATAATTTAAACTATAAACCTGCTTAGATGCAACAGAATTGTCCAAAAAATGTTTTAACCATTACTATTGTCTTCAAAGGAGCTGGCAATAACTAGCTTTTAGCAATGGCGACAAAATTTCTCAATGTCAGGACGTTTCAGTCAACAGCATCAAAGGGTTCGCCCTAACTCTAATGAAGACAAAGTTGTTGCAAGAGCTAAGGAACATTTCGAAAAGACGCTTATTGATATTTCAGGAAGTATTGCCGGAAGCGTCGCTGCTTTAGAACATCCATCAAAAAATAACGAACTGAATTATGGAGAGATTTTCCTAAGGGACAACGTCCCAGTCATGATTTATCTTTTAACTCAAAAAAGATATGACATCGTTAAAAAGTTTTTAAGTGTCAGCCTTGATTTACAAAGCACCACTTATCAAACAAGAGGTGTTTTTCCCACAAGCTTTATCGAAGAGAAAGGGCAATTAATAGCCGACTATGGTCAGAGATCCATAGGAAGAATCACTTCAGCTGATGCAAGCCTTTGGTGGCCAATACTTTGCTGGCTTTATGTGAGAAAAAGCGGCGATCACAGTTTTGGAACTAGCCAACAAGTTCAAAGAGGCTTGCAACTTCTTCTTGACTTAGTTCTCCATCCAACTTTCGAAGGAAATCCTGTCTTATTTGTCCCCGATTGTTCATTTATGATTGATCGTCCAATGGATGTCTGGGGAGCCCCTCTTGAAGTGGAGGTTTTGTTATTTGCATGTTTAAGAAGTTGTATAAAATTAATGGAATTAAGCCGAAAGAATCAAGAAAGTCGATTACTTGATCAAAGACTTGTATTAACGCGTCAATGGGTTCATGATCTTCGTCAATTTCTTTTAAAGCACTATTGGGTTACAAGTAAAACGATGCAAGTTCTTCGAAGAAGGCCAACAGAACAATATGGCGAAAATCAACATCAAAATGAATTCAATGTTCAGCCCCAAGTTGTACCATCCTGGTTACAGGATTGGCTTGAAAACAGAGGAGGATATTTAATTGGCAATATAAGAACAGGACGACCAGATTTTCGTTTTTACAGCTTAGGTAATTCATTAGCTTGCATGTTTGGGTTACTAACAGCCCCTCAAGAAAGAGCACTTTTTCGTCTAGTGCTTCATAACCGAGAGCACCTTATGGCACAAATGCCTATGAGAATATGTCACCCACCAATGGACATAGAAGAATGGCAAAACAAAACAGGATCTGATCCTAAAAACTGGCCTTGGAGTTATCACAATGGAGGACATTGGCCAAGTCTTTTATGGTTCTTTGGGGCATCAATATTACTTCATGAAAAACGGTATCCAAAGGCAGATGTTTTACTTATGGGACAAATGAGGGCTCTACTTGAAGAATGTTATTGGAGCCAATTAAATCAACTCCCTAGACAAAAATGGGCTGAGTATTTCGATGGGCCAACAGGTACTTGGGTAGGTCAGCAATCTAGAACTTATCAAACCTGGACTATTGTTGGTTTTTTATTACTACATCATCTTTTAAGAGCAAAACCGGAAGATATTTTAATGTTGGATTTAGAAGAAAATATTTAAAAGAAACCAAGCGTTAGAGACTTATCTATTGGTAAACATGCCCCTATTCCCAAATACATTGTTAGAACAGTTCCAAACATGAAAAGAGTCATAGCAACTGGTCTTCTAAAAGGATTAGCAAACTTATTTACATTTTCAATAAAAGGAAGAATCATCAAACCTAGAGGAATCAATGTTTGCAAAGCTATGCCCAACAACTTATTAGGAACAACACGCAATATTTGAAAAACTGGATACAAATACCACTCAGGAAGAATTTCTAATGGAGTAGCAAAGGGATTTGCTTTATCACCTAGGAATGCAGGATCTAAAACAGCCAGACCCACGACACAAGCAATAGTTCCAAGTATTACAACTGGAAATATATACAAAAGGTCATTAGGCCATGCTGGCTCTCCGTAATAATTATGTCCCATCCCTTTAGCGAGCTTTGCTCTTAATTTCGAATCAGATAAATCAGGTTTCTTAAGAGTAGACATAATTAATGATGATTTCGTTAGTTGCGGTTAATTAATTAATTCCAATTAATTCCAAAATTTAATTTGATTATAATGGACCAGAAATACCTTGTTTTCTAATCATTAGAAAATGCATAAGCATAAACACAGCCAACAACCATGGCATAACAAAGGTATGAAGACTATAAAAACGGGTTAATGTAGTCTGGCCAACGCTTTCGCCACCTCGGAGCAACTCAACCATAAAATCACCTATTACTGGAATAGCAGCAGGAACTCCAGAAACAATTTTCACAGCCCAATATCCAACTTGATCCCAAGGGAGAGAGTAACCTGTAACACCAAAAGCTACCGTTATAACTGCCATAACTACACCAGTTATCCATGTCAACTCTCTAGGCCTTTTAAAACCTCCAGTCAAATAAACTCGAAAAACATGCAAAATAAGCATAAGTACCATCATTGAGGCACTCCATCTATGAACTGATCTAATCAACCAACCAAAGCTGACGTCAGTCATTAAATAGCTAACTGAGCTATAAGCTTCTGAAACTGTTGGTTTGTAATAAAAGGTCATCGCGAATCCAGTCGCGAATTGAATCAAAAAACAAACCAGTGTTATCCCACCAAGACAATAAAAAATGTTGACATGAGGAGGAACATATTTCGAAGTGACATCATCAGCTATGTCCTGAATTTCAAGACGTTCCTGGAACCAGTCATAGACTGGTGACGAATTCGCCATTTATGAACGGTATTTTTTCAAATATTCTACCTGATGTGCCCCTTGATCGCCGCAAAAGATCAATCCAATGATTCCAACTGTTAAATCTTTAACTAAATTACTGCAAAGGTTTTTTGCAGTTCTAATTAGTTTTGGAATTTTATTTCAATTCCCAACCCAACCTCTTTTTGCCCTTAACGATGGACAATTACTAGTTATTGAAACCTGGAATCTAGTAAATGAAGGCTATTTAAATCCCCAAAAATTCGATGAGATCCAATGGAGAAGACTTCGTCAAAAGGCTCTTGAAAAACCTATAACCAATTCCCCACAAGCTTATGCAGCTATAGAAGCGATGCTTCTTCCTCTAGGTGACCCTTATACGCGTTTACTTAGACCAGAGGATTATGAAGCAATGAAGAAAAGCAATATAGGTAGTGAAATTAATGGGGTAGGACTTCAACTGGGATCAAGAGCAGAAGATGGAGAAATAGTTGTTATTTCTCCTCTTGAAGGCTCACCTGCCGCAGATGCTGGAATTTCAAGTGGAACAGTTCTAAAAAAAGTAAATGGTCAATCTCCTAAAAGCCTTGGTTTAGAAGCTAGCGCTGCAAAATTAAGAGGGCAGACTGGAACTCAAGTTATTGTTGAATTACAAAAACCTAATTTGGAAATAGAAGAAATATCGCTAGAGCGTAGAAGTGTTGATTTAAGACCAGTAAGGACAAAGAGAATTAGGAATGAATCCCATACACTTGGATATTTAAGAATCACTCAATTCAGCGAAGGAGTCCCTGAACAAGTTAAAGAAGCTTTGGAGGAACTCTCTGAGAAAGAAATAGAAGGTCTAGTTTTAGATTTGCGGAATAACTCGGGAGGTCTAGTCAGTTCTGGATTGGCTGTTGCTGATGCTTTTCTAAGTGAGAAGCCTATCGTCGAGACTAAGAAAAGAGATGGCATAAATGATCCAATTCCTTCAGGATTAGCCACTCTTTATGATGGCCCTATGGTTACGTTGGTTAATGGGGGAACTGCAAGCGCAAGTGAAATCCTTGCAGGTGCTTTACAAGACAATAAAAGATCAGAACTTATTGGCCATCAAACTTTCGGGAAAGGGCTCATACAATCCCTAACGAATTTAAGCGATGGAAGTGGGGTAGCCATAACTGTTGCGAGTTATCTAACCCCTAATGGAAGAGACATACAAAATCTTGGAATTAAACCTGATCGCTTATTAGAACTGCCTGAACCTCTCAACCCAGGTTCTGATGAAGACAGATGGCTTCAAGATGCAGAACTCATAATGCAAGCCAATTTAGATAAAAAAGAAATATCAGACCAAGTTTCTGTAGAAAATCTATTAAATGAGAAACAACCTAATGCAGAAGAAATCTAAAAATAAATGTCAATAAGAACCTATTACGATCCCCTCCATCAATCTATTACTTTAAACACCAATTATCCTGAAGAGGAAATGGTGATGGAATTAATAGATTCCGCACCTTTTCAACGCCTAAGAAGAATTAAACAATTAGGTCCAGCGTATTTAACATTTCATGGTGCGGAATCAAGTAGGTTTACCCATTCTTTAGGAGTTTTTCACATTACAAGAAGAGCTATAAATCATTTAATCCAATTCAATAAAAGCCTAGAGGAATATAAGTTTGTACTCTATGCTGCCGCTCTTTTACATGATCTAGGTCATGGACCATTAAGTCACACAAGTGAGGAGATTTTTGGAATCAAGCATGAGAATTGGACAGCCAAACTAATTAGAGAGCATCCTGAAATAAATAAAATACTTAATAAATATGAAAAAGATAATTCAACAAAAGTATCTGAATTAATTGAATTCAAGAAATCCCCAAAAAAAGCAATTATATCCTTAATCAGTAGTCAATTAGACTGTGACAGACTTGATTACTTGATGAGGGATAGCTATACAACTGGAACAAGGTATGGACAAGTAGATATTGAGCGTATTCTATCAGCGATGACTATTGCTCCCGACGGAGACTTAGCAATACACCCCAAAGGATTAATGGCAGTCGAACACTATTTAGTAATTAGAAATTTAATGTATAGAAGCGTATACAATCATAGATTAAATGAAGTATGCAACTGGTTGCTAGATAAAATCATAAAGACAGCAAGAGAAATAGGCCCAAAAGATGTCTGGGCTGATAATTGCATGTCTAAATGGCTATGGGATAATAAAGATATAGACATAAGCTGTTTCTTAGCTAACGATGATATAATTACTGGATATCATATTTCTAAATGGAAAGATTCTTCTTCTTCTAATCTTTCTAATCTATGTAAAAGGTTTCTAAATAGAAATCTTTTAAAAGCATTAAATATATCTTTTCTTTCCCAAGAATCAAAACTAGAAGGGCTTTCTATAGCAATAAATTTATCGGAAAAAGAAGGAATAGAATCAAACTATTCATGTGGGATAAGAGAGCAAAGAGTCGAGAGTTATCATCCATACAAAAGAGGTTTACGTTTATGGGATGGAACCAACCTTCAGGCCCTAGAGAAGGTCTCACCGCTAGTAGAAAGGTTGATCAAGCCTAATGAATCCTCTTGGTTAATTTACCCAAAAGAAATTGAAGTAAAATTAAAAGCAGCAATAAGTAAACTTACAAACAAAAAGATATAAAATGGACTCTAAATATAAAAGAAAAATAATAGAACTTGATGATAATAATTCTTGCGACTGGAAATCATCTTTATATAATAAACTAAAAACAAATCAATCAAAAAATATAGAATTGGATTGTAAAGATTTATACCTTTCATGCAAAGATATATCATCAATAATAAAAATTTCCGAAGAATGGAATTCTGAAATTATTATTTTTCTCTCTATTTGTCCAGAGACAATTGTAAGTGCAAGTGCATTAGGATACAGCTCCGAAATTAATGTTAATACACTCTCAAATAATCCAATAGAAGAAGAGGGGAAAATATTATCTGAACCTCAAACCATTTTTCACAATGGGACCATTAGATCCGGAGAGTTAATTGAAAGTCATGGAGATTTACTAATCTTAGGAGATGTCAATCCAGGAGCAATGGTTAGAGCAAAAGGTAATGTAATGGTTTTTGGAAGACTTCTTGGAATAGCGCATGCAGGAAATGAAGGGGATCAAACCGCAAAGATCTCAGCACTTCAGCTTCGACCAGTTCAACTGAGAATTGCAAATAAAGTAGCTAGAGGTCCCCAAGAGAAACCTCAACGCGGGGTTGCAGAGCAAGCAAAAATAGAATCTGAAACGATTGTAATTTCCCTCCTAGAGACACTTTAGGCTCTAAGTCCAGTCTAGCAAAGGGTTCTTAGCAAAAACAACTCTCACTTAAGTCAAACAAAAAACTTAGAGATGTCTTCAAAAGAAAACTCAATGCAACTGTTACCTCGACAAAACATTGTTCTTTACAAAAATCGAATTAAACTTCACCCACTCTAGAGAGGTCCGTGGCGACAGATACAAGAGTCATTCTTATTTGCTCTGGCAAAGGTGGCGTCGGGAAGACAACCCTTACTGCAAACCTTGGCATTTCACTTGCGAGGCAGGGTAAAACAACCGCTGTTTTAGATGCAGACTTTGGTTTGCGAAATTTGGATTTACTACTAGGTTTAGAAAATAGAATTGTCTATACAGCACAAGAAGTCTTAGAGGAAGAATGCCGACTGGACCAGGCTTTAGTCAAACACAAACAGGAGTCAAATCTATCCCTTCTTCCTGCAGGCAATCCAAGAATGCTTGATTGGATTAAGCCAGATGACATGAAACGCATAGTCGAAATGCTTAGCGATCAATTTAAATACGTTTTAATTGATTGTCCTGCTGGAGTGGAAGATGGGTTCAAGAATGCAATGTATGCATCAAAAGAAGCAATAGTTGTTACCAATCCAGAGGTTTCTGCAGTTAGAGATGCTGATAGGGTTATCGGCTTACTAAATACAAACGGAATAAAACCAGTTCAATTAGTTCTTAATAGGGTTAGACCAAAGATGATGGCCAATCAAGAAATGCTTTCTATTGATGATGTAAAAGATATCTTGGCGTTACCATTGCTTGGATTAGTACTTGAAGATGAACAAGTAATCGTTAGCACAAATCGAGGTGAGCCCCTGACTTTAAACAGTACTAATGCTCCAGCCGCTAAATGTTATTTAAATATTGCCCGAAGATTAGAAGGCGAAGATATTCCACTAATTGATCCAGCAAAAGAGATTGCAGGGTTCGGCGCAAAATTCAGAAGACTAATGCAAACCAAGATTTTCTAAATCAATGACACTTAGAGACATCATCAACAAACTACTTCGCAGACAACCTGCAAGTGCTAGTACTGCAAGAGAAAGATTGCAGCTTGTTTTAGCTCATGATCGTTCAGACTTAAGTACAGATCTTTTGGATCAAATGAGAAGAGAAATCTTAGAAGTTGTTGCTAGGTATGTTGAGATAGATATGGATGAAGTGGCTGTAAGCTTAGAAACCGAAGATAGAATGACCGCCTTAGTCGCAAACTTGCCAATCAAACGCACTTTAAATGGTCAAATTAAACTTATTGAAACTGTTAATAAAGAAGAAGAAAAATCAGAAGAATTGAAAGGAGACCTTTCAGAATTAAAAGAATCAACTAAAAACTAGTACTTAAGACAAGAATACTTTTCAACAAATTCATGCATGAATTGAGTTTAAATTTACTTCCATTAGGTACAATGTTTCTATTGCCGGCTTGGCTCAGCGGTAGAGCAGCGCTTTTGTAAAGCGAAGGTCATCAGTTCAAATCTGTTAGCCGGCATATCTAATCGATATTGAAAATATATAATCCTGATAAAAAGTTTTCTCCCTTTTTCAAGTAGATTCTCCTGAAAGAATCCATCCAAAAAATAAAATAAAAAAAAGACCGACATATTTTAATTCAAGAATTGAATCTAAAATCATTGTTGGA
Source organism: Prochlorococcus sp. AG-315-D17 (assembly GCA_003283685.1). The sequence continues at coordinate 63,342 of QBWD01000002.1, forward strand.
GGTCTTAAAAGCCAATAAAAAATTGACTGGAAAAGGAAAATCAAGCTCAAAAGATAAATCATTTATTAAATATCATTGGGGACCACTGACCCAGTTCTTAGCAAAGACCAATTCCCATTATTCCAACTAATAATAGTGCTTGCCATTCCTGATGGCTTGGGCCAAGGGATAGGAGTAAGTATGGGTACATTAGGGAATTTAATCGATGCCTCAATAGCATCTTTAACTGGGGCTTCTCCAGATATATTTGCACTAGTTGTCGCTAAAGGTCCTGTTTTCAATAGCAATTCTCTTGCAATTTGAGAATCAGGGACTCTCAGCCCAAGCATGGTTGAAGCTTGATTCATATAATTGGAAAAAGAACCAATGGTTGGCAGAATAATAGTTAAAGGTCCAGGCCAATATTTTTTTGCCATTTTAATCCCATCTTCAACGGCACTAGGCTGAACAAATTCAAATAAATCATCCAAGCATCCACCCATTAAAATAAGAGGCTTAGTTATGGGCCTTTTTTTTATCTCCCAAATTTTTCTTGCATATTTAGGACATACCCCTAAGGCTGGAAGAGTATCAGTAGGGAAGATAGCTAAAGATCCTTCTCTTAATTTGGATGCCAATTCAGAGACTTCAAAGCTTAAACGGATCATTTTCTTGACTTACAGCCTATTGCAAAACGCTTAACTCCATTTAAATCGTTTTCAAAAGAGACTTCATCCAAACCTTTATTTTTCATTAGCTTAATGACCTTCTCACTTTGATCATAATGATGTTCGAGAATCAACCAACCTCCATTAGAAAGGCCCTTCAAAGCACCAGAGATTATTTTTGTAGAAGATTCCATACCATCTTCCCCACCATCTAAAGCAATATGAGGCTCATGACTTTTAACTATTGGTTCAAGATCTTCAATTAAATCTGATGGAATATAAGGAGGATTACTTAAAACCAGATCAAAACTTCCCCACCATGGGGACAATGGCTCCCACCAATCTCCTAAAGCAAGTTTGACATCAGCATTGGGCACTAATTTTTTTAAATTTATTTTTGCAAGCTGCAAAGCAGCTTCACTGATGTCAACAGCATGTCCACTCCAATTAGGTAAGGTTTTTGATAATGAGATTGCCAAAGCTCCTGATCCTGTACCCATATCAGCCCACCTCCCAACATTTAAATCCTTAATTTTTTTTAAAGCAAAATCAATTAACAATTCAGTTTCTTGTCTAGGGATCAGGGCTTTGGAAGAAACCTCTAGTTCAAAATCCCTCCAAGGACATTTTGCAATTAAATATTGAAGTGGAGTTTGATCATTAAGGTGTGATTTCCAAATATCTTCTAATTCTTCAATTGAGATCTCTAATGAAAAGGAAATTTCTGGATTCAAAATGATGGTTTGCAGTTTTGTCCAACTAATCCCTGCTCCTATATCTAAAAGCCAATCAATATCAACTTTCCTTCCTCCTTGTGAAAGCATCTTTCTTCTCCATAGAAGAATTTGCTGACCGAATAATAAATAAGAAGTCATCAGGTTAATTTATCATTTAAATCTGTGGTCCTTTTTGTAAAAGAAAAAATAGATCCTTAATTTCTTCTGGTAATTTCCTAACTATTTGTATTGAATCAGATTTATTACTTACTAAAACTAAATCTACAACTGATGTTGCAGCAATATCACCTTCTTCCTTTAAAAAAAAAGTATGACATTGTAATCTAATCTTGTTAACTATATTAAATTCACTTTTTAATTGAATATTCTCACCATGTTTAAAGGCTAATTTATATTTTATGTTCAAGGAAATAACTGGGATTTCAAAGCCCTGTTTAGACAATTTAGAGTATGAGATTCCAATTTTATTTAACGCATCGATTCTAGCCTCTTCAAGTAAATTTAGATATGCACCATGCCACATCACCCCTGCATGATCAGTATGTTGTGGAAGAACTATTTTTTTTAGTATCCAGGTTTTTTTATTTAGAATTTCATTCAAAATAAAACTAAAAAAATTGAAATTTATAAAATATCCATGTTAAAAAACAATAATTGAAAAAAGAAGTCATTAAAAAACATAAGTAATCTCAAGGTTTAGCTTAAGATTACTCATATTTACTTAACTACAAATTTATTTTTTTTGAGGTTCAGGACTCAAACGACCTTTACCCGAATCAGAATAGAAGCTTGATTTCTCTCCATCTTTGGTCGAGACAAATAAACCAATCAGGAAAATTGTCGGTACTCCAACGAATAAAAGACTTGCGGCAAAGCCAAAACTGGTGGTTTCCATAACCTTAGTTTTTTTCTCAGAACAAATATAAGCGTTTAAACTATATAACTATTCAGCCAAAAACAAACCGAAAAAAGCAAGAGCCTGAGATTTTGTAATTTCACGAAAAATATCCCTCCAAAAATTAGAACCATCTTTAAGAGTATTAATTCCAATAAGAATGAGGAAGTCGAATTCTGAATTTCATTAATGCTTTATTCATTTATTTCCAATTTTTTGAATCTGAGTTGATACAAAACGACTTAAAACTACAAAATCAATTGAAAATAAAAAAAATATCTAAAAAAAATTTTTTTTGTCAATTACCTTCATATCACAGGCTATAGAGGTATTTACAGAGACAAAAACAGGCTTAATTCACTCACGGAGTGTCAACAGTCATTTCATGTAGCCACATCCTATGCATTAACTCAAGCAATACCATTTACTATCTTTCAAGTCTTGCTGCATTAAGCAGCTTCGTTATACGAACCTGACCCATGGGATTGCCCTGGTATCGGGTGCACACAGTCGTTATCAACGATCCTGGCCGACTCTTGGCCGTGCACCTCATGCATACAGCTTTGCTAGCCGGCTGGGCCGGCTCAATGGCCTTATATGAATTGGCCATTTTTGATCCTTCGGATCCAGTTCTTAATCCAATGTGGCGCCAAGGCATGTATGTCATGCCCTTTATGGCCCGCTTAGGAATCACAGGAAGCTGGAACGGATGGGATATCACCGGTACAACTGGAGTTGACCCCGGATTCTGGAGCTTCGAAGGCGTTGCTGCCGCTCATATCGTTTTCAGTGGTCTATTGATGCTTGCTGCCGTATGGCACTGGACATACTGGGACCTTGAATTATGGGAAGACTCCAGAACTGGAGAACCTGCATTGGATCTTCCAAGAATATTTGGTATTCATTTATTCTTGGCTGGTTTAACTTGCTTTGGATTTGGAGCATTTCACTGTTCATCTGTTGGAATATGGGTATCTGACCCATATGGACTAACAGGCCATGTTGAAAAAGTTGCCCCTGTTTGGGGAGCTGAGGGATTTAACCCATTCAATGCTGGTGGTATTGCTGCTAATCACATCGGTGCTGGACTTTTAGGAATAATTGGTGGAATTTTCCATATCACCAACCGACCTGGAGAAAGGCTTTACAGAGCATTAAAGCTTGGAAGCCTTGAAGGTGTTCTTGCTAGTGCATTAGCCGCAACACTTTTTGTCTCTTTTGTAGTAGCCGGAACCATGTGGTACGGATCTGCTACTACTCCAGTTGAATTATTTGGTCCTACTAGATATCAATGGGATTCTGGTTATTTCAAAACTGAAATTAACCGCCGAGTTCAAGATTCTATGAATGATGGTGCATCCAAAGCTGAAGCTTACGCAGCCATACCTGAACAACTTGCTTTTTATGACTATGTAGGAAATAGTCCTGCTAAAGGAGGTTTATTTAGAGTTGGTGCCATGGTTAATGGTGATGGAGTACCAAACGGATGGCAAGGTCACATCTCATTTACAGATAAGGATGGAACTGATCTAGAAGTAAGAAGAATTCCTAATTTCTTCGAAAACTTCCCAGTTATTCTTGAAGATCAAGATGGAACCGTTAAAGCTGACATTCCATTCCGTCGCGCAGAAGCTAAGTATTCCATTGAACAGACTGGAGTAACAGCAACTGTTTATGGAGGAGAACTTAATGGTCAAACCTTTACTGATCCAGTTGTAGTTAAACGTCTAGCGCGTAAAGCTCAACTTGGAGAAGCATTCAAGTTTGATAGAGATAGATACAAGTCCGATGGTGTTTTCAGAAGCTCTCCAAGAGCATGGTTCACCTACGCCCATTTGTGCTTTGGCTTGTTATATCTCTTTGGTCATTGGTGGCACGCTGCCAGAACATTATTTGGCGACAGATTCTCTGGTATCGATCCTCAACTGGGCGATCAAGTGGAGTTTGGTCTTTACAAGAAACTTGGAGATGAAACCACACGTCGAGTCCCAGGACAGGCCTAAATCAGGAACATTACACCTTTACCAAGTACTTAGATGGAAGCTTTCTCCTATGTGCTAATACTTACTTTGGCACTTGTAACTCTCTTCTTTGCTGTCGCATTTCGTGATCCTCCGAAGTACGACAAGTAAATAAATCATAAAAAAAGCCCTGTTATAGCAGGGCTTTTTTTATATGAGACTAACTTTCTAAATACGTAATGTATGGAATTTAGTCTTTATTCAAAAGAGTAAGTTTCATACAAAAATTAGATTTCTTTAATATTCCCCTTCTCATAAGCCAAATAAATGTTTAAAGTTAGTTTAATTAATTAAAAAGGGCTGCATGCAGTGCCCATCATGTCAAAACACAGATAGCCGAGTTCTTGAATCTCGTTCGGCTGATACTGGAAGAAGTGTAAGAAGAAGAAGAGAGTGCTTACATTGTGATTTCCGGTTCACAACTTACGAAAGAGTAGAAACAAGTCCCATAACAGTGATAAAACGAAATGGGTCCAAAGAATTATTTAGTCGAAGTAAAATAATTAATGGATTAAATCGAGCATGTGAAAAAACACTTTTAAGTACTGAAAAAATTGCTCTAATCGTTGATGATATTGAAATTAAGCTCCAACAAAACATTTCCAAAGAAACTAAAAGTATTGAAATTGGAGAGATGGTTCTAACACATCTTAAAAATCTGAATGAGGTCGCATATATAAGATTCGCCTCTGTATATCGGAAATTTCATGGAATTAGCGATTTCATTGAGACGCTTGACTCCTTAAAGCCTTTAGATAAGGGTCAATTAGCAACAGTTCTTTAAAGTAGAACGGCTTATCTGTAAAGTAGAAGACTAACTCAATAAGGTCGGCGGGCCCTATTGTTTTTCTTTCGCTCTGTCACTAAAAGACAGACCGCCAATTAAGCATGTCAGAGACCCCTTCAGATACAGCTCAAGAGAGTCAAGAACAAGATAACTCAATAACTGAGGCAAATATCTCAAACACTGAGAACTCAGAAACTGAAGATAATTCTATTAATGAATTAATAGAAGAAGATATTCCTAAAGATGTTCCTACTGCCGATGATCCTAGAAGCAGAGTCAACAAGAAAGATTTAGAAAGTGCAGGTTTCACCCTTGATGAGTTTGCCTCTCTATTAAGCAAATATGATTACAACTTCAAGCCTGGTGACATAGTCAATGGCACTGTTTTTGGGCTCGAGTCAAAAGGAGCAATGATTGACATAGGGGCCAAAACAGCAGCTTTTATGCCTATGCAAGAAGTTTCTATAAATAGAGTAGAGGGGTTAAGCGATGTACTGCAACCATCAGAAATCAGAGAATTCTTCATAATGAGTGAAGAGAATGAAGACGGTCAATTATCTCTCTCCATTAGAAGAATTGAATATCAACGTGCTTGGGAGAGAGTAAGACAATTACAAAAAGAAGATGCGACTATTTATTCTGAGGTTTTTGCTACAAATAGAGGAGGAGCACTTGTTCGTGTAGAAGGACTTAGAGGCTTCATTCCTGGATCGCACATAAGTACTAGGAAAGCAAAAGAAGAACTTGTTGCTGATTTTCTTCCATTGAAATTCTTAGAAGTCGACGAAGAACGAAACAGGCTTGTACTAAGCCATAGAAGAGCTCTAGTTGAAAGAAAAATGAATCGTCTTGAAGTTGGAGAAGTTGTTGTAGGAGCTGTTAGAGGCATTAAACCATATGGAGCATTTATAGATATCGGAGGAGTTAGCGGTCTTCTACATATTTCCGAAATAAGCCATGAACATATCGAGACACCTCACTCAGTTCTTAATGTTAATGACCAAATGAAAGTGATGATAATAGACCTTGATGCAGAGAGAGGAAGGATTTCCCTATCAACAAAAGCACTAGAACCTGAACCTGGAGATATGTTGACTGACCCTCAGAAAGTTTTCGATAAAGCAGAAGAAATGGCAGCTAGATATAAGCAAATGCTTCTTGAACAAGCTGAAGAAGGAGAAGATCCCATCGCAGTTATGACAATTTAAATTATTCATCTTTTTGGATGGCAGAACTTCATCTAGGAGATAATTTTATTGGTTCTATCCAAGGAGTCATATTTGATAAAGATGGCACACTATCTAATAGTGAATATTATCTAGCAGAAATTGCTAAAACTCGAATTGAGTTTTCAGTTAAAAAGTTTATTGATTTAAGAATCAATAAACTAAAAATATTAATTCTTAAAAAATTACTTTTGTCTCTTTACGGATTAAAAAGTTATGGACTTTCAGCAAATACAATTATGGCAATTGCATCCAGAGAACAAAATATTATTTCAACAGCGACAATATTTAATTTATTTGAATTTAATTGGAGTAAATCAATTGAAATGAGCCAACAAATTTTTGATGAGGTGGATATATCTCTTTCTAATAAGAAAACATACTCACAATTTCAAAAACCTCTCACTGCTGGAGCATTTGATTTTTTAATTTCCCTCAAAGAAAAAGGAGTTAATCTTGCCTTAATGACAAATGATACAAAGAATGGAGTTGAAGAATTTATTTCCTCAAACAAATTACAAGGATTATTTCATTATCTTTGGAGTGCTGAATGTCAGCCCTCTAAACCTAATCCAAGGGCAGTTATAGAACTTTGCAAAAGAATTAATTTAAAACCAGCAGAATGTGCTCTTATTTCTGATGCTGATACTGATTTGCAAATGGCTAAAAAAGCCAAAATACCATTAGCAATAGGTTATGTCGGTGGCTGGGTAAATCCTCCCATACTTGAAGAACATCAGTTTATTCTGAGAAATTGGGATGAATTAAAAGTTCAGTGAAGCAACTAAAATAAAATTCAATTCATATTTCCAATGAGTAAATACGTATTTACTTCTGAATCGGTAACAGAAGGTCATCCCGACAAAGTTTGCGATCAAATAAGTGATGCCATTTTGGATGCTCTATTAACTGTGGATCCAACTAGCAGGGTTGCATGTGAAGCCGTTGTCAATACAGGATTATGCCTGATAACAGGAGAAATAACCTCAAAAGCAGAGGTAGACTTCAACAAACTTGTAAGAGAAGTAATTAAACAAATCGGATATGAAGGATCAAATGCGGGTGGTTTTGATGCAAATAGTTGTGCAGTCTTAATAGCACTTGATCAACAATCAGCAGATATTGCTCAAGGGGTAAATGAAGCAGAAGACCACTCGAAAGATCCTTTAGATCAGGTTGGAGCTGGAGATCAAGGCATTATGTTTGGATTTGCATGCAATGAGACCCCTGAGCTCATGCCTTTACCAATCAGTCTTGCGCATCGATTAGCAAGAAGATTGGCAATAGTGAGGCATGAAGGAATACTTGACTATCTTCTACCTGATGGGAAAACTCAAGTGAGTGTCTCATATGAAAATGGTATTCCATCATCAATAGATACGATACTCATATCAACTCAACACAAACCTGAAATTGAGGGAATTACTCTCGAACAAGAAATCCAGCAAAAGATTGCAAAAGATCTATGGGAGCATGTCGTGGAACCTTCGACAGAAGACTTAAACCTAAAACCATCCAAAAAATCAACTAGATTTTTAGTAAATCCGACAGGCAAGTTTGTTATAGGTGGGCCCCAAGGAGATGCAGGACTCACTGGACGAAAAATAATCGTTGACACATATGGTGGATATGCTCGTCACGGAGGTGGCGCTTTCTCCGGCAAGGACCCTACAAAAGTAGATAGATCTGCAGCTTATGCAGCAAGATTTGTCGCCAAAGCTTTAGTAGAGGCAAATCTTGCAAAAAAAGTAGAAGTCCAATTAAGTTATGCAATTGGTGTAGCTAAACCAGTCTCAATACTTGTGGAGTCTTATGGTACAGGAAAAGTTTCAGATTCTGAATTAACACAAATCGTTCAAAAACATTTTGATTTAAGACCCAGTGCAATTATTAAATCATTCAATCTGCAAAATCTCCCAAGTCTCAACGGAGGAAATTTTTATAGAAATATAGCTGCATATGGACACTTTGGAAGAACTGATGTTGATCTTCCTTGGGAGGACGTTTCAGTTAAAGCTAAAGAATTAAGATGTCTAGTCTAGAAAATCTCAATTGAGTTTAATGCTAAATAATCAACTTTCCCTTGGAATAGATCTAGGTTCTTCAGGGGTAAGAATTGCAGTAATCAATAATAAAAGAGATTTATTGCATACTTCTTCTATGCAATATTCAAGAAATCTAGAGGAATGGGAAGACTGGATAGAATGTTGCTTAAGATTAATAATAGATATACCTATAGAACTCAAAAAGAAGTTAATAACATGTGCTATTGCAGGAACATCTGGAACACTACTTGCATGCAAAGATAATGGAAAACCTTTAGGAAAAGCCCTACCTTATTACTTATCATTTCCTGAACATTTAAACGAAATTTCTAGACTCTTTATCAAAGAATGTCCAGGTTTAAGTTCAAGTTCAAGTGTCGCTAGAGCTCTAAGGCTAACAAGTATATTTGGCAATGAATTAATTTTAAGGCACCAAGCTGATTGGATAAGTGGGTGGCTTTTAAATAATTGGAATTATGGAGAAGAAGGTAACAATCTAAGAATGGGTTGGGACATTTCTAAGAGTTCATGGCCTAAGACTTTTGAGAACTTAAGATGGAAAAAGAGCTTACCTAAAATCATGCCTTCGGGCTCAATACTTGGAAATATTTCTACACAAATAGCAACTAGATTAAACCTGCCTAAATCTCTTAAAATAGTAGCAGGAACAACAGATTCTAATGCAGGTGTTTTAGCTACTTTCGCTAAAGAAAGTGAAGGAATAACGATACTTGGAAGTACAATTGTTATTAAAAAATTTGTTAATAGTCCAATTGAAGGAAAAGGAATTTCAAATCACAAATTATCAGGTCATTGGTTATGTGGTGGCGCTTCAAACTCAGGAGGTTCGATACTTCTAAAATTCTTTAATAAAGAAGAGATTAAAGAATTAAGTAAACAAATAAACCCACTTTTCCCTAGTGGAATAGATCTAATACCTCTATCCTCAAAAGGAGAACGTTTTCCTGTGGATGATCCAAACTTAAAGCCAAAACTGGGTCCTAGACCTGTAAGTGACTCACTTTACTTACATGCCTTACTTGAGGGATTAGCAAAAATTGAGGCAACCTGTTGGCAGAAATTAAATGAATTTGGAGTTGAGCTACCAAGTCAAATCATCACTATTGGAGGGGGAGCAAAAAATGTTATATGGAAGAAAATAAGAGAAAGAGAAATAGGAATCCCCATAAAGATTTGCAACAGGCCTCCTGCCATGGGAGTAGCAAGCATAGGTTTAAAGAGTCATTCATAAAAGCAACACATAAAGTCCTT
>QBWD01000003.1 GCA_003283685.1 Prochlorococcus sp. AG-315-D17
ACCGCCACCGTAGCCGCCTTGACCGCCGCCACCGTAGCCGCCGCCGCCGCCTCTTCGTGGTGCACTACCACGTGGTTCTGCTTTGTTAATTCTTAGAGGACGTCCCATTAATTCTGCTCCTTGAAGAGATTCAATAGCTGAAGCTTCAACTGCTTCATCAGCCATCTCAACAAAAGCAAAACCTCTTTTACGTCCCGTGTCTCGTTCTAAAGGTAAAGAACAATTTGCTACCTCCCCAAAAGGAGAAAACAATTCAATGACATCTTCCTGCTCAGCGCGGAAGGGCAAGTTGCCGACAAAAATACTCACTTGAAAATTGGACTAGAAATAAAATTTAACTTATTGGCTAAAATTAGCCAATATCAAATGATTCAAAAATGAATCATCATTAAATACTTTAATACCGAAAGCTCTCAAATAGCTTTAAAAATAATTTTTTTACTTAACTAATTTTTTTCGCCATACAAGGAGTTGCTCTTGGACTCTCTCAAAAGCAGTACCCCCCTCACTCAAACGCGATGCAACAACATTTCTTGATAAAAGCTTTTCATAGATATCTTCTTCAAAAAGTTCATGAAATTTTTTCCATCTTCTCAGTGGAATTTCTCTTAATAGAATTCCTTCCTCCAAAGAATTTTTAACGATTTTACCAACTAACTGATAAGCCTCACGAAATGGTATTCCTTTAGCCACTAAATAATCAGCTACATCAGTTGCATTAGAAAAATCTGAAGAAACTGCGGAAGAAAGTCTTTCATGTCGGAAGATTAAACCTTCTTCAAAAACAATTGATATGGCCAATAGTGAATGCCTTACTGTTGTAACTGTGTCAAAAATCGCTTCCTTATCTTCTTGAAAATCTTTGTTATAAGCTAACGGCAATCCTTTGATCATTGTAAGGATAGCTTGCAAGTGTCCAAACACTCTTCCTGATTTACCACGAACAAGTTCAGGTACGTCAGGATTCTTTTTTTGAGGCATAATACTACTTCCTGTTGCACAGCGATCTGTTAATTCAATAAAAGCAAACTCTTCAGATGCCCATAGAATAATCTCTTCAGATATTCTACTTAAATGTGTCATAATTAATGATGAAGCACAGATAAATTCAACAACAAAGTCTCGATCACTTACAGCATCTAAACTATTGGAATATATATCCTCAAAATTTAAATTAGAAGCAGTAATTTCTCGATTTATAGGTAAAGAAGTGCCTGCTAAAGCTGCTGCACCAAGGGGAGAAATATTAACTCTTTTTCTAACATCTTTTAATCTATTTCTATCTCTTTGCGACATTTCAATATAAGCTAATAAATGATGCGCTAAAGATATAGGCTGAGCTCTCTGAAGATGCGTATAGCCAGGAATAAGAGTATATATATTTTGCTCAGCAAGCACAAAAAGAGATCTTTGAAAACGTTCTAAATCCTGATCGATGTCATCAATACGCTTTCTCAACCATAACCTAATATCTGTACCAACTTGATCATTACGACTACGACCAGTATGAAGTTTTTTTCCAACCGGTCCAATCATTTCAATTAATTTTCTTTCTACTGCAAAATGAATATCTTCATCAGAGGTATCAGGTCTAAATAAACCCTCCGAAGCCTCCAACTTAATCTGCTTAAGACTTTTTTCTAACTGAAGAGCCTCTTCCTCACTAATAATTCCTTGAATACCAAGCATTTTGGCATGCGCTATAGATCCATCCAAATCCTCTTCCAATAGACAAATATCAAATCCAATAGAAGCATTAAATTGCTCTATGAAAGGATGGAGCCCTTGATCAAATCTATCGCTCCAAGTTTTAACCAACGTAATTTACCAAGTTACTAATATAAATAAAGCAAAATTATTAAAGATTGTCAGGCAATTTACTTACTTAATTCAGGAAGAGGAAGTTATTCATTTACTTTTAAAACTACCATTGAAGCATCATCTTCAAGTTGATGGTCAACCCCTACAAATCCATCTAATCGCTTAAATAATTTATCTAATATTTCTTGTGCTCCCAAACCAGCCTTCGCGAAATCTGCTAGAAAAGTTTCTAAACGAGTTTCATCAAAGCGTTCTCCCGAAAGACCTAATGCTTCAGTGACACCATCGGTATAATAAAGGACAACATCATCAGGTTGCAGAGTTATTTGACCACATCCATAGTTAGCGTCAGATTGAAGTCCAATTAATAAACCAGGTGAATCTAGTCTGCTGATAGATTTTGTCTGGGAACTCCAAAGTAATGGAGGATTATGTGCTGCATTCGCAAATCGCAATATCCTTGATCCTGCATCAAAATCAGAGTAAAACAAGGTCACAAAACGATGAGATTGAGTTAAGTCTTCCAATGCCAATTGATTTAAGTCATGCAATATTTGATTAGGAGGAAGATCACTCATGACTTCAGCTCTAAGCATTCCTCGCAACATTGTCATCAATAACCCAGCCGGAACACCCTTTCCCATTACATCACCAATAACTAAAGCCCAACGAGAAATTTCTTTTTGTCCATCAACCGATTCGGGACAAATGGACATAAAATCATAATAATCACCCCCAACTTGAAAAGCAGGTCGGCAACGAGCGGCTAATTCAACACCCTCAATTATTGGACAATGATCAGGTAATAATTGTGCTTGAATTTCACCTCCAATACATAATTGTCTATCAACTTTTTCATGACTACGTATGACTTGAAAGATAACATCATTCTCAATAGCAACACCAGTTAAATCAGCTACTAATTGAATATGTTTTCTTTGAATATCACTTTCGAAAACAACATCTTTTTTATCAAATACATAAAGACGTCCACGTTGTCTTCCTCGAGAAACTATTGATGTTGCACAAACTTTAAAGTCCCGCAAATATCTTTTAACTAATTCATCTAACAGAAGAATATTTTTATCATGCAAGCAAAAACCCGTTTTAATCCCTTCTTCCATAACAACTAATTGTCTAAATAATTCTTGACAATGATCAAAAGGCATTACTTGTAATTGATCTCGCCAAATCCTTCCATCATCTTGAAATGGAATCAATAAAGCACCTTCCACACCAACCAACCTTGTTGTGAGGAGAGGTATTAACTCCAAAAAACGATATAAATTAGTAAAGTTTCTTAGGGCAAAGCTTAAAGAAAGTAATAAGTCTTGATTGCAAGTTTGCTCTTGAGAAAGACTTTCAAGTAAATCGTTTAAGGACTTAGAAGCAGAAATTGATAATGAATTCTTTGAGGGAATATTCTTCTGTTGAGGAATGACAGGGTTTTTTGTCACTGCTTCATCCCGTCTATGAAAATTGAAATGTAGCAAAATTCAAAAGATATATCTGCATAATCATCGTTTAATTAAAAGTGCCTCTATAAACTCGAAACTATTGAAAGGACGCAAATCTCTAATACTTTCTCCGGCACCAATAAATCTCACGGGAAGTTTAGCTTCTGATGCTACTGCTAAAGCAACTCCTCCTCTAGATGAACCATCTAGTTTAGTGAGTATTACTCCAGTTAATTCTGCTGAATCAGAGAAAGCCAAGGCTTGGCGAAGTCCATTTTGGCCTTGACTCGAATCTAAAACTAAAAGAGATTCAACTTTCGCATCAGGAGCCAACTTGGCTACAATTTTTCTAATTTTTTTTAATTCTTCCATTAAATTATTTTTAGTTTGCAGTCTTCCTGCAGTATCAACCAATAACAAGTCAATATTTTTTGATTTACTCGCTCCAATAGCGTCAAAAACAACTGCTGCAGGGTCTGCGTTAGTAGATTCATTGGAAATAACATCAACTCCACTTCTTTCACCCCAAACTTTTACTTGTTGAACAGCTGCAGCTCTAAAAGTATCTGCAGCTGCAATAATTGCAGAGAAACCACTCCTTTTAGCAACGCTTGCTAATTTACCCAAAGTAGTTGTCTTTCCTACACCATTAACACCCACTAACAACCAAATATTTAAAAAACCTTTTTTAGGCGCAAGTAAATCAATACCACTTTCTTCAATTGGTTTCTCCAAAATATTTACTAATTCTTTTTTTAAAAAACGTAATCCTTCAGACGCCTCAACTACTTCCTCATTTAACTTCTTTCTTAAACGACCTAAAATTTGATCAGTAGCAGCAACACCAGCATCTGCTCTCAACAAAAGCATTTCTAAATCATCAACTACTTCAGGAGTAAGAGGATCATCGCCTAATTTGTCTAATAGATCCGTAACAAAACCTTGACGGGTTTTTTCTAGACCCTGCTTTAATCTACCTAACCAATCAATATCATCAAGAGAGAATTGATCAGGGGTTTTTCCTTGTGCAGCTAAAACTTGAGCTGACCAAGTAAAAGTATCGTCAAAATCACCCAATTTAATATCATCTTCGTGAATACAGTTTTCTGTACTTTGGGATTTATTAGCTGCGGAAATATCAACTTGTGAGTCGTTTTCAGTATTTATTGCTGAAGATAAAGGTAATTGATTGTCATTATTTTTTTTATCTATTTCTTCACTTTCTTTTTTAAGTAATTCTTTTTTTTCTTTTTGCTTACTCTTCAATTCTAAATAAGCTTGCTTTGCCCAATCGATGGATTGATCATTGGTCGATGAAGAATCATTAGTGTGATTCAATGTCACTTTATCCTCTTCATAGATATCATCATTATTTATCATTGTTTTTGTAAATTAGAATTTTGAAGCCTTCGAAGAACCCCATTAATCATTCTTCGCCCTTGCTCATCACTATAACGATTTGCAAGATTCACAGCTTCATTACAAGTTACAGCCACAGGTGTATTCAAATCAACCAAATCAACTAAAGCTAATCTTAAAATATCTCTATCAATTCTTGGTAATCTTTTTAATCTCCAGCCTTCCATAACACTATCTAGAGTATTATCTATCTCTTTTTTCTTATTAGTAACTAAAAGAACATGCCTCATAGCAGAATCCCGGATTTCTTTTTGGTCACTTAACGCTAAAAGTCTAGGTAATTCAATAATCTCAGATATAGAATTCAATATATTTTCTGATTCAGAAAGACAAGTTTTTATATGTCCTCTTGATTTTTTTAATAATCCAGCATCCTCCTTCAATTCACTATCAACTAACTCTTGATTTGCTTTTTCTAATGTAGCTGCACAAAAATCTAATTCTTCTCTCCAATGCTGAGCTAAAGACTCCAAAGCACCACTAAGTATATTTTCGATTGTAAATTCTTTAATTTTTTCTATATTGTCTATTTTAATTTGTCCTAATAATAAAAGTGCAAGTTCTCTAGAGATTGATTTTACTTTCATAATTTATATCAAATTAATTCCTTATGAGGATGAAGAAGGAGATGCTCTTAACTTGGAAAATAAACTTGAGAAAGATGGATTTGTCGAACTATTTCTTTGATCTGGATTAACAATTCCAGCTGAAATAATTGTTCTAAAAGCATCTTCAACAGATATATTTAAATCCTTAACAGAAGCTTCAGGTACCAATGTATACCAGCCTGTAGTTGGATTTGGTGCAGTAGGAATAAAAACACTCAATAAAGGTTTATCCGGTTCCGATAAAAGGGATGGGCCAACAACTCCAGTAACAAAACCTACACTAAACAAACCTTCTCTAGGGTATTCAACCAAAACGACTCTTCTAAACCGGGAGGAGTTGTCTCCAAGAAAAGTTTCTAACAACTGTTTAAGTGTTTTATAAACTGAACCTGCTAAAGGAATACGAGATAATGTTCCTTCACCAAACTCTAATAACCATCTCCCTACAATATTTCTGGCCATTAGACCAATTAGCAAAATACCCAATAAAGGAACAGTTAAACCTAAAGAAAGATTTATTAAATCTTGAAGTAAAGGATTAAGCGTAATAAAAGGATTGAGCTGCTTCGGTATTGAAGTCAAAATTGAAAGCACAAATCTGCTGACAACTGTTGACAACCAAATTGTAGTAGCCAATGGGATGACCACTAAGAGACCTGCAATTAGATCATTCTTTAGATCCTGCTGAAGCCTTGAGGCTAGAGTTAGATCCTGCTTGGGAGAGGACTGCACCAAATAAAGAGAGTCCGAACGTTATTTGTATACAATCTAACCAAACTAAGAGCATTAATTAATCAATTTTGCTCTTAATGAAAAATAGAACAACAAAAAAAATTGTTCTATCTACCAAAATCGTCAAAAACTTGACCTAATGGACATTTTCAAGAAAGGTAGCAATAAGCTCATTCATGCAGAAAATAAACTTTGGAATACATAGAAGAAAAAATAAAATTAACAAACAAACTCAAAGCAAAAGCTTTAGAAGAAGGTTTTGATGCTGTCGGAATAGCAAAAGTTCCTGGATCTTCAAGAATAAAACTCCGATCTGAGGCATTGGAAAGATGGCTAGAAGCCGGGCACCAAGCAAAAATGGGATGGATGAACGCAAAAAGAAGAAAAAATATAGAAACTCTTTTAGATGGTGTAAAAAGCGTTCTTGGCGTAGGACTAAATTATTTTGTAGATATTGAAACAAGACCTAGAGATTTATTAATAGCAAGATATGCATGGGGCAAGGATTATCACAAATTAATTGAAAAAAAATTAAAAAACGTTGCTAAGTATTTAGAAAAAGAAAAACCTAATTCTAAATGGAAAATTTGTGTCGATAGCAGCGCATTGTTGGATAAAGCATGGGCAGAAGAGGCAGGAATCGGATGGATTGGAAAAAATAGCAATTTAATTAATTCAAGGATTGGTTCATGGATGGTCTTAGGCCACCTTTTATCTACTGAAACTTTAATTCCAGATGAACCAGCTAAATCTCTTTGTGGAGGATGTCAAAAATGTATTGAAGCATGTCCCACTAAGGCAATTGAAGAACCGTTTGTTGTAAATTCAAATAAATGCCTGGCATATCACACAATAGAAAATAGAGAAAAAGTAATACCTGACGAAATATCTAAAAAAATGGGAAATTGGATTGCCGGTTGTGATATATGTCAAGATGTGTGTCCATGGAATCACAAAAAAATACCAAGCTCTACAGAATCTGAACTTCAACCATCTGAATGGATATTAAATTTAAATAAAAAAGAAGCTTTATCATGGAGTGACATAGAATGGAAAGAAAAAATCTCTGGATCGGCACTAACAAGAATCAAACCTTGGATGTGGAGACGTAATATAAATTCAACATCAAAGAAAGGTCCTAAATAAGTTACTAATTCAATTTTATGATTTTCAATAAAACAGTAACTACTTCTATTTTTATCTTATTAAGTTTATCATTTACAATTCTTGGAATTAATCCAAACCCTAGCAAAGCATTTTTTCCAACAATTAATGAACCGAATACTAAAGAGTTAAAATCTACTTCTATCAAAATTGGAAAAACTGCTATACAACTGATTCAATTAGGACAAATTGAAGATGCTACTAATCTCCTAAAACTTGCAATTCAAATAAATCCTGATGAAGAAATTCTTTGGATAGGATTAGCAGATGCTCAGATAAAATCTAATATGAAGAAAGAAGCAATAAAATCTATAAATAATGCAATTAAACTAAATCCTAATAATGCAAGTTTATATTTCACAAAATCTTCTATATATATGAATTTAAAAAGTCCTAAAAATGCAATAAAATATATTAAAAAAGCCTTAGAAATTGAAAATAACAATGAAAGAGGATATTTTCAATTAGGTAATGCTGAAATAATGCTAAAAAATTATGATTTTGCATTAATTGCATTTAGAAAAGCAATCAAAATTAATCCAAATTTTTGGCAGTCTATAAATAATGAAGGGCTAATCTATTTTGAATTAAATAAATCACTAAAAGCTATACAAAGATTCAAATTAGCAGTCGAGATTAGTAAAGATGCCGAACCAATGCTTGCATTAGCTATAGCACTTTTTTCTGCTGATAACAAATCTATTAAGTCAATAAATTTAGCAAAAAATGCTTTAAAACTAAATCCAAAATATGCCTCTACTGAGTACCAATCAAAACAATTATGGGGCGAAAAATTACAAAGAGCAGGTACAATTTTTTTCAAAACAAAAGAAATGATTAAAGCAGTAGATGAAGCAAAGAAAAATACTCAATGAAGAAATGTTTAACAAAAACCTGGTATTTAAGGAATTAGTTAGTAACCTAAACAAAGAAAGTTAGGCCTCTTACAGAGTCAAAGATGGCCCAGGAACGGCTGAAACCTATATCGTTGCATCAAGAAATGCAGCGCTCTTACCTCGAATACGCAATGAGCGTAATCGTTGGTAGAGCATTGCCTGACGCAAGAGACGGATTAAAACCAGTGCAAAGAAGAATTCTCTTTGCCATGCACGAGTTGGGTCTAACTCCTGAAAGACCTTATAGAAAATGTGCTCGAGTAGTTGGTGATGTTTTAGGAAAATATCATCCGCATGGAGATCAAGCTGTTTATGACGCACTTGTTAGACAAGTACAAGTTTTCAGTTCAAGATATCCAATCCTTGATGGTCACGGAAATTTTGGGTCTATTGACGATGATCCACCAGCCGCAATGAGATATACAGAAACTCGGTTAGCTCAGATTGCAAACGATGCAATTTTAGGAGAAATAGATTTAGAAACCGTTGATTTTTCTCCAAACTTTGACGGATCACAACAAGAACCAAATGTTTTACCCGCTCAATTACCATTTCTACTTTTAAACGGTAGTGCGGGTATAGCTGTCGGAATGGCAACAAGCATTCCTCCTCATAATTTGAATGAGGTAGTAGAGGCTTTAATAGCAATAATTAAAAAACCAAATTTAAGTGAAGAGAAATTATTAGAAATCATACCTGGGCCAGACTTCCCAACAGGAGGAGAGATTTTGCTAAGCAATGGAATCAAGGAAACGTATAAAAAAGGAAGAGGAAGTATATCTATGAGAGGTATCGCACATATTGAAGAAATGAACCCTGGTAAAGGGAAGCATAAAAGAAGCGGTATTATAATTACTGAATTACCCTATCAATTAAATAAATCAGGGTGGATTGAAAAGTTAGCAGATTTGGTAAATAATGGAAAAGTTACAGGAATTGCAGATATTCGAGATGAAAGTGATAGAGATGGAATGAGAATTTTAGTTGAACTAAAAAGAGATTCCGATCCGCAAAAAATATTAGATTTTTTATACCAAAAAACTTCACTGCAAAGTAATTTTAATGCAATATTATTAGCTTTAGTTAATGGTCAGCCAATACAATTAACCTTAAGAAAGCTATTAAATAACTTTCTTGAATTTAGAGAAAATACAATATTACTTCGGACAAAATTTTTATTAAAGAATATAAGAGATAGAGAAGAAATAGTAAAAGCTCTTATTCAAGCAATTAATAATCTAAGAGAAATAATTAAGTTAATTGAAGAATCTAAAGATACTTCAGAAGCAAAAAATAAATTAATCAAAAACTTAAATATTAATGAAAGACAAGCTAATGGAATATTAGGTATGCCTTTAAAAAAATTAACAGGTTTAGAAAAAAGCTCATTAAAAAATGAAATTAAAGATTTAAAAAATAAAAGAGAGGAGCTTGAATTAATTATTGACAATAGAGACGAGTTAATGAAAAAAATGGTTAAAGAATTAAAAGAACTCAAGAAAAAGTTTGGATCCCCGCGAAAGACAAAGCTAATTGAAGGAGGAGATCAGCTTATAGCAGAAAGAATAGCCAATCAAAGACCTAATAGAGAATTACAAAGACAACAAGCATTAAAAGCATTATCTATAGATTCAGAAATCGTAATTCAAACAAGTAATGAGATAAAGATAGTTCCTTCAAGTACCATAAAAAAATTAAAGCTAAAAGAAGAGTATACAAAAAATAAAGATCTAATACCTGCTAGGTTAATTTGGCCTATTAAAAAAACACCAAAGATCTTAGCAATTAGTGAAAAGGGGAAAATAGGTATTCTAAAATGGGAATTTGCGGGACAGAAACCAGGTAAAATTGATAATCTTTTACCTGCAGGCCTAGAAAATGAGAAGATAATTAATTTTATCCCACTACCAAATAAAAAAAATATTAGCATAGGTTTACTAAGTACAGATGGAAGATTTAAAAGAATATCTATTGACGAATTTGTTGATATGTCAAATCGAGCTACAACGATATTAAAATTAAAAGATCATGTGACACTTAAAGCTGGTTTTATATGCGAAGAAAATGGTTATATTTTTATTATTAGCAATATAGGTAGAATGCTTAAATTTAAAATAACAAAAAAAGATATGCCTCATATGGGAAAATTAGCACAAGGACCAAACATGATGAAGTTATTTCCGGATGAGTTTATTATTAATGCTTTAAGCATTAATAATAATGAAAGCAAAGATATAGTTTTAATTACAAGAAATGGTTCTTTTATCAAACATAGTAGTCAATCAATCAGAATATCTAAAAAAGGAGAAATAGGTAAAATGGGAATAAAACTGAAAGATAGTATAAAAAATAATAATAGAATAGTAGATGCTTTTATTAATGATAAATATGTCTCTCTTTTAACTAATAAAAGGAGATATGAAAGTTTAAAAAATAAAGAAATCAATTCAGCAGATTACAACAAAGAAAAAAAGATCCTGATAAATTTAGAGCCAGATGAAATCATCGAATCTGTATTTCCTTTACTTTCTCCGTAAAATAATTAAGACATAGAGTTATTTTCAACCCATGATAAATAATCATCAGTGACTGTTCCAGTGACGTAATCACCTGTAAAACAAGACAAATCTAAATCTTTTATTTTAGAATCCTTCACTATAGCTTTTTTTAAATCATTAATTTCTTGATAGATCATTTTATCAATACATAATTTTTTTTCTATTTGACTGACATCTTTATCATAAGCAATCAATTCATTTCTATTAGGCATATTGATTCCATAAACATGAGGATATCGAATCGGTGGAGCAGCTGATGTAAAAGTAACTTTGTTAGCACCTGCACTTCGTGCCATCTGAACTATTTGTTGCGACGTTGTTCCTCTAACAACAGAATCATCAACAATTAAAACGTTCTTGTTTCTAAATTCAGTGCTCATAGCATTTAATTTCTGCCGTACCGAACGTTTTCTTAAAGATTGACCTGGCATTATAAAAGTTCTACCTACATAACGATTTTTAAAAAATCCCTCTCTATATTCAATCCCTAACTGTCTTGCAACTTGCATAGCCGATGGTCTAGAGGAATCAGGAATAGGCATAACAACATCTATATCTCCTAATGAAACCTGTTTCTTAATTGTTTCAGCTAATAAGTCGCCCATTCTTAACCTGGATTCGTAAACAGAAATACCATTCATTATTGAATCCGGTCTAGCTAAATAAACGTATTCAAAAGAACAAGGAAATAACAGTGGTTTATCTGCACATTGTTGTGAAAAAAATTCACCAGAAGAGGAAATAAAAATAGCTTCGCCTGGTTCAACATCACGAACAATTTGATAATCATTATTTTCGATAACTAATGATTCACTAGCAACGATCCACTCTGTTTTATAACTTTCTGAGATTCTTTTACCAATAATTAAAGGACGAATGCCAAATGGATCTCTAAAAGCTAAAAGTCCATGTCCAGCTATTAAAGCAATTGAAGCATAAGAACCTTCTACTCGTTTATGTACTGATTTAACAGAATTAAAAAGATCTTCTGGGGTAATTTCTTTACCTTGTATTTCACTATTTAATTCTGTTGCAAAGACATTTAACAACATTTCAGTATCGCTTGAACTATTAGTATGTCTTCTATCAACTTTAAAAAGTTCTCTTTCTAATTCTCTTGTATTTGTTAAATTTCCATTATGAACAAGAATAATTCCATATGGAGCATTCACATAAAAAGGTTGGGCTTCTTCTTCTTTATGAGCAGCACCTTTCGTAGCATATCTAACGTGACCTAATCCAATCTTTCCAATTAAAGCTCTCATATCTCGAGTTCTATAAGCTTCACGTACTTGACCTTTGGATTTATTAATATGAAAAACACTTCCATCCATAGTTGCTATACCAGTTGAATCCTGACCTCTATGCTGTAGTAATAACAAACTATCGTATATTTGCTGATTACATTCTTTACCAGAAACAATACCTACTATGCCACACATATTTAAACTTCCTCTATTTGTAGAAATGTTTTTATCAAGAAATTATAAAACATTTTTGCTCAATTAGAAACTCTTTTATATATAGAATTTTCATAGGCTTCTTCTATATCAGATATATTTAAATTGATAATCAATTTATTTTTTTGGGATATTTTTAATTTCTTTTCTGTTGTAACTTTTCCTATATGTATTATAGAAAATAAATTAGGATTTACTTTTGAAAAAGCATCAAATATCTCTTGAAATTCCAAAATTTTTTCATTAGAAAGACTAACTAAAACTCTTGCACCGCCTTCAGCAAAAAGAATACGATCCAATCTTTCACTTGTTTCAGGTAATACTATGTTCGCTCCAAAATCTGAGGAAATACAAGATTCTGAAATAGCAACAGCTAATCCTCCATCACCAATATCATGAGCAGATTTAATAATTTTTTTCAAAATTATACTTCTCAAAAATAACTGTACTTGTTTTTCTAAATTTAAATCTATTTCGGGAGGTCTTCCTGTTTTTAAACCATGAACATACTCTAAAAAAGATGAAGCTGATAAAGTAATACGAGGATCATTCTTTTTATTAATTTGAAAAGTTAATCCAATCATCCAAATTTCATCATCTGAATGGCGCCAGGATTTCTTACAAATATTATTTGTATTTTCTATTAATCCAACCATACCAATAACTGGTGTTGGATGAATTGGAACTACCTTATTATTTGCTTGTTTAGTATCATTATACAATGAAACATTCCCTCCCGTAACTGGGGTATTTAAAATTTTGCAAGCATTAGTGATCCCCTTACAAGACATTGCTAATTGCCAAAAGCCTATAGGATTTTCAGGAGATGAAAAATTTAGATTATTAGTAATTGCAATAGGATCTGCACCAACACAACTTAAATTTCTAGCAGCTTCTGCAACAGCAGCCATACTTCCGCGTTCAGGGTCTAAATATACCCATCTATCATTGCAATCTACAACTGCTGCAATTCCTCTATTTGTATTTAATTCTTTTTCAAAATCATTCTGAAGACGAAGTCTTATGACAGCTGCATCAGCCTCGCCAGGAGATATAACTGTATTAGATTGTACCTGATAATCATATTGATTATATATCCATTTTTTTGAAGCAATTGTAGGAGTATCTAATAACTTTAATAGAACATTATTCCAATCAATTAATAATTTATTTTCTAGAGAAATAATGCCTCGATCTGAATATTTAGGCAACTGATTTTCATTCCATTTCCAATGATTTTCTAAATACTTAGGTAAAGAATTCAACAAAGTGTGCTCTTCAATAGGTGTATCATCCGCGAGAGCAGAGGCTGGTATATCAGCTACTATTGTTCCTTTATGCATTACCCTAACAACTTTTTCTTCTATTACTTTTCCTACAACCTCAACATATAAACCCCAACGATTAAATAATTTTCTTAATTTTTCATCAGAACCTGGTTTAATCACAAATAACATGCGTTCTTGCGATTCAGAAAGTAAATACTCATAAGGAGTCATTCCTATTTCGCGAGCAGGTACGTAATCAAGATTTAATTCAATTCCAACATCACCTTTAGAGGCCATTTCTGAACAACTACAAGTTAATCCTGCAGCTCCCATGTCTTGAGCGGCAACCACGTCTCCTGTTTTAAATGCTTCTAAACATGCTTCTATTAATCCTTTCTCTAAAAATGGATCTCCTACTTGTACAGCAGGTCTATCATCTATTGATGTTTTAGAAAGCTCAGAACTTGCAAAACTTGCACCACCCATACCGTCTCTACCCGTAGTATTACCTACATATAAAATTGGGAAATTAACTCCACTAGCACCTGAACAAACTATTTCATCTGTCTCCATCAAGCCTAAAGCCATTGCATTAACTAAAGGATTTCCAGAGTAACTACTATCAAAGCCAACTTCACCTCCAATAGTAGGAACCCCTACACAATTGCCATAATGGGATATTCCGGCAACAACTCCTTCTAGCAAACTAATATTTTTTTCTTTCTCTAAAGGCCCAAACCTTAAAGCATTTAACAAAGCTATAGGCCTTGCACCCATTGTAAATATGTCTCTTAAGATTCCACCCACACCAGTTGCTGCTCCCTGAAAAGGTTCAACAGCAGAAGGATGATTATGACTTTCAATTTTAAAAACCAGTCTTTGACCATGACCAACATCTACAACACCTGCATTTTCTCCAGGTCCTACAAGAATACGAGGCCCAGTTGTAGGGAAATTTTTTAATAAAAGACGTGAATTACGATAGCAACAATGTTCAGACCACATCACACCAAACATTCCTAATTCTGTTCTGTTAGGGGGTCTTTTTAATCTTCTACAAATTTCTACATAATCTTCTTTTTTTAAACCCTCTTGATTTAATGCATTTAAAACCTCATATTCAACTTTAAACGTTGTTGAATTGATTAATTTGTCAAAATTAGTAATGTTAGCGCTAGACATTAATCAAATCCAAGGGTCCATGTTGTTTCCATTAGAAAAATTACTTTTTCTTCTGCTTGAAGACATTCTATTAAAACTTTGAGGATTATCTTCCTCTTCATCATCTATCCAATCATCATTGAAATTTTCAGATACAGAAGAATCTAGATTATCATAGGAATTTATATCATTTTCATTAACTTGTTCTTCAAACCAACCTTCTAAACGATCAGAAGCTTTACCAGTTATATCCTGAAATTGTGTTCTCCATTTTCTACTTTTATTCAAAAATTCTTCTTTTATACTTGCTTTATAAATTGGTAAATCTTCAAGACTATTTAAATCAGACGAAATAGAACCAGGTTGTTGATCAAGTATATGATCAATTTCTAAACGCCATCGACTACTTCCCGGAATTAATGGATTGGATCGACTAACTAAATAATATAATATTTTTCCCTTGTTAGGTTCAAAAACAAAATCAGCAATCAAAGCTATTTTTTCACCATCATTATTAAAAATATCAGCATTCATTAAAGTTGGAAAACGATCTAAAGTTTGTTGATCTGATATAGATGGTTTCCCTTTTACATATACTTCATTTTGACTAAGCCCTTTTAATTGATTCAGCCTCCATACTTCTCTTGTGATTTTCAAATTAGAAGGACTACTTATCCATCCTAATAAGCGATGAAAAGATGGATACATCCAAGGGGAAATACCAGGACCATGATCAATACCTTGATCGCAACGAACACGATGATGTATTAAATCACTAAATAATAATTTATTTGGTATTTTCAATGTTAATTTCTTATTTGTATTGGCATTACTAAATATATAAAATTAAAATCAGTATCCACAGGAGAAAAAACAGCAGGTGTTGTAGCTGAATTACAACTTAATTGAACAGATGTTGTATCTATAACTTTTATACCTTCTAATAAATATCTTACATTAAATGCAATTTGAAAAGACTCAGAGTTCATAACAACTGATAATGATTCTGAACCACTTCCTATATCTTGAGCTTCAGTAGTGATTTTAACTATATTAGAATCCTTATCAGCACTCATTTTTATAACATTGTTATGTTGATCTGCTAAAACAGCAATTCTTTCAAGAGAAGAAATTAATTCTTTTCTATCAAATTTTAATGTTTTAGAAAAAGCATCAGGTATTAATTGAGAGTAATTAGGATAAGAACCATCTAAAGTTCTGATAGTAATTACTTGATCAGAAGCTATAAAAACAACTTGACCTTTATCTATAAAAAAATTGACTGGTTCATCATTAGAAAAATTACTTAAAAACCTTTCAACTTCTCGTAATGACTTGGAGGGAAGTGTAATTGAAAATTTCTCAAATGATTCAATATTATTTTCTTGATGATTATTATCATATAAAATATTATTTAAATTTAAAACAGCTAATCTATGGCCATCAGTAGCAGCAGATTCTACTCCTTGTCCATTAAAAGTAAGATTAACACCTGTTAACAATTGTTTAGCTTCATCAGTACTGCTTGCAAATAAGGTTGATTTAATAGCGTTTGATAAAAATGTCGAATTTAATTTAAGTGCAGTACCTGTTTCAACTAGAGGTAAATCAGGAAAATCATCAGCTATCATTCCTCGCATTTGATAACTCCCACTCTTGCTTATGAGTTCAACTTGTTGACTGTTTTCATCAAGATTTAAACAAAGAGGTGAATCGTTAGACAATTTTGAAACAATTTCTCCAAATAGCTTGGCTGGAAGCGTTATCTGACCACTTTGTTCAACTGAAGCATGTAAAGAAATTTGAATTCCCAAACTTAAATCAAAACCTGTAAGACAAAGTTTCCCTGTACTAGCATCAGCAGTCAATAAAACATTTGCTAACACTGGATGAGTTGGCCTAGCAGATACAGCCCTGCTAACGAGCTGTAATGCAATATTTAACTCAGATTGAGAACAATTTAATTTCATCCAGTTTTCTCAAAAGAATTGCTTTGACTTAAGACTTTCATAGCTATTTCAGTATGGCAATACCCTTAAAAAAAACTATATTTTCTTTTTCTAGTTCTATTCTATTCTTCTTATTAAGAAATTGAATTAGTAGTAGTAGTCTCTGTGGAATTTGTGGTTAATTGAAAAATCCCAGTTCCTTAATGATTTTTGATTTATTTTTCATGAGGAAAACTTTATTCCAAAGTGGAGAAAAATAAAAAATTCCACAAATTATTGCGATTGTGGAAAACAGATTTTTATTTATGTTTGATTTTTGATGTTTTTTCCACAAATCAATACTTAGATTGAAAGGTGTATTCCTCAGACACTTTTAAGATTGTTTGTTATTTATCTTCAAAATCCCATTGTTTTTGCGATTGAATTTATTTCAGGATCTAACCCTGAATGAAATATTGAGTCATTATTGTTGATAGCACATTCTGGATCTTTTAATCCATTACCAGTTAAGACACAAACAATGGTGCTATTTCTAGGTACTTCATCTTTTAATTTTAAAAGACCTGCTACTGAAGATGCGCTGGCAGGTTCACAAAAAATACCTTCTTCTTTTCCAAGTATTTTGTAAGCATTAATTATTTCTGAATCAGTTACTGATGAAAATTTACCATTGCTAGATTCTTTTGCTGAACAGGCTTTTTCTTTATTTACTGGGTTACCTATTCTAATAGCAGTTGCAATTGTTTCAGGATTCTCGATAGTTTTACCAAGCACCAAAGGTGCAGATCCACTTGCTTGAAAACCCATCATCTTAGGAAGTTGCTTAGATTTATGAGCTGAAAAATATTCTTGGAACCCCATCCAATATGCACTTATATTACCAGCATTACCCATTGGTATACATAACCAATCAGGAGCATTACCAAGATTTTCTATTATCTCAAAAGCAGCTGTTTTTTGTCCTTGGAGCCTGAATGGATTGACTGAGTTCACTAAAGTAATTGGATATTTTTCTGATAATTCTCTAACAATATCTAGGGCTTTATCAAAGTTTCCTTTAATAGCAAGAATTTCTGCACCATAAACTAAAGCTTGAGCAAGTTTGCCTTGAGCAACATATCCATCTGGGATAATTACAAAGGCTTTCATGCCTCCTTTTCGTGCATATGCAGCAGCAGAAGCAGATGTGTTACCTGTGCTTGCACAAATTACGGCTTCACATCCAGATTCTTTGGCTTTGCTTAAAGCCATGGTCATTCCTCTATCTTTAAAAGAACCCGTTGGATTTAGACCGTCATATTTGACATAAACTTCTACGCCCTTTCCAATACGATCAGATATCGATTTAACTGGTAAAAGGGGAGTTGCTCCTTCATATAGTGATATTACTGGTGTTTTTTCTGTTACTGGTAACCATGGTCTATATGCATCAATAAGACCAGCCCAGTTATTTTTTTTTGGAGCTGTATTGAAAAATTGTTTTAATTTTTTAGAGAATGCCACTTGATCAGCAAGTAGTTTTAAATAATCTAAGTGCTAGAGCTTCCATCTTTCAGTTTTTTTAAAGGAGAATTTGAATAGAAGTTAATTAAATCTGTTAAAGACTCGATTTTTTTAAGTGTTGTACTTAAAGCATTTAAATCTAAGGCAATATTTTTATTTGGATAAGCTTTAAAAAAGTCTATTAAATTGATTTCTTCATTGTTATTATATGAACTTATTATAATTGCTGATCGTATTGCTTTAATGCTTAATTCTTTTTCTAAAATTTTATTAGGATGAATTATTTTGGCTATTCTACCTAATAATATTTCTCCAATAGTACTATTCATTAATTTACTACTTACAATTAGAGGAACTTCAATTTTTAATGTTAAAGTTTCTAGTAATTGATTATTATTTTGATTAGTAATATACATTAATTTTTTTAATTTAGCACTAGGTATCTTTGTCTTTTCAAAATTACTTAATTCTTCTACTAAAATTGTTCTATTGAAAGTGCCTTTATACAAATATATTGTTTCTGCGGCTTTTGATTTAGGATAAATAATTAAAAATAAAAGTAACAAAAAACATTTTGATATATTATTCTTCAATGTCATTTATTGTTTTACTCCCGCAGCAACTTTTACTAATCTTACAATTCCTTTTTCAGATGTTTTTTTGATCACGTTTATTCCCATTCTAAAAGTATCTGGCTCTTTAAGAATTCTAGGAACTTTTTTGAAAATTATATTTCTTTTAAAACCAGGTATTCCTCTGGTATGAGTAAATAATTTTTTTATTGCTTGCATATTTAAACTTAAATTTTTATTATTATAAGATTTTTCTATTGTAGAAGAACGGATTTTTTTAGGTAATTTTTTATTAACATTCATTAATGCTTCCCATCCTATTAAATCTATTTTTATAGCAATTGCTTCTGTTAATTCATTTCTTAGAATACTTCCATTTTGTGAGAATAAAAAATTTATTACTTGATCTATAAGTTTTTCTATATCTAATTCCTTTTGCTTGTTTGCACTTCCAATAAGATCATCTAGCTTTTCCCATTTTAAAACGTTTTCGTCAAAAAGCATTTCTTTTAAACTATTTCTAAGATTTGGATCTTCATCTTCCATTAATCTTCTTGCAAAATATGGATAAGCCGCTCCAAGAATTTTAAAGTTTGGATCTACGCTTAATGCAATTCCTTCTAGAGTTATTAATGATCTGATAATTAATGCATAATAAGGAGGGAGTCTAAACGGAAATTTATACATTATTCCAGACATATCATCAGTTACAGCCTTGAAATCCATTTTATTAACTCCTATTTTTAATGCTTTCGTAAACACTTCTTCAAAGGCAGGAACAATAGGCTCTAAATCAATATCTTCAGATATAAAACCTAATTGAACGAAATCGTTGGATAGCTTATCAAATTTTTTATTTACTAGATGCACTACTGCTTGTATTAAACCTGTTCTTGATTCTTGACTAATATCACTCATCATTCCAAAATCTAGATAGCAAAGGCGACCATCTTCCATTGCTAATATATTACCTGGATGAGGATCTGCGTGAAAAAATCCATGTTCTATTAGTTGCTGTAGACTGCAATTTACTCCTATTTCTATCATTTTATTCGGATCTATACCTAACTTTTTGACTTCAATAATGTTTGTAAGTTTTATTCCATCTATCCATTCCATTGTTAGAACTCTTCTACTTGTTTCATTTCTGTAAATAGCAGGAACAGCTATTTTTGGGTTGTTCTTGTGAAGTTTTTTAAACCTTTCTGCATTGGTTGCTTCATTTAAGTAGTCCATTTCCTCAAATACTCTTTTTCCAAGTTCATCAATTAGAGCAACTAAATCACTTCTTATGATACCAATATTATTTTTAAACCATATAGCGATAATTCTTACTATGTATAAATCTAGAGTTATTTGCTCTCTTAAACCAGGTCTTTGAATCTTTACTGCTACTTTTTCTCCATTCTTTAGTATTGCTTTGTGTACTTGCCCTAATGATGCTGCTGAAATAGGTTCTTTATCTATTTTATGAAAGATATTTTCTATCTGATCTTCTAAATCTTCTTCAATACAAGCCATAGCAAGTTTGCTTTCAAAACCTGGTAATTGATCTTGGAGTTGCGCAAGTTCTTCTAAAAAGATTTGTGGAATAATATCTGGCCTTGTAGAAAGTGCTTGACCAGCTTTTATGAATGCAGGTCCAAGATCTACAAGTAAATTTGTAAATTCTTTTGCTCTTGCTACTTTTATCTCTTGTTTTTGAAGTGATCCATTTATTTTGTCCCATCCGATACCAATTAAAAACAAACTTATTGGTAAAAGAGTTTGCCAAAGTCTGCGAAGTAGACGAATTGGATTTTTTTTGTAAATTGAAGCAATAGCTTCTGGGTCATATTGCAGCAACCCAGAAGCTTCAATGAAATCGCTTAATTCCTGTGCCATTAGATTATGGCGATGTTCTACAACCCTTCTAATTCATTCTGGGTCTTGCTTGTGTCTTTTTGGTTAATTTTAAGTTATGCTAATTAGTCTTCGACTAGAAAATATAGCTCTACTTGGGAGTCAAGAAATCGAATTTGATAAAGGCTTTACTGTTTTTACAGGTCAAAGTGGAACTGGTAAATCAATTTTTATAAATGCTATTAATATTCTTCTTTCTCCTAAACAAAAATCTACTGATAATAAAATTTTAAAAAGTGGTTCTTCTTTCTCATCAATAGAAGGTGTCTTTTCAATATTGCCTTCTGTTGAAAATTGGCTGATTAATCAAGAACTTGAAATAGACGAAGATTTAATAGTTACAAGAGAATGGCGATTAAAGGATAATAAATATAAGTCGAGGTTTAGGGTGAATGGCTCAATTGTTAATAGAGAGCAAATTAAAAGTTTAAGATCTTTATTGTTAGATTTTACTTTACAAGGAGATGCCTATTTATTAAGTGATTCTAATCGTCAAATTAATTTATTAGATACCTTAGCTTCCAAAGAGATTAAACAATTGATTTTTAATGTAAAAAATGCTTGGATAGTTTGGAATGATTCATATGCAAAATTAAATAATTACCAGGAAAAAATAAATAATTTAAAAATTGAATTTAACGAAATAAAATATAAAATTGATGATTTAGAAAAATTAAAACTCTCTGATCCATTGGAAGATATTAAACTTGAAAAAGATCAGGATCGATTATCCAACCTCGTTAGACTTCAGGAAGGAGTTAATTCGATTATGTATAGAGTAAATGAAGGTTTAGATGAGTACCCAACTGTTTTAGATCATATAAATTATTGTGTAAATGAATTAAAAATTATATCTAAATTAGATTCTTCTCTCGAATCAATTTTGGAAATGATATGGAAGTTAAATAGTAGTTTTGATGATTTTATTTTTGAATTAAAAGAATATCAATCTACTTTAGATATAGATCCGTCTTCTTTAAATGATTTACAATATCGGCTTTCTTTACTTAAAACTTCTCAAAAAAAATATCAAAGAAGTTTACCTGAACTTATTAAATATCAAGATCAATTAAACAATGAACTATTAATAAATGAAAATCCTGATAATTTAGAAAATTTAGTTACTGTAGAAAAAGATTGTAGAATTGCTAGAGATAATTTTAATTATCAACTGTCTAACTCACGAAAACATGTTGCTTCTCAATTTGAAAGTAAATTAATTAAATATTTAAATGAATTAGGCATGCCTAATGTTCGTTTTCAAGTAGCCTTTGATACTTGCGAGCCTAATCCTAACGGAATAGATAAAATAGATTTTATGTTTTCCGCTAATCCAGGTGTTCCTCTGGCGCCACTTGCCGAGATTGCTTCTGGAGGTGAAAAATCACGAGTATTGCTTGCGATAAAATCAATTTTTTCTACCGTAGATGGAACGAATCTTTTAGTTTTCGACGAAATTGATGCTGGAGTGAGTGGTTCCGCCAGCGCTTGTATTGCTAAATTGCTTAATAAACTTTCAAGATATCGACAAGTTTTTTGTGTCACTCATCAACCATTAATTGCCGCAAATGCAGACAATCATTTTTCATTTAAAAAGATCGTTGAAAGCAATAATACTAGTTCCAACCTCAAGAAATTAGATAAAATAGAGGATCGTAAATTCGAATTAGCTTCTTTAGCAGGAGGAGAATTAATAGAAGCTATGGCTTATGCAGCGAGCTTGCTGGAACATAAAGCCGCATGAAGTGCCTGTTTTTATATATAGTTAAAGATTAAAATTTTCCTCCCTAATGGGAAGCTCAGACTCCAAAGCTAAAAAGAGTACTTTGACTGATTCCTTTAAGGAGGATGTAATAGTTATTCGTGGAGCAAGGCAACACAATTTAAAAAATATCGATTTATCAATTCCAAGAAATAAATTAGTTGTTTTTACAGGAGTCAGTGGAAGTGGGAAAAGCTCTTTAGCTTTCGATACTATTTTTGCGGAAGGTCAAAGACGATATGTAGAAAGCTTGTCTGCTTATGCAAGACAATTTTTAGGTCAAGTTGATAAACCTGATGTAGATGCCATTGAGGGTTTATCCCCTGCTATTTCAATTGATCAAAAATCAACGAGTCATAATCCTCGATCAACAGTTGGAACAGTAACTGAAATTCAGGATTATTTGCGTTTGCTTTTTGGTAGGGCTGGAGAGCCTCATTGTCCAGAATGTTCAAGGCCAATTAAGCCTCAGACAATAGATGAGATGGTTGATCAAATAATGACTCTTCCAGAAGGCACACGTTTTCAATTACTTGCTCCAGTAGTTCGTGGTAAGAAAGGTACACATTCAAAATTACTCTCTGGGCTTGCAGCAGAAGGTTTTGTACGAGTAAGGATTAATAAGGAGGTTCGAGAACTAGCAGACAATATCGAGCTTGATAAAAACCATATTCATTCTATTGAAGTTGTTGTTGATAGATTAATTTCAAGAAAAGGCTTAGAAGAAAGGTTAACTGATTCTTTAACTACTACCTTGAAAAGGGGCGATGGTTTAGCAATCGTAGAAGTTGTTCCTAAGAAGGGCGAAGAACTTTCTGAAGAACTTGATAGAGAAAGATTATATTCTGAGAATTTCGCTTGCCCAGTTCATGGGGCAGTTATCGAAGAATTATCTCCTCGATTATTTTCATTTAATAGTCCATATGGTGCATGTCCTGATTGTCATGGTTTAGGTCATTTAAAGAAATTTACTTTTGAAAGAGTTGTTCCCGATCCATCTTTACCGGTTTATGCTGCCGTTGCTCCCTGGAGTGATAAAGATAATTCATATTACTTTTCTTTATTATATTCTGTAGGGGAGGCATTTGGTTTTGAAATCAAATCACCTTGGAAAGATTTAAGCGAAGAGCAAAAGGATATTTTGTTAAATGGTAGTAAAGAACCTATCTTGATAAAAGTTGATAGCAGATATAAACAAGATTCAGGTTTTAAAAGACCTTTTGAAGGAATTTTGCCAATTTTAGAAAGACAATTACAAGATGCTAATGGTGAATCTGTTAGACAAAAACTTGAAAAATATCTTGAATTAGTTCCGTGTTCAACTTGTCTGGGAAAGAGATTGCGTCCTGAGGCCTTGGCAGTAAAACTTGGACCATACTCTATTACAGAATTGACAACATGTAGCGTTTCTCAAACCCTACAAGATATTGAAGAATTAATGGGTTTAAAAAAATCTAAGGATTCAAAAAAATTACTCTCTAATAGACAAATCCAGATCGGAGAACTTGTTTTAAAAGAAATAAGGTTACGACTTAAATTTCTTTTAGATGTTGGTCTTGATTATTTAACTTTAGATAGGCCTGCAATGACTTTATCTGGGGGAGAGGCTCAAAGAATTCGACTTGCTACACAAATAGGAGCTGGTCTAACAGGTGTTTTGTATGTATTAGACGAGCCAAGTATTGGCTTACATCAAAGAGATAATGACAGGCTTTTATCTACATTAAAAAGATTACGAGACTTAGGAAATACTTTGGTTGTTGTTGAGCATGATGAAGATACTATTCGTGCTGCTGATTATTTAGTTGATATTGGTCCAGGAGCTGGTATTCATGGAGGTGAAGTAGTTGCAGAAGGATCTCTTGATGGTTTATTAACATCAAAACATTCATTAACTGGCGCATATTTAAGTGGTCGATCATCAATTCCTACTCCTATTAATAGAAGAGATTCAAATACTAGAAAATTACGTTTAATTGATTGTAATAAGAATAATTTAAAAGATGTTTCTGTAGATTTTCCTCTAGGAAGGTTAGTTTCTGTAACTGGTGTTAGTGGTAGTGGCAAAAGTACTTTAATAAATGAATTATTGCATCCTGCTTTAAATCATTCCTTAGGATTAAAAGTTCCTTTTCCTAAAGGTTTAAAAGAACTTAAAGGTATTAAATCTATTGATAAGGTTATTGTTATTGATCAATCTCCTATTGGAAGAACACCAAGATCAAATCCTGCTACCTATACAGGTGCATTTGATCCTATTCGCCAGATTTTTACAGCGTCAGTCGAAGCTAAAGCGAGAGGATATCAAGCTGGTCAATTTAGTTTCAATGTAAAAGGAGGTCGATGTGAAGCTTGCAGAGGTCAAGGGGTAAATGTAATTGAAATGAACTTTCTTCCAGATGTATATGTGCAATGTGATGTTTGTAAAGGAGCTAGATTTAACAGAGAAACTCTACAAGTGAAATATAAAAATCATTCTATTTCTGATGTTTTAGAAATGACAGTGGAGCAAGCTGTAGATGTTTTTTCTGCTATCCCACAAGCATCAGATAGATTAAGAACTTTATTAGATGTTGGTCTTGGGTATATAAAGCTTGGCCAACCAGCTCCAACTTTATCTGGAGGCGAGGCTCAAAGAGTAAAACTTGCGACAGAGCTAGCAAAAAGAGCAACTGGGAAAACTTTATATTTAATCGATGAACCTACGACAGGTTTAAGCTTTTTTGATGTTCATAAATTAATGGACGTGATACAAAGATTGGTTGACAAAGGAAATTCTATAATTGTTATTGAACATAATTTAGATGTCATTCGATGTTCAGATTGGATTATTGATATGGGTCCGGAAGGAGGTAATAAAGGAGGTAAAATTATAGCTGAAGGAACTCCTGAAGAGATTGCAATTAACCCAAAAAGTTATACAGGAAACTATTTAAAAAAAGTTTTGAAGCTTCATCCCCCAAAAGAGAGTTAATAATTAATTCCGAGCTTAACTTGCAGATATATTCCTTAATGTTTCAAAGTTTTATAAATTTAAGTTAGGATCTTTTTATTCAACAATTCCGTCTAATACTGGGTTTTGTTTATTTATGGCAAAAATTAATTAAATATATTATGTTTTCTTTATATTTGAAGGCTGGAAAATCAATTATTTATTCTTCTATCTTAGACGAGGTACTATTTGGGTTTAAGACTTCTACATTTAAACTTACATGGTTTAATTCGTTCTCAGGATCTTGAACTTGGACGCGATTCAGATACAGGTGGACAAACTTTATATGTTTTAGAATTAGTCAAAGGACTTGCAGCAAGACCTGAAGTCGAAAAGGTGGAGTTAATTACAAGATTAATTGTTGATAGACGAGTATCTCCTGATTATTCGAATCCGCGAGAAAAAATATCTAATTCTGCTGAAATTATTAGATTGCAATTTGGTCCTAAGCGTTATATTCGTAAGGAACTTTTATGGCCTTTTTTAGATGACTTGGCTGATCAAATAGTTGAAAGACTTCAGCATGAAAAGCAATTGCCTGATTGGATTCATGCTCATTATGCTGATGCTGGTTATGTTGGAGCCTTGGTAAGTAGAAGACTTGGTATACCTTTAGTGTTTACTGGTCATTCATTAGGACGAGAAAAGCAAAGAAGATTATTAGCGGGAGGTGTGGATCATAACCAAATAGAACAAACTTATTCAATTAGTAAAAGAATTGATGCCGAAGAATTGGCTTTAGCTCATTCTAATTTAGTAATTACTAGTACCCGTCAGGAATCTGAGGAGCAATATTCTCGTTATGGAAGATTTAATTCAAAACAGGTTGAAATTATTCCTCCAGGTGTTGATTCAAATCGCTTTCATTCATTAAATTCAAATCTAGAAAATATAGAGGTAGATGAATTAGTAGCACCTTTTCTTAGAGCCAAAAATCTTTCTCCTCTTTTGGCAATCTCTAGAGCGGTTAGAAGAAAAAATATTCCTGCTTTAATTGAGGCATATGGTCGATCTCCAGTTTTACAACAAAGACATAATCTTGTTCTGATTTTGGGGTGTCGTGAAGATTCACGTAATCTTGAAAAACAACAAAGAGAGGTATTTCAACAAATTTTTGAACTAGTAGATAAATATAATTTATACGGTAAAGTTGCTTATCCAAAACATCATAGAAGAGATCAAATACCTTCTATTTATCGTTGGGCTACTCATAAAAAAGGACTTTTTGTTAATCCTGCTTTGACAGAGCCTTTTGGTTTAACTTTGTTAGAAGCTGCAGCTTGTGGATTGCCAATGGTTGCAACTGATGATGGCGGACCAAAAGATATTCTCTCTAGATGTGAAAACGGAGTATTAGTTGATGTGACAGATTTGGAATCCATGCAGGATGCGTTAGAGAATGCTGGTTCAAATCATTCGCAGTGGAAAAGTTGGAGCAATAATGGAGTCGAGGCTGTAAGTCGTCATTTTAGTTGGGATGCACATGTATGTAATTACATAGCATTAATGCAGAAGCGTTTAAAAACACTTAAACCTTTGCACTGGAATCTTGTTAGTCAAAAAGAGAAAAGTCGTATTGGTCAAAAATTATTAGTTCTTGATTTAGATAGCAACTTGGAGCATTCTCAACCTCAAGGTTTATCAAATTTGAGGAAAAGTTTAAAAGAAGCCTCGCCAGGTTTCAATAATCGATTAGGTGTTTTATCTGGTCGATCAATCAAAGCTGCTCGTTATAGATATTCAGAATTACATTTGCCATCTCCTTCGGTTTGGATTTGTAGAGCTGGGACTGAAATTTATTACGGAGATGAAAATCAAACAGATTCTTTTTGGCAAGCCTCAATAGCTAAAGGTTGGGATCGAGATGGTGTAGAAAAAGCTTTAGTTGATTTAAAAGATTATTTAATTTTACAAGAAACTGAACAGCAAGGACCTTTTAAAATTAGTTACTTATTAAAAGAACCTCAAGAAGCCATATTACCGTTGGTGAGAAAAAGACTCAGGAAGAGTGGTTTTGCCGCTACACCACAATTGAGATGTCACTGGTATTTAGATGTTGTGCCTTTGAGATCCTCACGTTCAGAAGCGATTAGGTTTTTGATTCTTCGATGGAATTTGTCTTTAGAAGAGGTTTTGATTGTCGCAAGTCAACAAGGTGATGCTGAGTTAATTAAAGGCTTAACCTCTGCTGTAGTTCCTGTTGAGCATGATCCATGCCTAGAACGACTCAGATCACATCAAAGAGTTTACTTTTCATCTATTGTTCAGGATGGTGTGATTGATGGTTTAAAACATTACAAATTTTTTAAAAAGAATTAATCACTTTTTTCAAATATTTTAATTGATTTACTTGCTTTGTCAGCATTCAATCTAGCTTGTTGTATGTCTTTCCCTTTAGCTAATGCAACTCCCATGCGACGACCTTCTTTTGCATTAGGTTTTCCAAAAAGTAATACTTTTGTTTGATTAATTAATAATGCTTTTTCAATACCACTATATGAAACACTGTTAATATTTTTATTTGATAAAATTACTCTGCTACTACTAATTTCACTATGAATTTTATCAGGCAATGGTAACCCTAGGATGGCATAAAGATGTAATTCAAATTCATTTAATTCTTGACTTATTATTGTTACTAAACCTGTGTCATGTGGTCTAGGTGATAATTCAGAAAATATGACTTCATCACCCACTATAAAAAATTCGACACCAAATAAACCTTCACCTCCTAAATTATCAGTAATTTGCTTAGCAATAGATTTTGCTTGGTTCAGTTGATCAATTTTGATGTTAGCTGGTTGCCAACTAGATTGATAATCACCATTAGATTGTTCATGACCAATTGGGTCACAAAAAATAGTTGAATTACTCTTTTGCTTAATTGTTAATAATGTTATTTCTAGATCAAAATTAATAAATTCTTCTATTATAATTTTTTTTGATTTTCCTCTAGCTTCTTTAATTGCTTGGTCCCATGCTTTTTCTAGATCTAAAATATTTTTTACTAACGTTTGACCTTTTCCTGAGGAGCTCATAATGGGCTTAATAATAACCGGAAAACTAAAGTCTTTGATTACACTTTTAATATCTTTTTTATTGGATACATAAGCAAATTTAGCGGTTTTTATTCCAAGCTCCTTAGCAGCTAGATCTCTTATTTTATCTCTATTCATAGTAATGCTAACTGCTCTAGAATTTGGTATCACTTTAAAACCTTCTTGCTCAATTCTTTGTAATGCATTAACTGCTAAAGCTTCTATTTCAGGAATAATTACATCTGGTTTTTGTGTGTAAATATTATTTATTAATATCGATTCATTTTGCATATCAAAAACTAATGCTTCATCAGCAACTTGCATTGCAGGAGCATTAGAATATTTATCGCAAGCAATGACAAAACAACCTAATCTTTTTGCAGCAATTGTTAATTCTTTACCAAGCTCTCCACTGCCTAGAATCATCAGTTTTTTTGGTAAAATATACATCTTGATTTATTTAGACGAAATTTCTTTAACTTTCATAATAGTTGATTGTCTTATTCCTCAGGTATTAATGTAAGTTGTTTGTAGGGTGCTTGCTCACTAATAAAACCCCATTTATTGAAAATCTCAGGATTTGTGTGAGTTATGAGTTGGCGTTGATTCTTTTTTTCTACTCTGAAACCTTCTGCGGACATTTGCCTCATAAGTCTTGCTGATTCTTCGAAACGTGCAGCCATTGAGTCTAGAGTTTCACAATCATTTGTTAAACCTGTTTCTTTCCATGTGAAATAAGTCATTTTTTATTAAAAATTTACGATTTAATACTTGAAATTAGATTCAGTATGATTAAGCATAATGTGATCAGCCAAAAATTGCTTACAACTTTTTCTTCATCCATGCCTTTGAGTTCAAAGTGATGATGTATTGGTGTCATTAAAAAAAGTCTATAACCTTCACCTTTTATCCTTTTAGTGAATTTAAAAATACTAACTTGGCATATTACCGAAATAGATTCTGCTGCAAATATTCCTCCCATAATA
The DNA here is from genome assembly GCA_003283685.1 of Prochlorococcus sp. AG-315-D17. Next base: position 29,249 of record QBWD01000003.1, read on the forward strand.
AGCAAAGTCCATAAACTATTTGATATCAACGCAATGCCTCCAAGACAGGCACCTATAGCTAATGAACCTGAATCCCCCATAAATATTTTGGCAGGATTCTTGTTGAGAAAAAGAAATCCTATGCAAGTGCCAGTCATTGTGATGCATAGTCTTGCAATGGTTGTATGAATATTTTGATTATCTTGAACTAGATGAATCGCTAGTCCAGTGAAAATTAATATGCTACATCCACTCAATAATCCATCTAATCCATCTGTTAAATTAGTTGAATTACTCTCTGCTAATAAGACGAATAAACTCAGTGGAATAATTAAATAGTTTAAATTAATAATTTTGTTGTTTATTAATATATCTTCTGTAATCCATCCATTAGATATTGAGATTATAATGAATAAAAAGCTAATTAAAACTTGTAATATGATTTTTCCAGTTGGACTTAGACCAGCATTTGTTTTTTGTTTAAGGCTTAAAAAATCATCAATTAGACCAATAAACATAAAAAATATAGTCAATAAACTCAGAGTCAACACAATCATATATCCTTCCTGATTGATGTTCACAATATTTCCTATTATTAGTCCTATAGGAATCATAAAAATTCCTCCCATGGTAGGAGTTCCTGCTTTGGTTAAATGATTTTTGGGTCCTTCTTTTCTAATGATTTGCTTTATTTTTATTTCTTGTAATTTTGGTATTCCTAAATAAGTAATTAATAAACTTATTACAGTTGAAATTAGAAATGGGATTAAAAGATAAGTATTTTTATATTGAAAGTCTAAAATAATACATGTAATGCTAACAATCGCAAATAAAGAGTAGACATTTAAATGAGTAGTATTTAATAATAACAGCTTGTACTTTTCTAAGAAACTTTGGGTATTTTTCAAGAATTTAAATTAAATTTTAGTCTTAAATTAATTAAACTATATAATATTTTTAATTAATTTAGTCTTCCCATTCTTCATCTGTTGGCTCTTCTTCAGCTTTATAGTCTTCTTTGTCTCCCATCAATGCAGAAAGTTCTTCTTCTTCAATAGTACTTATTTCTTGATCATTGGAATCTTCATCAGCAACCAGTCGTCCACTAGCTTCTAGCCAAGATAGTAAATCAGGTTCTTCTCTAAGAGGTAGAACAGGTGCGAGCTCTTGACGATGGTAACGGGTTAGAGCTGGATTAATTCCATCTAAAGAAGATAAGTTGATTTTTTCAAGATCACTCATATCAGATTTTTGATCGATGAATTAACATAATGCATTATGGATTAATTTTAAATATTTATGCTGACTTCAAAGTTGACACTTATGCTTTTGACTTGGTCTTTGGCCTTGATAGTTAGTGTTTTGTTAAGAGAGGCTGGAATAAGACACCCTCAATCACTTGAAATGAATAGCTTAGTGATATGGGCATTGGTCTTTTCTCCTTCTTTTTTACTTGCTCTTTTCTTTTGGCTTAAGAGAAGTTTTTCTTTTGATTCAGCAAACTAATTAAATCAATTAAGTGCTTACAAAATTTTTAGTTGTTGTTTTCGACTTTATATCGAATGCTGATGCACAAAATTCTTTAATTTTTGGCAGAGACATTAATACTTGGTTGATTTATGCCCTTATTTTTTTGGGATTAACTTTTTGTGGTTTTGCTTGGGTTTGGTTCTCGGGTTTAATAACCGAAAAAAAATCAGGAAAATCAATTAAGCAACCGTGGGAGTAATTGCTCTAACTGAATTTCTAGTGAAATAATTTTTCTTAAAAACATTTTAGGTTTTTTTATTTATGTCTATTCTTTTGAAAAACTTCTTCATTGACTAAATAAATCCTAAAGATTGTCCAATCATTCTCTATATTTATTAGAAGAATTGCAGCTTTCGAAAGGAGAAAATCAATGGGAAGGGCTAAAAAAGTTGTTTTGGCTTATTCCGGGGGTGTAGACACAAGTGTTTGCATACCATATTTGAAGAAGGAATATGAAGTAGATGAAGTTATTGCTTTTGCAGCAGATCTTGGACAAGGTGATGAACTTGATGAAATACAGAAAAAGGCAATTTCTTCAGGAGCTACTCAGTCTCTAGTTGGCAATTTAGTAAAACCTTTTATTGAGGATTTTGCATTTCCAGCGATTAGGGCAAATGGTTTGTATCAGGGTAAATATCCTCTTTCAACAGCATTAGCTAGACCTTTAATTGCTCGGAGGCTTGTTGAGATTGCAAGGGAATTAAATGCTGATGGAGTTGCACATGGCTGTACAGGTAAAGGTAATGATCAAGTTCGTTTTGATGTCACAATTGGAGCTTTAGCTCCTGATTTAAAGTTAATTACTCCAGCTAGAGAATGGGGAATGAGCCGTGAGGAAACTATTTCTTATGGTGAAAAATATGGAATAGTTGCCTCAGTTAGTAAAAAAACACCATATTCCATTGATTTAAATCTTTTAGGTCGAAGTATTGAAGCTGGGCCTCTTGAAGATCCATTCGCGATGCCCGATGAAAGTGTTTTTGGTATAACTTCTTCTATTTCAAATGCACCTGATGAACCTGAGGATATCGAAATAAGTTTTGAGTCTGGAAATCCTGTTGCGATTAATGGAAAGGAATTGGATCCTGTTTCTATTATTAAAAAAGCAAATAGTCTGGCAGGAAAACATGGCTTTGGTCGCTTAGATATTATTGAAGACAGAGTCGTTGGGATTAAAAGTCGAGAAATTTATGAAACACCTGGATTGCTCTTGTTGATAAAAGCTCATCAAGAAATAGAGAGTTTAACTTTACCTTCAGATTTATTAAGTACTAAATTTGAGTTGGAGAGAAAATGGGCTGATTTGGTTTATCAAGGCTTTTGGTTTAGTCCATTAAAAGAAGCCTTAGATGGGTTTATTAATTACTCCCAAATTAATGTAAATGGTATCGTTAAACTCAGACTGCATAAGGGGAATGCAAATGTAGTTGGTCGCAAATCAATTAATAATAGTTTATATATTCCAGATATGGCGACATATGGAAATGAGGATAAGTTTGACCATAAGTCAGCTGAGGGTTTTATTTACATATGGGGATTACCTAGTCGTGTTTGGTCATGGGTAAATAAAACAAAAAATTGATTATTTTTTCTAAATTTAAGGTTCTATTGTTTTAATCTGTTTTTTCTTCTGAAACTTCTTTATTAGCTTCATTGCTTTTATCTTCTACTTTATCTTCTACTTTATCTTCTACTTTCGCTTCTACTTTCGCTTCTACTTTATCTTCTACTTTATCTTCAGAAGACTTTAATTCTTTCTTTTCTGTACTAGATTTTTCAGTCTCATCCTTTGAAGTGGTTTTTGGAGTTGGTAATGGGCCGTGTTGTATTACGGTTAAATAACGAATAACATCTTCGCTTAATCGCATTGATCTTTCAAGGACAGCAACTTGTTGTCCATCTCCATTATGACTGAGCTGGACGTAGATTCCTTCTTTGTGCTTTGAAATTGGATAGGCCAGTCTTCTTTTCCCTCTCATTTGACTGTCTAAGACTTCAACACCTGATGTTGAAAGCATTTCACTGTATTTTTTTAAATGACTATCAACTTCTTCTTCCGGGATGTCCGGACGAAGAATGTACATTGTTTCGTAATAAGTTTGTTCAGTCATAAAATTAACCGACTAGGACTGTATGGCTCAGAAATGAGCGACGGATTAACTACTTTATACTCATGTGGTAATTTTTCATAGTTGCATTTTTACTGCGTTACTGATTCCTGGTAAATCTGGCTCATTGCCTTGAGTACAGCACCAACTTGCATAAATTATTATTGAGAAAATCCCTATTAATATTGTGCTTGAAAAAGTTCTGATAATTAATGTGCTCGCAAATGGATTTAAAAATAGTTGGAATGTATAACTCACGATTATTAATCCTATATTTATTAGTAAAGCTTGAAGTGCATTAAAACGTAAAAAATATGATATTTTTTGATTTCTTATAAGTCCAATAAAAACAGCTAAAAATAAAAATAAATTACCAAAAGGGATAGATCTTTCAATTAAAATAATTGGAATAGCAGGTATTTGAATTATTTGAATTAAAGGATATTTTATGAACAAGTGATTACCAAAAGGAAGAGTATCTGCCCAGGGAATCATATAAAGTAGAATCCCTAATATTTTCTCTCCAAAAGAAACCATAATTAACTTTGCTTTCAACTAATCCTAATTCATTAAATGTTTTGTAGCAGATAATTTCATTATTTCAATTGGTATATCATCTAAGCCACTCCAAAGCTTTAAAGAAAGGGCTCCTTGATGAACTAACATTTCAAGCCCATCAATTGCTAAGCAATTCTTTTTTTGACCAAGCTTTAGCCATTTTGTGGGTCTTGGTGTATATATCAGATCATATAAAATAGTATTCTTTGAAAGATTTTTCCATATCTCTTCACCAAGAGGTATTGCTTGATCTTTTAGGTTTTTGTTATGCATACCAACTGGTGTTGTATTAATAATTAAGCTTGCATCTTCAATGTAAGGAGCAAAAATTGATTTTTCAGAAACACCATGTATTTCTGAGGCGCCTTTTTTTAATGTGCTAGGTAAATTTTTCATATCTTTTACAAAAATATTTAATTTATTTTCATTTCTTCCAAAGATTGTTGTTCGTTTAAAATCCAGCATATTTAGAGCCATTACAACTGCCCTTGCGCTTCCTCCACAACCAATAACAACTACATTTTTATTTTTTAACTGTTTATCTTTTAGAGGAGTTAAAAAACCTTCTACATCAGTATTTGCTCCTATCCATTCACTGTTCTTAGATGGTATTAAGGTATTTACAGCTTTTATTTCACTGGCAACTGAAGTTAATTTTTGACAAACATTTAATATTTTTTGTTTATGAGGAATAGTGATGTTTAAACCCTTGCAATTCATACGCCTTAGAGCTTTAGCGACGGATTCTAAATCATCATTTTCACAAGGTATCGCTAAGTAACACCAATCGAGGCCCATTTCTTTGAACGCAGAGTTATGTATTATCGGCGAGAGAGAATGGTTTACTGGTTGGCCAAGAAGCCCTACCAGACTAGTGTTTCCAGTAATCATACTAATTCTTTGCCTCTTGTTGATTGAAGGTAGATACTTCTCTGTTCGGGAACCACGCCTCGCCTCAAAGTGGTTTCACTGACGAGGATGCCACTAACAAGAAAATAAAACTTTAGAGGACATTTACTCATGGGGAAGGTTGTAGGGATTGATCTAGGCACTACAAATAGTTGTGTTGCTGTAATGGAGGGTGGCAAACCTACGGTAATAGCAAATGCTGAGGGTTTTAGAACAACTCCTTCTGTTGTTGCTTACACGAAGAATCAAGATCAGTTGGTCGGACAGATTGCTAAGCGTCAAGCGGTAATGAATCCAGAAAATACATTTTATTCTTCAAAACGTTTTGTGGGGCGTCGAGTTGATGAAGTTAATGAAGAGTCAAAGGACGTTAGTTATGGAGTAGAAAAGTCTGGTTCTAATGTCAAATTGAAATGTCCAATACTAGATAAACAATTTTCTCCTGAAGAAGTTAGTGCACAGGTTTTAAGAAAGTTATCTGATGATGCGGGTAAATATTTAGGTGAGTCTGTAACTCAAGCTGTTATCACTGTACCTGCCTACTTTAATGATTCTCAACGTCAAGCAACAAAGGATGCTGGAAAAATAGCAGGGTTAGAGGTCTTAAGAATTATTAATGAGCCAACAGCAGCAGCTTTGGCTTATGGGTTAGATAAAAAAAGTAACGAAAGAATATTAGTTTTTGATTTGGGTGGAGGAACTTTTGATGTATCTGTCTTAGAGGTTGGTGATGGTGTTTTCGAAGTCTTATCTACTTCAGGTGATACTCGTCTTGGAGGTGATGACTTCGATAGAGTTATTGTTGATCATTTAGCGTCTACCTTTAAAGGCAATGAAGGCATAGATTTGCGCCAAGATAAACAGGCATTGCAACGCCTAACAGAAGCAGCTGAAAAAGCAAAAATTGAACTTTCAAATGCTACTCAAAGTGAAATAAATCTTCCTTTTATAACTGCTACCCCTGAAGGCCCTAAGCATCTTGATTTGACTTTAACAAGAGGAAAATTTGAGGAATTGGCCTCAAATTTGATTGATCGCTGCAGGATTCCTGTTGAGCAAGCTTTAAAAGATGCAAAATTATCTACTGGCGAAATAGATGAGATAGTTATGGTTGGCGGCTCAACCCGTATGCCAGCTGTTAAAGAATTAGTGAAACGAGTAACCACTAAAGATCCAAATCAAACAGTTAACCCCGATGAAGTTGTAGCTGTTGGTGCTGCTATACAAGGAGGGGTATTAGCCGGAGAAGTTAAAGATATTTTATTACTTGATGTCACTCCTTTATCTCTTGGAGTAGAAACTTTAGGAGGAGTAATGACAAAAATGATTACTCGTAATACAACTGTTCCTACTAAAAAAGCAGAAACATACTCAACAGCAGTTGATGGTCAGACGAATGTAGAAATTCATGTATTACAAGGCGAACGAGAGATGGCTTCGGATAACAAAAGTTTGGGAACTTTTCGTTTAGATGGTATACCTCCAGCTCCAAGAGGCATTCCCCAGATTGAAGTAACCTTTGATATTGATGCGAATGGAATATTGAGCGTTACTGCGAAAGATAAAGGTAGTGGAAAAGAGCAAAGCATATCGATTACAGGCGCATCAACTCTTTCAGATAATGAAGTTGATCAAATGGTTAAAGATGCAGAAACTAATGCATCTGCTGATAAAGAAAAACGTGAGAGAATTGATATTAAAAACCAGGCTGAAACACTTGTATACCAGGCTGAAAAACAAATAGAAGAACTTGGGGATAAAGTGGATGAGGCAGCAAAGACTAAAGTTGAAGAGAAACGTCTTAAGTTAAAAGAGGCTACAGAAAAAGATGATTTCGAATCTATGAAAACATTAGTGGAGGAACTTCAACAAGAGTTATATGCACTAGGAGCATCTGTCTACCAACAAACCAATGCTGCTTCACAAGCTACAGGAGAGCCGAATACTGATAATAAAGATGCTAATGATGATGTAATAGATGCAGATTTTACAGAGAGTAAGTAATGTTAGATATTTTACTTAGATAGATAATATTGATTTTCAATTTGAACGCTAATCCATTCTGCACATGCTGGTGCTAATAACAAACCATTTCTATAGTGTCCAGCATTAATTAATAACCCTGGTTCAAATTCTTTTAATAATGGAGCTGGCTCATTAATAGGTCTTGCTCTTTGCCCACTCCATTCATGACTTATTTCAGCTTTTTGTAGCCAATTTGGTGCAAAATTATTTATTTTCAGCATTTCATTTCTACGGCTGAGACTTGGTTTTATATCAGATTCAATTGTTGCTCCAATAAGTATATGCGATGGATCATGATGTATCAGGTTTATTGATTGATAGTTCAGTACTGCAGGCCATTGATTCCAGTTTTCATTCTTTTGTTTTAGTTTTAATTCAACAACTTGCCCTAATACAGGTTCTAACGATATTTCATGTCCTAAAGATTTTAATAATTTTTGACTATTTAAGGCAGAACAAATAACAATAAAATCTTGCATAATGGGCTCCTTTCTTTCTAAATAAATCTTCCATTTTTTGTTTAAAGAATAACTATTTTTCTCGATCAATATGACACTATCATCTATTTTATTTATTTTTCTTGTATTTAACACTTTCATTAATGAATTCATTAAATTAATTGGATCTATTCGTCCATCTTTATGTGAGATAATGCCACCAATTTGTTTTTTTTCTAATATTGAACTCCATAAATTTATAGAGTTTTTATCCATAAGCTCAACACCACATTTCGTTTTCGCTAAATTAATCATTGAATCAAATTCATGATCTGAATGTGCTAGCTTTATTAATGGCTTTTTAAATTTTAAACTTGAATCAAAATAATTTATTTTTCTAATCCATTCTTCCCATAATTTCATACTTTTATTCCTAAGGAATAAGCCTCTTCCTTTTGACCTTTGGTATATATTCCCCATTAGAACACCTAAAGAGGCGTTTGTTCCATTTTGTGGATTTAAATTAGTTATCTTTGAATTTATATTTGGATCAATTAAATTTACTTTATAACCTTTTTGACTGAGCTGGAAGGCAGTTGCAATACCGGATATGCCACAACCTATGACTGCAATTTCTAAGTCAAATTCTTTGCTTTGTTTATTATTCATATGTACAAATGCTATTAAATACGATGCCTAATTTGCAATAAATGGATTAAAGGCGAGAATAGTTCATTAGGGATCTTTCGAGTGGACATCAAAACAGTTATTTTGCAGTTCATTTGTCCTGATAGGCCAGGCTTAGTAAGTGAGTTGGCTGGTTGGATTGCAAGTAAGAATGGGAATATTAGACATGCTGATCACCATACTGATTCCGATGCTAAATTATTCTTAAGCCGAATTGAGTGGGATTTTGATGGTTTTTCGCTTGATAAGAATGAGATTAAGAATGAAGTTATCTTACTTGAGGAACGATTAGCAGGTAGGGCTGTATTGACTTTTTCTAATGAATTCCCAAACGTCGCAATTTTTGTTAGTAAACAAAGTCATTGTTTGGTTGACCTTTTATGGAGAATAAAGTTGGGTGAGCTTCCTATGCGTGTTCCGTTAGTTATTTCCAATCACTCAAGTTTAGAGGCAGTTTGTAAAGGATTTGATGTACCTTTTAAACTTGTGGAAGTTGATAAAAATAATAAGTTAGATTCTGAAAATCAGATTTTAGATTTATTGGTTGAATACAAAATTGAGTTGGGAGTGTTAGCAAAATATATGCAGATTTTGAGTGGATCTTTTTTAGAAAAGTTTCCATATTTAATTAATATTCATCATTCCTTTCTTCCTGCTTTTAAAGGTGCTCAACCATATCATCAGGCCTGGGAGAGAGGAGTCAAATTAATTGGCGCAACTGCTCATTATGTTACTGAGGATCTTGATGCGGGTCCGATCATAGAGCAAACAATAGCTAACGTTAGTCATCGCGATGAAGTTTCTGATTTGATCAGAAAGGGTAGAGATCTGGAGAGATTAGCGTTAGCAAGGGCTTTAAGATTACATTTACGACGACAAGTCATTGTTTATAGGGGTAGAACAGCTGTATTTATATGATAAAAAATGCTTTACTTTTTAGAGAAAAGATTTATTTACCAGAGAATTTAGGTTGGCGCTGCTTTCAACTAGGAGTATTTTTTCTTCCATCTAGTGCATTCATTTCCTATATCTTTTTGTTTATCGCTCTAATAGAAGGAAGTTATAAAAGCAGAGAGTCTTATTGGTCGGAATTTTGGAACTATCCGTTAGTTCTTATATCTATTCTCATGATTCTTGGTTCTTTTCGAGCCCAGACTGGTTCGCTAGCTTTCATTGGTCTTTTTAATTGGCTGCCCTTTTTTTGGTGTTTTTGGGGTTTCCAGCCTTACTTATTAACAGCTGATAAGAGGAAAAATTGTGCATTCTTGCTTTTGGTAGGAAGCTTTCCAGTCTTATTAACTGGATTTGGGCAACTATGGTTTGGATGGGAAGGCCCATGGGAGCTATTTAACGGTTTAATAATATGGTTTGTTTCTCCTGGTGGTGAACCGTTAGGAAGACTGTCTGGATTATTTGATTATGCAAATATCACTGCTGCATGGCTATCAGCTGTTTGGCCATTTTGTTTGGCTTCGTTCTTGCAGCCTTTTATTTTTGGTAAAAATAGAATTTTACCTGGTTTCTTTTTGGTCTCATTTGTCTTAGCAATGATTTTGACTGATTCTAGAAACGCTTGGGGATCAATATTTTTGGCATTACCTTTGGTCTTTGGCTACTCTTCATGGATTTGGTTAATACCTTTGATGATTGGCAGTCTGTTTCCAGTTCTTTTAGCTGTTTTACCAGGCGTTGATTTTGGAATTCAACAATTTGCAAGAAGTGTAGTTCCAGATTCAGTCTGGATGAGATTAAATGATTTGAAATTTGTAGATACTAGATCTTTAGAAGCAACGAGAATAGGTCAATGGAAAATAGCGATAAATTTAATTTTTGAAAAACCTTACCTTGGTTGGGGCGCAGCAGCTTTTTCTGTTATTTATCCATTGAGGACTGGTTTGTACCATGGGCATTCACATAATTTACCATTAGAGCTTGCTATTAATCATGGTATTATTGTTTCTTTTTTGATTAATATCTTTGTTTTTAGTTTATTAATAGCATCCGCTTATTATGGAATATTTAATCAAGATAATACTTCGAAAAATAATTTGTATGAGCGGGCTTGGTTTTCATCTGCATTAATTCTTCTTTGTTTTCATGCTACAGACATGCCTCTTTTTGATAGTAGAATTAATATATTAGGTTGGATATTCTTAATAGGTCTAAGGTGCATTATCTTAAAACCAAAAATTAGAGATATTGTATCTACTTGATTCCTAAAGAATTACATAGTTAAGTCTCCTGCTTTCATTTCAATACTAATTTGTCTTTCGTAAATTGAATGTTCATTAAATATTCTTGCAGTAATCAAACTTGCAATACAAGTTATCAATAGAGGCTTAAGGATTAGTAAATTCTTTGTTAGAGCAAATGCTAAAAACATAGCAGTTAAAGGTGTTCTTGAGCATCCAGCTACAAATCCTCCCATACCTGCGAAGATAAAAGTGGTTGGTACATATCCAGTGATTGTTTCTATCCCTATTTGACTAGCTAGTCCAACTGCACTACCTAATGTCAGCATTGGATAGAATAAACCTCCTGGTGCTCCTGATGCAGCAGCAATACCAGATGCTATAAAAAGAGTGATAAAAATGCTTATTGCAATAGGAAAGGTCTGATTGTCATTGACAATTAATTTTTGTAATCCTTCGATATTATGGAAAGTTTCTGGGAGATATGAATAGATTAAGCCTAGAAATATTCCCGAAAGAGTCATTCTGATGACAGATTTATTTTTAAATAATTTATTACCAAGAACTTGCATTCTAAGTACATATTGACAATATAGTTCTGCTAAAATTCCCAGTAGGATTCCTAATCCTATTAAGTAGAAGAAATCGATTGGAAGAAAATTGATGATAGGCGTATAAGTTCTTTGCAGTTGGAAACCTAAATTATTAATGAATCCACCAGCATCTTGGTCAAGTCCAATAGCTTGGAAAATATCTGCCCATGTATCAGCCCAGAATGTTGTGATCATCACTAATAAAAGGACAACTGGTCGAGCTGAATTTAATAATTCTTCAATTGCATAAATAAATCCTCCAATAGGTGCGCTAAAAACAGCTGCAATTCCTGCTCCTCCTCCTGCAGCAACTATTACTCTTCGAAAGCCAATAGGTGCTTTAAGCCACTGTGCCATTTTCCAAGCTACTGATCCCCCCATTTGTACTGCTGGACCTTCTGGGCCTAGTGGAAATCCACTCCCAATTGCAATTATCCCAGCAAAAAGTTTAACAATTCCAACTCTCAAGCCCATTGGCACTGCTTTATGGCGAAGATAAGCAATGATGTGACTTACTCCGGCTCCTTTTGCCGCAGGCGCAAACTTTTTAATGAGTGTTCCTGAAAGAAATCCTCCTAATCCTCCTAATAAAGGAAGAATTATTGAGCGAGGAAGATTTTCTAGAAGATTGCTTCGATAATTTTCAAGGGTATCAATTCCTGCTTTAAAAAGGACTCCTGTCAGCGCAGCGCCTAAAGCTGTCAGCATTAAAGCAATAACTACTATTAACCATTTTTGTCTAAGAAGTTTTTTTATACTTTGGCTTGATTTCTTTTGAAAAGAAGTTGTTTTTTTTTCTTTAATCATTGAATTAATTTAGTAAGTTTATAAAAAATAATTCTCTTCTTCTTTTGTTATGGCAAGTCCTTCATCAATAAAGTTTGGTATCTCATGAAAATTTAAATATCTGTATATTTCTTCTGACAAAGGTGAAACTTTCTTTGAGGCTATTGAGAGATATTCACTAGGGCTAGGGATATATCCTAATAATGAGCAAACGGCAGCCAGCTCAGCACTTCCTAAGAAGACTTGGGCACCTTTACCAAGTCTGTTGTTGAAATTACGAGTACTTGTAGAGAAAACAGTTACGTTATCTTCTACCCTTGCCTGATTGCCCATACACAATGAGCATCCAGGCATTTCCATTCGGCTACCTGCTTGTTCAAAAATCTCATAATATCCTTCTTTTTTTAGAATTTCTTCGTCCATTCTTGTTGGAGGACAAACCCATAGCGTGGCTAACGTTTTTCCTTCGCCTTCAAGTATTTTGGCTCCTGCTCGATAATGCCCAATATTTGTCATACAAGATCCTATAAAAACTTCTTGAATAGGTGTACCTGAAACTTCGCTTAAAAGCTTGACGTTATCTGGGTCATTTGGGCAGGCTAAAACAGGTTCATTTAATTCATTTAGATCAATTTCGATAATCGCTGAATAATCAGCATCTGGATCTGCTTTTAATAACTGTGGTTTTTTTAGCCAATCTTCCATTTCTTTAATTCGTCGAGAAATTGTTCGGGCATCTTGATATCCTCTTGCGATCATATTTTTTAGTAAAACTATATTGCTTCTTAAATATTCACTTATTGTTGATTCTGATAACTGAATAGTACATCCAGCACATGATCTTTCCGCACTGGCATCGGTAAGTTCAAAAGCTTGTTCTAGTTTTAAATCTGGAAGCCCTTCAATTTCTAATATTTTTCCATTGAATACATTAATTTTGTTAGCTTTTTCTACAGTTAAAAGTCCTTTTTGTATTGCCATCAAAGGAATGACATTAACTACATCTCTTAGTGTTACACCAGGATTTAAGGATCCTTGAAAACGAACTAAAACTGACTCTGGCATATCTAAAGGCATTGAGCCAATAGCAGCAGCAAATGCAACTACACCTGACCCTCCTGGGAAAGAGATACCTAAAGGAAAACGAGTATGACTATCTCCACCTGTTCCTACTGTGTCAGGTATTAGCATACGATTTAACCAGCTGTGAATAATTCCATCTCCTGGCTTTAATGCTATTCCTCCTCTTTCTTCAAAGAAATCAGGCAGTTCTTTTTGAGTTTTTATATCTACTGGTTTGGGATAGGCTGCCGTATGACAAAAACTCTGCATGACTAAATCAGCAGAGAACCCTAGGCAGGCTAATTCTTTCATTTCATCTCTAGTCATTGGTCCTGTGGTGTCTTGACTCCCGACTGTTGCCATGACTGGTTCACAACTTGAACCAGGCAGCACTCCTTTTAAACCGCATGCTTTCCCAACAATTTTCTGAGCTTGAGTAAACCCATGATTGGAGAGAGGTGGTTGTCCAGGTCGAATGAAAAGGTTAGAAGCATCCAGTTTTAATTTTGCTCTAACTTTGTCAGTTAAGGCTCTTCCAATCATTAGTGGAATTCTTCCGCCAGCACGAACTTCATCTGTAATGGTTTGAGGTGCTAGATCAAATGTTGAAATGAGCTTTTCTTTTTTGTCTTGAGTCTTTGCTCTTTTTACTTTTCCTTCATAAGGGAAAATAGTTATGATATCGCCTGTTTTTAGTTTGCTGACATCACATTCAATAGGGAGTGCTCCAGAATCTTCAGCAGTATTAAAGAAAATAGGAGCAATTTTCCCACCTAAAATAACTCCCCCTCCTCGTTTGTTTGGTACATAGGGTATATCTTCTCCGGTATGCCAAAGGACGGAATTTATAGCTGATTTTCTTGAACTACCTGTTCCTACTACATCACCAACATATGCAATAGGGTGGCCTTTCTGTTTGAGATCCTTAATTGTGTTCAAGGCATTTGGATCTCGACTTTCCAACATTGCTAAGGCATGTAATGGAATATCTGGCCTAGTTGTTGCATGAGTAGCAGGAGATAGGTCATCTGTATTTGTCTCGCCTTCGACTTTAAAAACCGTTACAGTTATTTCTTTTTCTAAGGGATTCTTAGTTGTAAACCATTCTCCTTCTGACCAACTATTGACTATTTTCTTTGCATATTGATTGTTTTGTGCCAGTTCAAAAATGTCGTTTAAAGCGTCATATACTAAAAGTGTTTTACTAAGTCCTTCACAAGCGCATTCTGCTAATTCTGTATCTTTTAATTTAAGTATATCTATTAAAGCTCCTACGTTATATCCCCCAATCATTGTGCCTAAAAGTTGAGTTGCTTTCAAAGGAGATATGAATGGGCTTGTTAATTCTCCTTGAGCTATTGAGCTTAGCCAGTTTGCTTTGACATAAGAAGCTTTATCCACTCCTGGAGGAATACGATTAATTAATAGATCAAGTAAAAAGTTTTTGTCTATTTTTTTATTTGGTTTTTCAAGTAATAAAGTTAATGCCTGTGTTTGCTCTGCATCTAAAGGTAAAGGAGGTATCCCTAAGGCCTTCCTTTCTTCAACATGTTTTAGGTAATCATTTAGCATTTTTTGTTCTCTTTCGAATGTGATTGGTTAGAGGTCTTTCTATTTTCATTTTTTACAATCTCATGTTTATCTCATGAAAATTCTGATAATGCAAGTTATTGCCCCCTCATGACTAATAATTCTCTAATCTTATACTCATGAACAGTTTTTAAATGTCCACCTCTTCATCTTTTTCAGTGGTGGATAGCACCTCAGACCTTCATGTGGTCGAAACTCGTCCATTGATGTCCCCATCATTACTTCACAAGGACTTGCCAATATACCAGGAAGCCTCTGAATTGATTTCTGGTACTCGAAAAGAAATTCAATCAATTCTTCGAGGAGATGATTCAAGACTATTGGTAATTGTAGGTCCATGTTCAGTCCATGATGTTCATGCTGCGATTGAGTATGCAGATCGATTAGTGCCTTTGCGATCTCGTTATAAGGATCAATTAGAAATTGTGATGCGTGTTTATTTCGAGAAACCTCGTACCACAGTTGGCTGGAAAGGACTTATTAATGATCCTCACCTTGATGATTCTTATGATATTAATACCGGGCTAAGAAGAGCTAGGAGATTATTACTTGATTTAGCGCGAAAGGGAATGCCTGCAGCAACTGAATTACTTGATCCAGTTGTGCCTCAATATATTGCTGATTTAATAAGCTGGACTGCTATTGGAGCGAGAACTACAGAAAGTCAAACTCATAGAGAAATGGCTTCAGGTTTATCTATGCCAGTGGGATACAAAAATGGTACTGATGGAACAGCAACGATTGCTATTAATGCAATGCAAGCTGCTTCCAGGCCACATCATTTCTTAGGGATTAATACTGATGGTCATGCTTCCATTGTAAGTACAACTGGTAATCCAGATGGACATCTTGTTTTGAGAGGGGGGAAAAATGGAACTAATTACCATTGTGAGGCAATTAAATCAGTAGCTCAAGAGTTGGAACAATTTAAATTGCCACAAAGAGTGATGGTTGACTGTAGTCATGGCAATTCAAATAAGGATTTTCGTAGACAATCCGAAGTTTTACGATCTGTTTCCACACAATTAAAGGAAGGGTCAAAATATGTGATGGGCATCATGCTTGAGAGTCATCTTCTTGAAGGGAACCAGAAATTAAGTTCAGATTTATCACAACTTAATTATGGACAAAGTGTGACGGATGCTTGTATAGATTTTTCTACAACTGAAATTTTGTTGGAAGAATTGGCCGAATCAGTGAGAGCAATATCTGTGAGTTAGATTTTTATGTCCCTAATAGCCATATTGCAGTACAAGTAACTCCAATCGGAACAGTTATATTATCAATTCCCCATGGACTAATCTGTTCCAATCCGGTAGCTATTAATGATATAACTATAATTTCTAGTGGTTGAAAATTTAGAGTGTTTATTTGAGATATAGCTATTGTTGTAATGGCTACAATTACACCCATTGTTAATGTTCCAGCTGTTGATTTTGTTTGGCCAAGCACTAACCATTTTCGGGATCTAACTGATTTCCCTATTAATCCTGCCATTCCATCGCCAAAAGCCATTGAAAGTACTCCTAAAGAAACAGTTGAAGCATATTTAGGCCAAAAGAGAAGAAGTAAAATAGTTATACTTATCCCATAAGCTATTGTTCCAAAACTTTTTCTTTTTATATCTTCAATAGCCGGAAGAAGGTGAAATTGATAATTGAGTCCAAGAGCTATAGTAATAAAAGCAGCAGCAGAAACAGCGATATTTTTAGGTAAGTCAAATAACCATGCTAAAAGTATGACTGGACCAGTACCAATATGAATTATTTTTCTACTTAACTCTTCTCTTTTTGGAAAGTAATTTTTACACAATAAAGCAGTCAATAAAACTAGTCCTATCCATATAGCTATAATAAAAATAGCATTTTGAGTAGCCAAAGCTTATGCAGCTTGTTGATGGGTAGTCATTACCCTTAATTTCAAGATAGCTTTTGCTTCAAGTTGTCTGACACGTTCTCTAGATACATTTATTTGTCGACCAATTTCTGCAAGTGTTAGAGGTTCTTCTCCATCAAGACCAAACCTTAGTTTCATAATTTTTTGCTCTCGTTCGTTTAATTGAGATAACCACCCACCTAAATGTTCTTTTTGAATACTTCTGTCCATTCCTTCCATGGGCTCATTGTAATTTGGATCTGGGATCAATTCTCCAAGAGTACTTCGATCTTCTTCTCCTCTTGCATGTGCATCTAGAGATGCGCATGGTGCACTTTGAGATATCAGATCTTCCAAGTCTTGTGGTTCAATACCCATTGCACTAGCGAGCTCTAACCGATTTGGTTGTCTTCCGAATCGATGGGATAATTCACGAGAAATTCGCCGCATTTTCGAAAGCTTTTCACTGATATGTATTGGGAGTCGAATAGTTCTAGCACTGTTATCAATTGCCCGAGTCATTCCTTGACGTATCCACCAATATGCATATGTTGAGAATTTATATCCCATAGCTGGATCGAACTTGTCAACTGCTCTTTCAAGACCTATTGCACCTTCTTGAACTAAATCTAGAAGTTCTAGTCCTTGATTTTGATATTTCTTAGCGACACTGACCACTAGTCGAAGGTTCGCTGCCATCATGCGATCTCTCGCACGTTTTCCCATCTTTATTTTATGTTTTTGACGTGCCGTTCGTTTGTCAATCTCAAGACTTAATAAGTCTTTCATTTGTTGGACATGGTGTGCTAGCTCAATTTCCTCAGCAGGAGTCAATAGAGGAACTCTTCCAATACTGGTCAGATAGAAACCTATTGAGTCGGTAGCTAAACGATTACTTTGCTTACGTGAAGTCCGAGATTTTTGGCTACGTACATTTGCTGTAAGTAGATTTTTTGCTGTCTTTGCCAATTTAGATTTATCTGATGAAACATCAGAAGAATCTTTGGCAGATTCCAGAGGGATCCCCATCACCCTGGCCTCCTAATATTAGATTTAATAAGAAGTTAGCACTTTTAATGAAAAGATGACTAATTGAAATGAAAAATTTATGAGATTGCTTATAAATAGGTATAAACCACATTTTCAAACTAGATGTTGTTTGTACTAAGAAAATGGTTTGAAATTAGAATTTTTCTTCTTTTTTATATAGGGTGATAATTTTTTCTTGACTGAAGCTTTTGTTCCGATCTAGGGCTTTATTTCTCACATAACTTCCATTACTTTGCATACTCCATGAGTCTCTATTTTCAATTAGGTAACAATCAAGTAATTCTTTTAGTTCTTTTTGTATTGTTTTATCTTCAATAGGGGTTACAGCTTCAACTCTTCTATCTAGATTGCGTCTCATCCAGTCTGCACTACCAATAAATGTTTCTGGATTATTATTATTATAAAACCAAAAAATTCTTGAATGTTCCAAAAATCGACCTACAATACTTATTACTTTGATGTTTTCGCTTAAGCCTATTTTCTGAGGATAAAGACAGCACATGCCCCTAATTATTAATTCAATTTTGACTCCTTCCTGCGATGCTTTGTAAAGTAATTTTATAATTTCTGGATCCACTAAAGAGTTCATTTTTGCTATTATTTTTGCAGGCACTCCATTTTTTGCATACTTAATCTCTCTTTTTATTAACTCAATTAACCCGCTTCTAAGAGTTACTGGGGCAACTAGTAATTTTCTATAACCTTGTTGCTTTGAAAATCCTGTGAGATAATTAAATAATTCAATTAGATCTTGGCCTATTTCAGGTTGGCAAGAAAGTAATCCAAAATCTGTATATACTTTTGAAGTTTTTGAATTATAGTTTCCTGTTCCAATATGAAAGTAGGTTCTTAATCTGTTCTTTTCTTTTCTGATAATTAAAGCAATTTTTGTATGAGTTTTTAGTCCAATTACCCCATAAACAACGTGAACACCTGATTGTTCAAGTTGTTTTGCCCATTGAATATTATTATCTTCATCAAATCTTGCTTTAAGTTCGACTAATGCCATAACTTGCTTACCTTTTTCAGCAGCTTTAATTAAGGCATCAATGATTGTTGAGTCTTTAGAAATCCGGTATAAAGTCATTTTTATTCCCATAACTTGTTTATCTTCTGCAGCTTGATTTATTAATTCTTCAACTGATGTTGAGAAAAGATTATATGGATGATGAACTAGTAAATCATTACGACGGATAATTGAGAATATACTTTTAAAATTATTTTTACTTCTTATATCTAAATCTTCAGCCTCTCTTAATTGGCTATTTTTTAGATCACGGTGGGTTACTCCTTGATGATCTTCAAATTTTAAATTTGGTGAATCAATAGCTGTTAATTCTATTAGTTCATCTAATGCTAATAATCCCTTGATTTGATATAGATTTTCATCCTCAATATTCATACCCTCTTGTAATAAATTAAGAATTTTTGTAGGTGTGTTTTCTGATACTTCTAATCTGACCACTTCTCCTCCTTTACGTCGCTTTCGTAATCCTTCTTCTAATGCACTCATAAGGTCATCTGCCTCAATATCTCTTAGTTCAAGATCTGCATCTCTAGTGACACGGAAAAAAGAATGTTCTTTTACCTCCATTCCAGGAAAAAGAACTGACAAGTTATAAGCAATAACTTGCTCAATGGGTATTGCTATAAATTTTATAGCTTCCTTATCAGAGAACTCTTGTGGAATATTTATGAACCTACTTATGCTTTCGCGTGGTACTTTTATTCGAGAAAATTGTTCTTGTCTTGATTCTGGGTCTACTATAATTGCTGCTAAATTTAGACTTAGATTGCTTATAAACGGGAATGGATGTGCGGGGTCTACTGCTAAAGGTGTTAAAATAGGAAAAATTGCATTTGTAAAATAATTATCTATCCATAACTTTTGCCTTTTATTTAATTCATGATATTCCAGTATATAAATATTTTTCTTTTTAAAATCTTCTTTAATATATTGATTTGTTTTGTGTTGTTGCTGTTTTAAAATAGGTGCGAGATTTTTTCTAATTGCAATAAGCTGTTCTTCTGGTGACTTACCATCTTGACTTTTTTTAGAGATACCTCCTTCAACTTGAGATTTCAAGGAGGCGACTCTGACCATAAAAAACTCATCTAGATTATTACTAAATATTGAACTGAATTTTAATTTTTCGAGTAATGGTGTGTCTTCTTCAATAGCAAGTTCTAAGACTCGTTTATTAAAGTTAATCCAACTTAGTTCACGGTTAATATAAGTTGATTCATTGATTGCAGGACTGCTCATTGTATTAATTAATTGACAGCTTTTCTATTTTCATCATAATTAATTATTTGTAGCTTTGAAAGCTTAAATTGAGATTCTTTGATTTTGGTTTCTAAAGTTTTTACCTGAAATTAAAAATAAAACCATTATGAGAAGAAATATGGTTCCGAAAAACGGACTTTTTGGACCAAACAAATCATATGAGAATCCTGCTGCTGTTGCACCTATAAAGGTTCCAAGACTTTGTAAACCCTGAAGACTTCCTAATACTGCTCCTTGTCCTGCAGAGCTTAGGCGACGAGAAATTAGTGCTCTTAAACTAGGAGTAACAAGTCCAGTTCCTATCGCCAGTATAGCGACTGCAGTAAAAACCAAGGGAATAGAATTATCAATGTTTGCGAGTGTCAAAAGAAAGCACCCTGCCATCACAAATCCAACTCCTGTAAAAGTTAATTTCCATTCGCCAAATCTTTTCACTAATGGACCAATTAATCCCCCTTGAACAATCATTGCGATGACCCCTACGACTATGAAAGCTTGACTAGATAATCCAGGATTCCATTGAAATTTTTCTTTCAAATAAAGTACTAAAACAGCTGTAAAACCATTGAATGCCATAAAGAAAACAAAGAACGATAAACAGAGTGTTCTAGATAAAGGATTTATAAATACAATTCGTAATTGACTAAATGGATTAAGATCTCTTTTTCTTGGTAATAAATTTCTTTTGTTCTTCTGTAAAGTTTCAGGTAAAAGGAAAATTACTAAACTGAGATTTAATAGAGCAAATCCGCTTGCTGCCCACACAGGTAAAGTAACACTATACTGAGCGAGGGTTGTTCCTAAACCTGGCCCAAGAATAAATCCTAAACCAAATGCTACTCCAATTAGACCAAAAGTTTTTGCGCGATTTTCTGGAGTAGATATGTCTGCAAGTATTGCGGTAGCAGTTGCAGCTGTGCCACCACTGATACCATCTATAATTCTAGCTAAAAATAATAATAATAAAGGTAAACTTGATGCCCATAAAGGTAAATAATTTTCCCAATTGAAGCTTACTGTTAATGCAAATAAACATAATCCGATTACTGAACCTGATACGCATGTAATCATTATTGGTTTACGACCAAAACGGTCACTAAGGGCGCCAATTAATGGTGCTACAGCAAACTGAGATATTGCATAAGTTCCGGCTAATAGGCCAAGTGTTGTTCCGCTTTTTGTGAATTGTTCTAATAAAAAAGGCAATAAAGGAAAAACAATGGTTTCACCAAGTCGATCATTTAGAAGTGTAATAAAAGCACTCAAAAGAGTGGGAATTTTTGGCCTTCGCACAGTTATCAATTCATAATTTATTCACCATCTCATATTTTAAGTTCTTTTGGTTTTTAATCGTGAAAATCAGAGTTCAAATCGCTATTTGAGACCTTTGCAGAGCTCTGATCAAATAGTTTTGAGAGAAGTTTATGAAGATGCGATTTGTACTGCTGCAAATTCTTTTTATAGTCAGGAACAAATTGATGCATGGTCAGGGTTAGCTTATCTTCCAGGTGTTCTAGATAAACCACTTAATGAAGGAAAGGGATGGGCAAGTTGTGTTGACTCAGTGATTGAGGCTTTCGCAGTCAAGTACCCTAAAGATCGATTGGCGTTACTTTATTGTCGAGGCCGTTCTTCACGACAGGGACATGCTACAGATCTTCTTAATAAGATAGATGAAGATGCTCAAGAGGATGAAATTATGCGATTATCAACTGAGGCAAGTTTATTTAGTTATCAATTATTTTTAAGTCATGGCTGGAAAACTATTTCACCAGAGACTATTAAAATAGGAGGTGTTATTTTTTGTCGTTATTTAATGGAAAAAAGATTTGACTAAATATATTTTTAATCAATAATAATATTAATCAATATGTTCCTTTCGCCAGTTAATTAATTGTTCTAATTTATGTATTGCATACCCCTCATTGATCAGGTGCTTAGCTTTATTAATTCCTTCTTGTATGTCAGTACTTAAGCCTGCATAGAAAAAATATATACCTGCATTCCATTGAAGCGACTTGATTAAGGGTCCCTTTCCCTCAAGAGCTTCAAAAGCAACTCTTTTCCAGGCTTTAATATCCGTCCATTTTATATCTTCTCCTGAACACTCATAATCTTTGGGATAAAGAACATCTCTCTTTCCATTCTGATTTTTATAATATCCAATTGTTGTTGAACGATGAACTGAAAGATCGATTCCACCTTCAAGCCCTTTGACAGTAATTATATTTTTTTCTCCCATAAGCTCGAGTGTCTTCCAATGTCGTTCTTCAGTAGGCGAATGTACATAACCACTAATATGTAGATGATTTCCTTTATGGGAGGTCCAAATTAATTCCATGCTGGCTAGAGGTGGCCTCTTCCCAATTTGATCTCTATAGGAAATTAAATTTTCAGCTAATGGAAAATGATCCGGCTGATAAATTAAAGCAAGTTCATTTTGATTAAAACAACTTTGAAGTTGTTCAATTGACAGACCGCTTAAATTGATACCTAAGGCTTGAAATAGTTCAATGTGGGTAATTCCGTATTTAACAGGCATACGAGAGCCCCCATGGAAAATAACAGGTTGTTTTTGACTTAATAAAAGTAATGTTGTTAGAGGATAAATTGGTGCAGTTTTAGTACGACCGTCAAAAGGCATTCCAAAAAAGATTGGTTGTCGTTGAGCTTTATTTGATTTGATCTTTGGTCCTAATTTCAAATAAGTATCAATCATTCCTGCTAACTCTTCTGGTTCAGGACGTCTAATTCTATGTGCAATCATGAAAGCACCAATTTGTGCTGCACTAGCTTTTTTGGTAAGCATTAGTTTCATGGCCTCGGCAGATTCCACGCGAGTTAGACTTTTTCCGGTGAATTCACCACTACCTATTTTTTTTAAATAGATTTTAAATTCTTCATATTTATTTGACATGTCATAGCTTATTTTTGATAGCATAGTAATAGGATAAAATCTTTACTTGATATCAAATCCATTCATCGAGGTTTAGTTAATATTTTGGGAAACTTGCCATGATTAGAGAGCATCTTGGCACTGTATATCTTGTTGGTGCAGGTCCTGGTGATCCGGATCTTTTAACAGTTAAAGCACAAAAATTGATTAGTAAATGTGATGCTCTTGTATATGACTCTTTAGTGCCTCTTGAGTTTCTTCAATTAGCTTCTCAAGATTGTCAACTTTATTCAGTAGGGAAGAGACGAGGTCATCATTCAATGCCTCAGAGAAAGACAAATGACATCCTTTACTCTTTATCAAAGAGTTATTCGTGTATTGTTAGATTAAAAGGAGGTGATCCATTTTTGTTTGGTAGAGGTGGTGAAGAGGCTTTATATCTTCATGAAAGAGGTGTTCCACTAGAAGTTGTTCCAGGTATTACATCTGGGATAGCTGCTCCTGCTTATGTTGGAATACCTGTGACTCATAGACTGGCTGGTTCTTCAGTTACGTTTGTGACTGGGCATGAAGGAATTGATACAAAACGCCCAGTTGTCAATTGGCGCTCTTTAGCCCAATCAAGTGACGGTTTAGTCATATATATGGGCGTTCATAATTTGAAGTTTATTTCAGAAGAGTTAATTGCAGGTGGCATGAATCCTCAGACTTCTTCTGCCGTTATTGAGCAGGGTACGGTTATTGGTCAACGTTTTGTTAAGGCACCATTAATTGAGCTTTGTCATAAGGCAAAAACTCAAAACTTAACTTCTCCGTCGATCGTTGTAATAGGTCCAGTTGTAGATTTCCAAGTTGAGGCTTGTTCACCTTCACCAGCTAATGTCACATTTCCAATGCCAATTTAGACTTTCTTAAATAACCTGATTTTATAGGGTTGTTAATAATTCTAGCCAAAATTCTTTAGGGTTAGTTGACACATGCAATTTTTTTGCATCTATATTTTGAATTGGACGACAACTTAAACTATTTATCAAAAACCATTCATCTCCACTTTGTGGTGAGGCTTTAATTACTGCTTCTTTTATGATTTTTAAATCAATACCACGCTGACGCATGACACCTGGTAGACAGCCACTATTTACATGAGGTGTAAGCCAATGATTATTTCTTTTTACTACAATATTTGCTGTCGTACCGCAACACATATCACCAGCACTATTTAATAACAATGCGTCATGATAGCCTGCTTTTTTTGCTTCTAGACGAGCTTGAATTGATTGGTTATAAGAAAATGTTTTGCATTTACTTACACGACTAAAAGGATTTCTTCTTTCTGTTAGGCTAATTAATGTTGATATTGATTCAAAATTTGGTTGGTAATCAGTTATCTCGACCCAAAAACGATGTGAGTTTGTATTACTTACATCAATACCACGTGTCATAGCGTCTCCTCTACTCCAGTTGAGACGAATGGCCCCATTTTTTTTGTGTAAGTGAGATTGATTGATTCCATCAGATATCAGTGCCATCACCCATTCTTTGGAAGGTGGAGGATTCATACCTAACAGATTTGCACTTTTTTCCCATCTACTTAAATGTTCGTTTACAAGTTGTGGAGCACCATTAAAAATTAGAATTGTTTCAAAAATTCCATCTGCAAAATTTAGACCTCGATCATTTATTGGTATTTTTAACTTTTTACAGCTTTCCCATCGACCATTAATCCATCCTAACTTTTGCTTTTTATTTGTACTCATGTTAATGCATTTAAAAGAGGCAATAATTTCCAACTCATTTCTTCAGCCTCTTGCTTGCTATCTGAGTCTGCAACAATTCCGCACCCAGCATGGGCTTTGATAGTGGATCCTTTAATCATTAAAGAGCGAATTAGGATATTGCTATCAAAGACTCCATTCCAATTGACATTTAATATTGATCCGCAATATGGACCTCTTGCTGTTGGTTCCAGTTCATATAATCTTTTGCATGCTCTTAGCTTGGGCGCCCCTGTAACTGAACCACCTGGCCAGCATGCTTGAAGTAAGTCAACCCAATTCTTATTTTCATTGAGTACACCTTTGACTACAGAAGTTAGATGATGTACTTGGGGATAACTTTCTAAAACTAGTAGATGAGGAACATGAATAGATCCAACTTTGCAAACTCTTCCAAGGTCATTTCTTAGAAGATCTACAATCATTACATTCTCTGCATGGTCTTTAGTACTACAAATAAGTTCAGCTGCTAAATCAGCATCTTTTTTTGGATCTTTATCTCTAGGTCGAGTTCCTTTTATTGGTCTTGTTTCTACTTCACCGTTAGGTAGAGCTTTAAGAAATCTTTCTGGTGAGGCAGATATGATAGCTTCTCCTTTTGTAAGATTATCTCCAATGATTACACCAGCAAATGGAGCTCGTGAATATTTTCTAAGTCGAGAATATACGTCGATTGGACTCATAGAATCTGGTAATGAAGCTTGGCAAGATGTAGTGAGGTTGGCTTGAAAAATATCTCCATTTGCAATCAATTTTTTGATATCATCAACTCTTTTTGAATATTCCTTACTAGTTAAAATCCATTCCCATGATTCTAGAGGAATGTTTTGATTTTTTTTTGATTTTTTTTGATGCCTCATCTTTAGCTTTTAAATCATATTGATTAAAGGTGTTTTTCAGAAAATTCTCCATCATAGTTATTCGCTTATGATCCTGTCCTTCTAGCCATAGTTGTTTTTTTTGAAGATCAAATTTCAAGACAGGATCATGAGAAGCTATCCAAAGAGTTGCTATAGAACTTGATTTCCACGGATTTTTAGGCTCTATCCAAGAAGCTGCTTCATAGCTTAACCAACCAGTCCAATGACCAGGAGGTAAGTTACGTAAAATTTGAAAGGGATTAGACTCTTTTTTTGAATTTTCTAATTCTCTAGAACAAAATTGTTCTCGTGGACTAACCGCTAATGTAACCCATCTGCCTAATTGACTGCCATCCCCATCAAGCCATATCAAACCTGATTCACCCCATTCTTGAATTAATTTGTAAGCTATTAGCTCAGGTGATTCCCATTGGCAAAGTAGTCGCTTAGGAGTTTTCATAAGTTGCTGCTACTACAAAGATCTAAACGACCTACTTCTTGTAAGGCTTGATCTCTTATACGACAACTATCACATTCTCCACATGCTTTACGTTCTCCTTGATAGCAACTCCATGTTTTGGCAATTGGAATTTTCAGGCGTAATGCTTCTCTGAAGATTTTAGTTTTTTCCCAGTGTAGTAAAGGGGCCCAGAGTTCTATACTTTTTCCATCTCTACCTACTTTATTGGATAAATTAGCTAATTGTTGATATGCCTGTAGATAGTCAGGTCTACAATCGGGATACCCAGAGTAATCCATGGCATTTATTCCTAATGCTATTCGAGTAGCTCCCCGAGCTTCTGCAAGACTCAATCCAATAGCAATAAAAATAGTATTTCTGCCTGGAACATAAGTGTTAGGAATAATATTCTTTTGAATACCTTGTGTGGGTATTTCTTGTGACGTATCGGTTAAGGAAGATCCACCCCAAGAAGACAGATTAATCTTGATTGTTAGATGCTCTTCAAGATTTAAATATTCGGCTAATGTTTCGGCTGCTTGTAATTCTTTACGATGACGTTGACCATAATCAAATGATAAACCAATCACTTTTTGCCCTGCTTCCATAGCTATACCAGCAGCTGTAGCAGAATCAATTCCTCCTGAGAGCAATACAATTGTTGTTGGTTGAATCATTTAATTATTTTTTTCTTCTTTTACAAGACAGCGTAGATAAAACTTTTTCATATCAATAGTTAAAGTACACCCAGCCATTTATGAGTTTGCATGCTTAGTCTCCAATGGGAATTTTTTTTAACATGTGTGAATGCAAGAATTTGCCCCTCTTTATTGTTCCATCCCGCTTGTAAAAATAATTGGGGTTTAGGCCTGGCATTAATGTTTGTTTGATTTGCCATTCTTTCTGCAAAATATAAATCTTCTTCGTTATTGATGATCACTTTTAATTCTTGGCAGGCAAAGAGAACGTCAGATCTTGGAGGAAAGTGACGCTTTGGAGATAAAGTTATCCAATCTGGTTTACCACTTAATGGATCTACACCACTAGTTTCGAGATGAATAGGTATAGAATTATTTTGTTGATCTAATGTAGATTTTCTAATCTCCTTGCATAGTTGATTTAAATTATGATGTAATGGCTCACCTCCTGTGATAACCACAAAAGCTGCTCCTTCTTTTTGAGCTTTTGTTGTCTTTAAGGACAATTCAACTACATTTTGTTGTGGATGTACTGCCGGATTCCATGATTCTTTGGTATCACACCATGAACATCCAACTTTACAACTAGCTAATCTAATGAAGTAAGCGCTTCTTCCAGCGTGTGATCCTTCTCCTTGTAGAGAATGAAAACATTCCACTACGGGTAGAGATGGCTCCATTTATTGTTTGTTTACTGACTCTTCTTCAATAGTTGTTAATTTTGTATTCAGGGCTTCACTTGGAGAAGATGGTACACGCAATTGAGCAGCTTCAATTAAACCACGAAATAAAGGATGAGGCTTCCCTGGTCTAGAAAGAAATTCTGGATGGTATTGGCAAGCAATAAAATAAGGGTGATTTTTTAATTCGATTACTTCGACTAATCGACCATCAGGTGAAGTTCCACTAATGACATAACCAGATTCTATCAGGAGACTACGATAAGAATTATTGAATTCATAACGATGTCTATGTCTTTCGTATACGACTTCTTCTTGGTATAAACTTTCGCCAATTGTGTTTGATTGTAGTCTGCAAGGATAAACACCTAGTCGCATTGTTCCTCCAAGCTCAACTACATCTTGTTGTTCTGGTAATAAATGGATTACTGGATGTTTGGATTTTGGATCAAGCTCAGCACTAGAAGCATCTTTAAATCCAGCTTGATTGCGAGCCCATTCGATGACAGCACATTGCATTCCTAAACATAGCCCTAAGAAAGGGATTCTTTGTTCTCTCGCCCATTTTATGGCTTCTATTTTTCCATTTACTCCACGATTGCCAAAACCTCCAGGCACAACTATTGCATCCATCCCATGTAGGAGTTCATCTGCTCCATTAGACTCAATCATTTCTGCATTTATCCAGTGAAGATCTAAAGATGCATCTTGGGCAATACAAGCGTGACGTAATGCCTCTACAACTGACAAATAGGCATCATTTAATTGAACATACTTTCCTACTAAAGCTACTTTGACTGAAGGGCCAGGATTACGAAGCTTGTGTACTAATTGCGCCCAGTTTTTTAAATCACATTCGTGATCAGTCAGATTCAGATCATTTAAGACCTCTCGACAAAGTCCTTCTCTTTTTAGTTCAAGAGGTACGGCATAGATATTGTCAGCATCAAGCGAAGGTATTACTGATTCTGAGCGAACACCACAGAAACCACTGATTTTATTTTTTAATTCGTCGTTGATTGCTCTATCACTTCGACAAACTAATATATTTGGTTGAATACCTATGGACCTTAATTCTTTGACTGAATGTTGAGTGGGCTTGGTTTTTAGTTCTCCTGATGTCCCAATGAAAGGTAATAATGTGACGTGAATATAAACTACATCTTTTCTTTCAACGTCCACTTTAAATTCTCTTATGGCTTCTAAAAAAGGTAGCGATTCAATATCTCCAACAGTTCCTCCGATTTCTGATATCACTACATCAGCTCCACTATTAGCAGCTACACGGTGAATCCTTTCACGTATTTCGCATGTGATATGTGGTATCACCTGAACGGTTCTTCCGTTATAGTCTCCTCTTCTCTCTTTATTAATTACTGATTGATAAATTGATCCGGTAGTAATGCTATTTAATCTTGACATTGCAGTATCCGTAAAGCGTTCGTAATGTCCAAGATCTAAATCAGTTTCAGCTCCATCTTCGGTAACAAAAACCTCTCCATGTTGAAAAGGACTCATCGTCCCTGGATCAACATTGAGATATGGATCTAGTTTCAAAATAGAGACACTATAACCTCTTGATTTGAGTAATCTTCCAAGACTTGCGGCAACAATTCCCTTGCCAATGCTTGAAACAACCCCACCAGTGACGAAAACAAATTTTGCCATTTACTTGTCAATCATGATTTAAATTACCTCGATCTTTGTGAAGGCCAAGGAATTTTTATACTTTCTCTTGAGGATAAGGTTTTTAACATTGAATTTCTACTAATTTATTCAGGATCTACCCAAGTGGAAGCAATGTGGAGTTCTTCTAGTTGTTTGTTTTGAACATTGGCAGGTGCTTGTGCCATTAAACAACGAGCTTGCTGAGTTTTTGGAAAAGCGATTGTATCTCTAATGGAATCCTCATTTGCTAGTAGCATCACCATTCTGTCAATTCCAAAAGCAATTCCACCATGAGGAGGTGCACCCATTGATAGAGCATCAATAAGGAAACCGAATTGTTCTTCTGTTTCTGTTGACGAAAAGCCAATTACTTCTAATACATTTTTTTGAAGCTCTGGATTATGAATACGTAAAGATCCTCCGCCAATTTCTAATCCATTTAAAACAAGGTCATATGCCTGAGCATTGGCATTAGGGAGTTTTTCTTGCCACAAACTTTTTGCTTCACCAATATCTTCAGTTTTTGGAGCACAAAAAGGATGATGAATTGCTTCAAGACGATTCTCATCAGAGTTGAATTCAAACATGGGAAAGTCAACAACCCATACAAAATTCCATTTGTTACTCAAATCACTTGCGGAAATTAGGTTTAAATTTTTAGCAATAAACTGTCTAATTCTATCAAGTGTTCTGTGGACAATATCTGTTGCTCCTGCACCAAAAAGTATCAAATCACCAGGTTGAGCATTTGTCCTTAAAAGGAGTTCATGTATTTGTAATGTTGTTAAATTATCTTTTATAGCTCCAATAGTATCTATTTCTTCATTTTCACGAACTCTGATAAAGGCTAATCCTCCTGCGCCAGCCTTTTGTGCTTCACTAAAAATATCTCCACCTGGCTTTATTCGTACATTACTGATGGACTCATTACCTTGATCAATCGCTATACATTTTACGCATCCACCCGCAGAAATAGCTTTTGAAAATACTTTGAATCCACTTTGGGTAAATAAATCGCTTGTCTCTATAAGCTCCATTCCATATCTGGTATCTGGTCTATCAGTACCATATCGGTCCATAGACTCTTTCCAAGTCAGTCTTGGGAAAGGAATAGGAATATCAATTCCTTTAGTTTTTTTCCAAATGGTTGCTATTAATTTTTCATTTAATTCAAGTATTTCGTTTTGCTCCATAAAACTCATTTCAATATCTAATTGTGTGAATTCTGGCTGTCGATCAGAGCGTAAATCTTCATCACGAAAACATCTTGCTACTTGGTAGTAACGCTCAATCCCTCCAACCATTAGCAATTGTTTAAATAATTGAGGGGATTGAGGTAAGGCAAAATATTCTCCACCACATACTCTCGATGGGACTAAATAATCCCTAGCCCCTTCAGGAGTTGATCGCGTTAAAACAGGTGTCTCAACCTCTATAAAACCTTCCTCTTCAAGAAAATTTCTAGCTGCCTTAACGGTGTCATGCCTCAATTTAAGATTATTATTCATTCTTTCCCTTCTCAGATCGAGATATCTATAGCGCAATCTGATTTCTTCTTTAATACTCTCCTCATCATGTATTGATACGGAAAAAGGAAGATTAGTAGTAACAGAATTCAGTATTTTTATACTGTCTGCTAATACTTCCACTTTACCTGTAGGAATTTTTGAATTAATTGCTTCATCAGGTCTAGATCTAACTTTGCCATTGATTTGAATGACTGTTTCATTCTTGAGACTTTCAGCTGTATTAAAAAGATCTTTTCCTTTATCAGGATCAACTGTTACTTGTATAGTGCCAGTCCTATCTCTTAGATCAATAAAAATCACTCCACCATGATCTCGAAGTCGATCTACCCAACCACATAGTTGTACATTCGCGCCAATTGCCGAGGTGCGCAGTTCTCCACAACAAATGCTGCGCATAAATCTTTTAACCAACTAAATAATGAGTTTCCCACAAAGACTGTCTTTTGTGCATTCTAGAGTTCTTACTTGCTCAAAAACTTTTTCTATAAAATGGTTTTTTAACAATTAAAACTGGGTGTTCTTTTCCTCTGATTTCTACTTGTAACTCAGTATTAACTTGTGCATGCTCGCTTGAAACGTAAGCTAGAGCGATTGCTTCTTTGAGTGTTGGAGACCACGATCCACTGGTTACTTGTCCGACAGATAAATTGTCCTTCAAAATTTTATATCCTTTTCGTGCAATTCCTTTATCTTGAACTTTGATACCAACAAGCTTTTTTTTTAAACCTGTTTCAGCTTGTTTTTCTAAAGCTTTTCTGCCTATGAAATTAAAAGGCATTTCTAAATGTACTAACCAACCCAACCCAGCTTCGAAAGGAGTAGTTTCTAAATTGATATCGTTGCCATAGAGATGCATTGAGGCTTCTAACCTAAGAGTGTCTCTTGCTCCTAATCCACATGGAGTTACTCCTAAATCAATAAGACTTCCCCAAATTGATCTTGCTGTTTCTTTAGGTGCTAGGAATTCGAAACCTTCTTCTCCGGTATAACCGGTACGAGCAATAAAAATTGGTAATTCTGAGTTAGGTAAATTTGTTTTTGGTGTAATAGTTTTATGCCCAAAGCGAGGGAAATCGGATAAATTTTCTTCAAAAATATTTTCTAAGGCATTAATAGATTTTGGCCCTTGTACAGCTATTAATGCTCCTTCAGGCATATAGTCCGTGATTGATATTTCGTATTTGGATAGATTCAAATTTAACCAATTAATATCTGATTCCTTTCTTGCTGCATTTATTACGAGAATGATTCGTTCTTCATCTTGATGATTAAAGCCTTGATCATAAATTATTAGATCATCTTGAATACCTCCATTTTTGTTTAGAAAAACTGTATAGCAGGCTTCTCCAGGTCCTATTCGAAATAAGTCTGAAGGTACCAAATTTTGTAATGCTTTTTTGAGATGCTTTCCTTTTAATAACAAAACTCCCATATGGGATATGTCAAACATCCCAACATCTCTTCGGACTGAATTATGTTCTTGAATTAGTCCTGAGAAAGTTAGGGGCATTTCCCAGTTTGCAAACGGACCCATTTTCCCTCCAATTTCTAAGCATTTTTCATAAAGAGGAGTTTGTAGCAATTTCATTGTTTTTTAACTCGTACGAGACATTAATCAGTGAGGACGGGAATGTAGAAGAACTTTGAAAATCAAATTTAATGCTTTATGGCTCAATTCGGGAAGTTTTACTAATCTATGAGTCTTAGTTGATTTTTAATGACCGCAACAAGATGTTGTCGAAGCTGTAAGCAATTTGCTGCAAGTCAGGACAAAGCGTTTTCTTTGTGCAAACTTAGAAAAATAAAAATTCATGCGGAGATCTCCACGTTTGCTTTTTGTCATCATTGGATGAAGAAAGAATCAAATCTTCCCTTAATTGAAGAAAAGTGTATTGATAAACAATTAGATTTCGGGAAGGTTTTAGTAGTAACCAATAACTGAATTCTTTATTAAACTTTTCACTCTTTATCTAATAACATTATTAATGAACGAATAACTTTAGCTGCAAGAATTGTACTGATACCTGAAGTATCGAAAATAGGACAAAGTTCAACAACATCAGCTCCTACTAAGTTATGTTCTTTGATTACTTCAATAATTGCTGCAAAGTCTCTCCATAAGAAGCCACCTGGTTCTGGAGTTCCTGTTCCTGGTAGAACAGATGGATCAAACCAATCCAAGTCAAAAGTTAAATAAATAGGAGTTCCTATGAATTGCTGAAGAGCTTTTTTTAAATGGATAGGGCTTTCCCCGGAAGTGTGTGGAATTAGTCTTTTATTCTTATTCATTTCTTTGAACTCTGATTTCGTCCCACTTCTAATTGCTACTTGTAAGATCTTTTGACTAGGTAGTAGTTCTAAACATCTTTTCATCGTACATGCGTGACTATGTTTATTGCCTGACCACTCGTCTCGTAAATCTGCATGAGCATCTAATTGGAGCATTATTAAATCAGGATAATCTTTTATCATTGCCTCAATTACTCCAGTTGTTATTGAATGCTCACCTCCAATAATTAGCGGTTTTAAATTATGGTTTAAAAGTTTTAACGTTGAGTTCTTAATACATTTAATTGTTGATATTGTATTTCCTAAAGTAATATCTAATGAGCCTAAATCTGTAAAATTTATATCTTCCAAATCAAGATCAAGCTGTGGGCAATATGTTTCAATTCCATGACTGCTTTCGCGAATAGCAGAAGGGCCGAATCTAGAACCTGGCTTAAAACAACTTGTTCCATCATAAGGAATACCTAGTAGTCCAACTTTACAATTTTCTATAGTTCTTTTTGAAGCCATAAATATGGCACCATCGTTGTTAAAGGGTGGCACGTTATTAAAGCTTTCTGAATTCATTTAATAAGCTCTCTTTCTATGTAGGCTGGCATAGCGCTGAATGCTCCTTTTTGCCATCTCTTGCTCCATATTTGGCAATTGTTGGAGATTTCAATTATACGACTTTCGATAGGATTAAAGTAATTTGCTTCTTTCATAGATGCAAATGTCCAACTCCACCATCCACTGGGATATATGGGTACCGATCCATATAAAGGATCTGCAAAGTCAAAAATTTGGCGAAGTAAATTGACAATATTGATGTGCACTTCGTGAAATGCTTCAGGGGACTCACTTTGTGTTGCAAAAATGCCACCAGGCTTAAGTATTCGTTTGCAGTTGTTGAGAAAACTATGACTAAATAATTCTTTTGCGGGTCCAATAGGATCTGCACCATCAACAATAATTACATCATAATAATCATTTTTTTTAGTCTTTACCCAATCAATTCCATTTTCAATTTGGATATTTAATCTTGAGTCCGTCCACCCATCTCCAAGAATTGAAGTTAAATATTTTTTACTGAGTTCAATAACCTTTGGGTCTATTTCTATTAAATCTATACATTTAACTTCTTTATATTTAAGACATTCTCTAGCACTACCTCCATCACCTCCACCAATAATTAAAATCTTATCTTTTATTTTAGAACCACATAATGCCGGATGGACAAGAGATTCATGATAATGCTTATCTTGTTTTTCTGCTGTCATCCAGCAACTATCAAGTAATAACGCTTTACCATATTTAATACTTTCAAATATTGTTATTGTTTGAAAATTGCTTTTCTC
>QBWD01000004.1 GCA_003283685.1 Prochlorococcus sp. AG-315-D17
ATAACTGCTGCAGATATCCTTGCATCAGCATTAAAAGATTTCAAAGATAATATTTTTCTTAATCGAAGATTATCTTCCTCAAGTAACTGCAATCGAATATTCTTCTCAAGCTGATCAGCCTTCTGAATCCATTCTTTTTGAGCTATTCCAGGTAATAAGGGTTTGACTAAAAATGAATACGTATCTAAATAAACTGCTCCTTTAGTTAATCTTATAAAACAAGCTAAACTACCCAATAAAAAAGTTAACCAAATACTACGTTTAAGCAGTAAGTGAAACCCAATTTTTTTTCGGGCATTAATCATATTTTATCAATCTCTTAAAGCATTTCTTGCAAAATCAGGAGTATCTAAAACTCTTCGCATTGATTTGAAGTCATCTAATACTTGGCCACATCCATTGACAACACATAACAATGGATCCTCAGCAACATGAGTAAAAATCCCTGTTTCATGACTTAAAAGATCACTGATACCTCTGACTAAGGCTCCACCCCCTGCAAGCATAATTCCCCTATCGACAATGTCTGCAGCTAACTCGGGCGGGGTTCTCTCTAAACTTCTTTTTACAGCATCAACAATCTTATTTAAAGGTTCAGCCATTGCTTCACGCAAATCACCGGCTTTTAAGTTTATGGAACGAGGCAAACCTGAAAGTAAATGCAACCCTCTTACATCTATAGATTTCAAATCAAATTCATTAGAAGGAAAAGCTGATCCGATTTTTATTTTTATTTCCTCAGCCGTTCTTTCTCCAACCACTAAGTTATGAACCTTTTTTAAATATGTCGCAATTGAATCATTAATTTCATCACCAGCAACTCTTACCGACTCACTTAAAACTGTTCCTCCAAGACTAAGAACAGCTACTTCGGTTGTTCCTCCTCCGATATCAACAATCATGGTTCCAATAGGTTCTGTAACAGGCAAAGAAGCTCCTATTGCAGCAGCCACAGGCTCGTCAATCAAATAAACTTCTCTTGCTCCTGCGAGTCCTGCTTCACGAACAGCACGTCTTTCAACTCCAGTAACACCACTGGGAATTCCTATAACTAATCTCGGAGCGATGATCCCTCTCCCTTCATTACACTTTTGAATAAATGTCTTAAGCATTTGTTCTGCAGCATCAAAATCTGCTATTACACCATCTCTCAAAGGTCTAACTGCACGAATATTTCCTGGCGTTCGACCTAACATTAACTTTGCTTCGTCCCCTACAGCCAAAGGTACCCCCTCCTCTAAATCCATAGCTACCACTGAAGGTTCTTGAAGTACTATGCCCTTTCCAGACACATAAATTAAGGTATTGGCGGTACCAAGATCAATCCCAATATCGCGGGAGAATTTGAAACGGCTAAAAAACACGGATTTCAATCATTTGAGCAATCATAAAGACAGTTGAACTAAGATATGCTCATTATTTAGCAACGAATAAATCAGGAGGCAAAGATGGCAATAAATTCAGTCACTCTTGTGGGACGGGCAGGAAGAGATCCAGAAGTTCGATACTTTGAATCTGGGACAGTAGTCGCGAACCTTACAATGGCAGTAAACAGAAGGAATCGAAATGATGAGCCTGATTGGTTTAATTTAGAAATTTGGGGTAAACAAGCTCAAGTTGCCGCAGACTATGTAAAAAAAGGATCTTTAATAGGAATCACTGGGAGTTTTAAATTAGATACCTGGAAAGATAGAAATACTGGCGAAGATAGAAATAAACCAGTAGTAAGAGTTGATCGACTTGAATTATTAGGCTCTAGAAAAGACGCAGAAAATAATAATTTCCCAAATAACAATTCTTTTGCTCAAAATTCATCAGATGAAGAAATTCCATTCTAAAAATAATCCGATTTATTTCACAATCAGTTTCCTTAGAGTTTTATAAATTATAGAAATCAAACCAATACTAATTAGAAATAGGATAATTATTTTAAAAAAGCTTGAGAATGGGCTAAGCCAATCTTCTATATTTCTATATCCATCACCCAAATAATATCCTGATATTGTTAACAATAAAGTCCATATCAAACTCCCTGCAGTGGTCCAAATAAGAAATGGTGTTAGGGGCATCAATTCTATCCCTGCTGGGACTGAAATTAGAGTTCTTATACCTGGAATTAATCTTCCCCAAAAAACTAATGAAATGCCGTAGTTATTGAACCATCTCCTACTTCGTGAGAGTTCTTCAGGCCTGATTCCAATCCAACGGCCATTTTTCTTTAGCCATTTCTCAAGTCTTTCTTCATTAACAATTCTTCCTATTGCATACCAAGGCAATGCTCCTAGAACTGTTCCAATTAAACCTGCTAAAACAACTGGTAAAAAATTCAACTGACCTTGATGTACATAAAACCCTCCCAGAGGCATAATCAATTCAGAAGGTATTGGTGGAATAAGATTCTCTAAAAACATTGCCAATAGAATTGCGCCATAACCTATCCATTGATTAGATTCCACTGCATTGCCAATTAAACCAGGTAAAGATGAGATAAATTCTGACAATTCCATTGAATTCTTAGATTCTATTAACTTGAGGAATTAATAACGATATTGGTCTGTTTTATAAGGACCTTCCATAGGAACATCTATGTATTTTGCTTGCTCTTCAGTCAATTTGGTTAACTTTGCTCCTATTTTTTCTAGATGAAGACTTGCAACCATTTCATCTAAATGTTTTGGTAAAACATAAACTTTATTTATATATTTACCTCCTTGTTTAAATAATTCTATCTGAGCTAAAACTTGATTAGTGAATGAATTACTCATAACAAAACTTGGATGACCTGTTGCACAGCCAAGGTTAACTAATCTTCCCTCAGCTAAGAGAATTATCTTATTACCACTTGGAAGAGTTATGTGATCGACTTGAGGTTTTATATTTTCCCACTCATAAGACTTTAAGGAAGAAACCTCTATTTCATTATCAAAATGTCCAATATTACAAACTATCGATTCATTCTTCATCCTTATTAAATGTTCATGACGTATTACTTGGAAATTACCAGTTGCAGTAACAAAAATATCAACATCAGCAACAACATCAGAAAGCCTCACAACTCTGTAACCCTCCATTGCTGCCTGCAGTGCGCATATAGGATCTATCTCTGAGATCATCACTGTTGCACCAAGGCCCCTCAAAGATTGCGCAGAGCCCTTCCCAACGTCCCCATAGCCAATAACAAGAGCAACCTTCCCAGCCACCATTACATCTGTAGCTCTTTTTATCCCATCAACCAGTGATTCTCGGCAACCATAAAGATTATCAAATTTACTTTTAGTTACAGAATCATTCACGTTTATTGCTGGAAAAACAAGTTCTCCACTTTTTTCCATTTGGTATAAACGAGCTACCCCAGTTGTGGTTTCTTCCGTCACTCCTTTAATTGAAGATTTCACCTTTGAATAAAAAGATGGAAACTCAGACAATTTCTTCTTGATTGCAGCGAATAATGCAATCTCTTCTTCATTTGAAGGATTATCAAGTACAGAAATATTCTCTTCAGCCTTACTCCCCAAAATGATTAGTCCAGTAGCATCTCCTCCGTCATCAAGGATCATGTTCGCAGCTTCTCCATCGCACCATTCAAAAATTTTGTGAGTATATTTCCAATATTCATCTAATGATTCACCCTTTTTTGCAAATACAGGTATGCCTGACTTGGCAATAGCAGCAGCAGCATGATCTTGCGTAGAGAAAATGTTGCAAGAAGCCCATCTAACTTTTGCACCAAGCGCAACGAGAGTCTCAATAAGAACACCCGTTTGAATTGTCATATGGAGACTGCCCGCAATACAAGCTCCTTTGAGGGGTTTATCAGACCCATACTTTTCTCTTAATGCCATTAATCCTGGCATCTCTGTTTCTGCTATTGATAGCTCTTTGCGACCAAATTCAGCTTCAGCTATATCCTGAACTACGTAATCAGAATTATTGTCAATGGTATTGAGATTTGATTTGGTTGCTGCAAACATATGTAAAACTCCCTTTAGGAGATCGTGAATAAAGAGTCTGAAGAAAAATTCAAGGTTGTTAAATCAATTAGTCAGCAAAATAATAATTTTCGCTGGACTCTAGATAATCCTGAATCAACAATTTCATTTAGTGCAACGTTAACAAAAAATTTTCCTGATCTCAGAATTCTTTTACTAAATGGTCAACTTGGAACTGGAAAAACCACATTTGTTAAAGGGATTGCAAAAAGCCTTGGAATTGAAGAAGCAATAACATCTCCCACCTTTGCATTATCACAACATTATCCTGCTGGATCACCTCCACTTGTACATATTGACCTTTATAGAATTGAAGAAACATTGGTGGCGAATGAGTTTTTTCTTCAAGAAGAGGAAGAATCCAAATCTATGGGAGCATTAATGGTAGTGGAATGGCCAGAAAGATTATCCCTCTCACTAGCTGATGCTTGGAGAGGAAAATTGGAATACATACCTAATGAAAAAGGTAGAATTTTTCAACTTATACCACCATTTTGTGAGGACAATAATTCCTCAATATCTTCTAGATAAGGTTGTGATTCAATTGCTCCAATCCCTTGGCAAACATAGGCTCCACAACCAATAGCGAAGCGAATAATGTCCTCAGCTAAATCATAACTTATATGATCTAGATTTAAAGATAAAAGTTTATAAATTAATCCTGCTGTGAAAGAATCTCCAGCTCCTGTAGTATCAATTATTTTGGGCGGTATAATTGCATTCGTCTTACCGATATTATTGTTCAAAAACCAATCTATAGAATTAGCACCATCAGTAACTATTACTGATGGTTTTTGAGGCAAGTTGAATGAAATCTCTTTTGGATTAAAAGAATTAAAAAAATATTGGGCTTCCTCCTTTGCAAGTTTGATTAATGAAACATGATTTAAAATAGGTTTTATTATATTTATTTCTTTAAGCAAAGGAGCTTCTTCTTTCGAAAATTTACTGCGCCAAAAAGTTGGCCGCCAATTTAAATCAAGTGCGATTTTTATTCCATCACATAAAGCTTTTTCAATACACCATGAAAAAGCTTCCGATGAAATTTCAGAAGCCATTGGAATTGTTCCAATAATCAACCATTTAGCTTGGTCAGAAATCAAAGGCCAACATTTGACAATTTCTTCCCTTGAAATTGCCTGATCAGCAAATCCCAAACCTTTATCCCCATCAAAACCTCCAAAAGTTCTTTCACCATCAAGATCTCTGCGAACTAATACAACCCGCGTTGGACGAAACTTGTCTTGCTGTAAACCAACGGTATTTATTCCTCTTTCAATCATCAAATTCTTAAATTCATTTCCAATCAGATCATTACCAAGCGAACTTAAAAAAGAAACATCTACTCCTAAACGACTTAATGCACAAGCTACATTTGCAGGTGCTCCTCCAAAACAATCTGTTACGGGTTTATCAAAAGCAGGGTCACCTCCAGGAGGGCCAAGTCGATCGATCAAAGCTTCCCCTAGGGAAATGACCTTTGAAGGTTTCATTTTTAATTGACTTATTAATGGGATTATGATTATTCAATCTACCAATTATTTAAAAAACTTTATTTTTCAATGCGAAGATGTTTATGTAATGCAGAAATAATTTTGGTATTAGCTGCAGGAAAAGGAAAATCCAGAAGTCTGCTTGGATTCACCCAAAGTAGCTTTTGACTAGCTAATGGTTTTGGTTCTCCTGATTTCCAGTTACATAGGTGAACTATAAAATGTAGTTTCTTATGACTATAGGAGTGTACAAAAGATAAAAATCTTTCTTCAACATTAACCTCAATACCAAGCTCCTCCTTTATTTCTCTCGCAATAGTCTTTTCAATAGATTCATCTGACTCTTTTTTTCCTCCCGGAAATTCCCACATACCTCCCATTCTAGAATTTTCAAGACGCTGATCAATAAGCAATTGTCCATTATTATTAAAAACAAGACCAATTCCTATTTCTTGAATAGCAATTGTTTTTTTCATATCTTTTCTAGGAAAATTAATTGGATCGTACTTGAGATAGGCAAGGCAATAGTTTTGCAAAGGGCAAAAAGAACAATTCGGATTTTTGATAGTACAAACTATTGAGCCCAAGTCCATTAAAGTTTGATTAAAATTCCTCGAACTATGCTTAGGAACTAATTGAGAACTAATTATCCATAATCTTTTGTTATCTTGAATAGATGTCTTATTACTAGCAAGCAATCTAGCTAAAATTCTTTTTACATTTCCATCCAAAATTGCCTCTGGAGGATCAAAAGCAGAAGAAATAAGCTAGCTGCTGTACTTCTTCCAACACCTGTAAGAGCGATACATTCTTCTAACTCAACTGGCCACGTGGAAGGATTTAAAATCTTATCTTTTCCTATTAGTTCAATTAGTAATTTAGAAGCCTTATAAATACGTTTAGCTCTTGAGTAATAGCCAAGACCTTGCCATTTTAAAAGAACATTTTGCTCTTCTGCTTCTGAAAGATCTTGCGAAGTAGGAAAGGTCTTCATCCATTTTCCCCAATACGGAATAACTACCTTTAACTGAGTCTGCTGAAGCATAACGTCAGCAATCCATATTCCATAGGGCAATATACTTTCAACAAATTCTGGAAGAGAACCATCTTTTTTGCATTTCCATGGTATCCAATGTCGACCGTTTTCACTAAACCAAGACAGAAGATTAGTTTGAATATCTATTCTATAATCAATTAAATTCATTACAATATTCTATTGATATATCCTATTAAAAGATAAATATAGCCTGCAAATAATATATCAAGATTAGCAACATTTATGCTTGCCTAGAAATCATTTCTTTAAATAAGTTCTCGAGATTTCTGGTAAATAAAGAAGATTTAAAAAGAGAAGAATTACTTTTAGCCTTGAGTAGTTTATATTTTAAATTACTAATTCTTTTAGGATCTGTTGCAAGTTCAAGCGCAATCTCTTCATATTGCCTTTTATTAAAAGCAACTAATTCGTCAAGACCTAGACTATACAAAAGACTCGCCGATACTCTCGAAGCGAAACTATCCCCAATCTTTGTTAATACTGGTAACCCAGCCCATAAAGCATCAGAAGTTGTCGTATGTCCATTAATATTAAAGGTATCTAATGCTAAATCACCACAGCAGTGTCTTGATAAATGCTTTGAAAGAGATTTCTTTTCTGCAAAAATCAATCTAGATGAATCAACTCCTCTTTTATTAGCTTCTTTAAGTATATTATGTTCAGACCATCTGTTTGATTTATACAACCAAAGAACGCTGTGTTCTACATTCAAAAGTAATCTCATCCAAATATCAAATTCAGGAGGTTTAATCTTATAGTTTGCATTAAAACAAGTAAAAACAAATCCCTTCTCAGGAAGAGCACAATCAGCCCTACTAACTATATCTCTGAATATTTCCTTTCTATCATCATTACATTGATAACAATCAGGCATATATATAACTTTCTCACTGAAAAATTTCTTGTTATTTTCAGGGATAACAATTCTATCTGCTATTATATAATCAATAGTTTTTATTCCTGTTGAGCCAGGATAGCCAAGATATGCAACTTGAACAGGAGCAACTCTATTAGAGAATATGAAAAGCCTAGAGTTTTTAGTGATTCCTTTCAAATCTACTGCAATATCCAATTTATCATTCCTTGCTAGTTCAACAGATTCAGCTTCACTTAGCATTGAAATATCTTGGTAAATATCAACATTTTCAATTAGTCTTTGAGTCATTGAATCTTTTTCATTATGACCATAGTCATAGGCATATATCTCGAAATTAGTATGGTCATGTAGTTCAAATATTCGAACTAATAAATACATAGTTGCATGATTATAAAAATCAGAAGAGAAATATCCCACACGAATTCTTTCTTTCGGAGAACAACTAATTACTTTGTCATTCCTGAATATTCTATTTTTATAATATTTTTCTGCTCTTGCTAAATGTTTTTGAGGATTATCCTCATAAGCCATGAAGCTTAGGGGCTCAATTGTCTCATCTTCAATACCTAGCTTATGAAGCCAATGATAGTATTTATCTATATCTGTCCAGTCACAGATAAGTGCTGAAGCTTTAATTAATCCAGCTTTCGCCAGTGAGTATTTTTTGTTTAATCCTAAAGTTTTTTCATAAGAAGAAATAGCATCAGGCAAATCTCCCAACTCTGTCAATATTTCACCTAGATTATAATGTGCTATAACCAAATTTGGGTTGAGTTTAATCGCCTTAATCATATATCTTTTTGCGTTTTCTAATTGGCCTAAATCCTTCATTATTGAACCAAGATTATTATATGCTATTGAATAATCAGGTTTAATATTTATTGCTTTAGTTGTGAAATAAGCTGCTTCCTTGAGTTCATTTAAGTCTATTAATATACTACCAAGATTAAGGTAAGCATCAGCAAAATCTGGCTTAATTTCTATTGCTTTTCTAACGATAGATTCTGCTTCCTTTAGCTTCCCTCTATCTTTTAATATACTTCCCAAACTAGAATAAGCTTCAACATAGTTTTGGTTAACCTCAATAGCTTTCCGTGTAAAATGCTCTGCTTTCTCTAAATAACCAATATCCTTAAATAAACTACCCAAATTAGAATAAGCTTCAGGATTATTAGGATATATATTTATTGATCTTTCATATAGATCTATAGCATTAGATATATCACCTTTTT
Organism: Prochlorococcus sp. AG-315-D17; assembly: GCA_003283685.1. The sequence continues at coordinate 8,649 of QBWD01000004.1, forward strand.
GCTTATATATAACTCCATAATTAGAGAGTACTATTGGATCAATAAAGCCTTTGTCAAGAAAATATTGATAATATTTTTCTGCACTTAGGATATCTCCTTGCAAATGAAGTTTACAGCCCTGAGCAATAAGCTCTCCTCTAGAGAGCATTTTAAGTTTTTCATATTTTTCACTAGGTACAGGTTTTATACTTTTGGCAAACTTATGATCTTTTTGATTGAATTTATTTTCTTTTCCAAAGCCTTTCATTATTGTTTGCTTAGGATGCTTATAACTCTATAATAATACTATGTCTATATAAATAATAAAAGACATTTTTTAATATAGATTCTTAATCTTATTAACTTTACAGGGTAAAATAAATTGGATTTTATAAAATACTCAGAGTTTATCTCAACCTTTTGTTTAATTTCTGAATAATAAGAAGTCTAAAATATTATATTTTTAAATAATCAAAGAAATTAGTCGGAGGACTATAGAAGAATTTTCCAACCACGAATATTATGAAAGTATTGTGGAAAAATAAATATTTTCATCCCTATAATAGATCAATAAACCTAAAAAGTTTTATATATTTTCTTTACTTCATAATTTATATATTAACTTGAATTTCAATAATATTCAATTTATTTAACCACAACAATGATCTTATTAAGTAAATATTATTTACATCTTTTAAATCTTTCTGAAGTGTCCTAATAGTTATTTCATTATCTTTTATTCTTTCTATAATTTTGGTTATGTAATTATCATCTGGAACTGTATAATTAGAGAAATTAATAATATTTAAATTTTTAATCTCTTTTACTTTTTTATAAGTTAGATCAATATTAGTTTCGACAAGTTTTATATGTGATTCTTCAGATAATGCACTTGTAGGATATGAAGAAAATGCCAAGAATGGATCTAATCTAGCAGACCATTTATAGTTTTGATAATTAGAATTAATTCTGGCTGCCCTAAGATCATCCCATAATTGATGATATTGAAGAATAACACTATTCCAGTCAAACTTTTTTAATACATTCTTCTTTGCATTTTTTCCCATATCAATTCTTAACTTTTTATTAACAATAAGTTCATAAAAAGCATTAGACAGTGCCCCAAAGTTAACCGATACAAAATTTGAAATATTCCCTATATACATATCATAATTATCTATGTCTAAAGCATATCTAATAGCCAAATCGAGCCCAAAACCAGACTGGGGCATCAAAGTTGGTATACGAAAACCATCAATGCCATCTCTTACAGTATCCTTATAACCATTCCAATCAGAAACAATTACAGGCAATCCTGCAGCCATTGCTTCAATTGGAGTGATGCCAAATGTTTCCTGAATATTGTCTGAAAGAGAACAAAAGATATCAGCTGCTGCAAATGATTGGAATTTAAGTGCAGTATTACTCCCATCGACTCTAAGTATTCTTATATTGGGACATAAATATTTAGAAGCCTGAATGAAAGCATCTTTAATTGTTTGATTTCCATACCACCCACACTCAATTAATACTATTTTTCGATTAGATCTTTTTGCAGCTTCTTCCAATGATTTATACATCTGATAAGGATTTGCTTTAGCATGAAAAGATAACCTCCCTACATACAAAACAACCACTTCATCATTTTCTATAAGAAATTCTTCTTTAGCAATACTCTTTTGCTCTTTTGTAAATTGAAATTCACTAGCATCAATTCCAAGAGGAATAACAGGTAATTGAGGTCTCACAAAGTTTGATGCATTTAGTTTCTTTCTAAGGTTTTCTTCTTCAATTTCTATAATCTTAAGGACATTGGATCTAACTGCCTGGCTAGTACAAATCACCGCATCCCAATAATTAACTGGAGAAGTCACTAAAGATTGAATAGATTCCATTACTTTTGCACTAGAAGTAGTATGTGTAATGCCACAAATACTCCATGAATTGTCTTTAAAGAAAGATCGATTTTTTGACTGTATAGATATATCAGGCCCAGGATAAAAAAGAATACCTGCTTCTCTTAAAGCTCCAGTATTATTAAAATCAATAAATTTAATATCCTCATTTCTACCTTGAGATCTTGCAAACCTAGCAAAGTTATCAGCCTCTAATTTATTATTAGAATAAACCCAAAATTCAGAGTATTTGGAATATTTAAAATATGCTTTCAAGAAAGAATTACCAGCAACTTGCCTCCCCATTATCTTATTTTTTTCTATATTAAATCCTTCAGATGCATAATAAATTGCTGAAGTCATAATGATATTAATAATTAATTTAGTTCTATACTAATCGAATTCATAAGGAAATTTAATTTTAATAAGTTTTCCTAATTTAACTAAATTACTATTCCTATAGTATTTATTTATCCTTATTTTGCTTAGATTATAATCAAATATTTATACTCCAATTGATACTCTATATCAATAAAAATAAACATAATTATTTTACTAAAGGATACTTTCAGCTGGAAATGAGATTATAATTATTAAAAAAATCGTGACGCAATTCTGGAGTTGGCAAAATCAAAAGATTGCATGGCACCTAGAAGGACAAAATCGTGATTCTCCAATTTCTGTCGTTTTAATACATGGATTTGGGGCATCTAAAGATCATTGGAGATTCAACCAAAAGATTATCAGCTCATTAGCTACTTGCTATGCATTAGATTTAGTTGGTTTTGGAGAAAGTAGTCAACCAAAAGCACAACTTTCATATGAAAAGATACAACCTAAAAGCTTTAATTATTGCTTTGATAAATGGAGTCAACAAATTATCGATTTTTGTGATGAAATAGTTCAAAAACCCGTCTTATTAATTGGGAATTCAATAGGAGCAGTAATTGCAATCAAGGCATCAGCTGGATTAGTCAAAGGATGCTCTGGTGTTGTATTGATTGATTGCGCACAACGAACGATGGATGATAAACGTTTAGCGGAGCAATCATTATTAATGCGCTTAATGAGACCAGTAATTAAAACTTTAGTTAGACAAAGGTTTCTCAGTAACGCTTTATTTAAAAATGCAGCAAATCCAGGTTTTATTGAGAAAATTTTAAAAATAGCCTACCCAAGTGGGAATAATATCAATAAAGAGTTAATAGACATACTTTTCAAGCCAACTCAAAGAGAAGGGGCCCCAGAAGCATTTAGAGGATTTATCAATTTATTTGATGATTATTTAGCACCTGATTTGTTAAAGAACTTAGAAATACCGGTTTATTTAATTTGGGGTGAAAAAGATCCTTGGGAACCAATTAAAGAAGCTAAAAAATGGGCTAATTCTTTTAAATGTATAAGGTCTTTAACTATTATTACTAATGCTGGCCATTGTCCTCATGATGAAAAGCCAGACGAAGTTAACCCTGTTCTTTTGGAAATTATTCAAGAAGCCATATAGGCTTCAACATTTTCTCCAACTTTTCTTAAACCTCTTAAGCCATCTCTCTCTAGATTTCTTACTCTATCTCTACTAATTCCTAATACTCTACCAATACCTGTAAGACTCATTGGATCATCACCATCCATTCCATAACGCATTCTTAAAACTCTATTTTGCAACTCTGGTAATTGCTCAAGCAATGTTTCTAAATCACCTTTCATGCAATCATTTTCTATTTGCTCAGCAGGTGTATCAATATCATTAGAAAGTAAATCTAGAAGAACAGTATCTTCACTATCTCCAATTTTTGTTTCCAGGCTGACTGGCTGTCCAGCACGACTCATCAAATCTTTGACATCATTTTCAGGAAGCTCAACATATTCAGCTAACTCTTTCAAAGTAGGGGTCCGAGAAAGTTCTTGACTCAACTCTCTTTGGCCTTTCTTGAGTTTATTGAGCATTTCAGTTATATGAATAGGTAGTCTGATCAATCTGCTTTTCTCAGCTATTGCACGCGTTATACCCTGACGAATCCACCAATATGCATAGGTTGAAAACTTATATCCACGTGTTGGATCAAATTTTTCAACTCCTCTAACCAATCCAATAGTTCCTTCTTGAATTAAATCTAATAATTCCATGTTTCTCTTGGTATATTTTTTTGCAACGCTTACTACTAATCGAAGATTTGCTGAAACCATTCTCTCTTTAGCTCTTCGACCACTTTTAAGCTTTTTCTTAAGTTGAGCTATGGATAATCCTGATTTTTCAGCATATAAATTTATTTCTGGCTTTTCACCTATCTGATCTTCCAATTCGATTTTAATTCTCTCTAGATTTACTAAATCTTGAACTTGTCTACCCAATGTAATTTCCTGTTCATTTGATAAAAGCGGTACTCTTCCAATATCCCTCAAATAAGATCGAACCAAATCAATATCCGAAACAGTTCTAGCAGAAGGAACAGCTGAAAGCTTCTTGCCAGTTACTGCACCTACCGCGGTCGACATTCATTTATTGCGTTTTGTAAACCTTACTACTAAGAATTGTAAAGATCAAATGAAACCCGTCCCTACCCAGCCTCTTTGAGTAAAAATACTCATTCGGCTTCTACGCCATTCTCTGCAAAAGCCAGGATGCAGTCTTCAAGTAAATCAATACACCAGCGACATCCGTCGCAGTAGTAATAAATGGAGCGGACATCAAGGCAGGGTCTAGACCCATACGATCAAAAAGTAATGGTAATGCTGCGCCCGCGGTTGCAGCCAAAGTAGTAATCGCCATCAAGCTTATCCCAACAGCAGTAGCAACCAATGGCCCCTGCCCTTGCCACCAAGCAAAAGGCACTACAAATAGAGCCATAAGAATCCCTAACAATGCTCCGGCAAATGCTTCACGCAAAATCGCCCTAAGAAGCCCAAGTCTTTGAATTCTCTGAGTACTCAATCCACGAATTACGACAGTGGAACTTTGAGCTCCAACATTTCCTCCCGCTCCAATTAATAAGGGGATAAAAGCAGCCAACAAAACCACTTTTTGCAAAACCTCATCATTCATTGCGATAACTTGGGTCGTTAATCCATTAGCCAAAACCAATACAGCCAGCCAGACGACACGACGTCTGGCTACAACAAACAAATTACTTTGAAAATAATCATCTTCATCACCTGCTTGGACTGCACCAGCGGCATAAATATCTCTTGTTGCCTCTTGTTCAATAACATCAATAACATCATCGACAGTGACAATGCCAACCAACCTTTTTTCACGATCAACGACTGGTAAAGCTAAAAAATCATATCTTTGAATTGCTCTAGCAACTTCTTCCTGATCAGTATCTGTTCGCACATTTACAACTTCTCTAGTCATCACCTCTCCAATTAAAGATTCAGGGTCAGCAACAACCAAATCTCTAAGAGATAAAATCCCTGTCAAATGTCTCTCTTTGTCTGTGACGTAGAGGCTGTAAATAGTCTCAGTAAAAGGAGCTCTTTGTCTAACCAATTTCAATGCTTGAGATACACTAAGGAATTCTTTAAGATCTATAAATTCTGTAGTCATCAACCTTCCTGCTGTCTCGGACTCATAACCCAAAAGCTGAGCTGTAACCCGTCTTTCATCAGGACTTAATTCTGAGAGTAATCGTCTGACAACTTTTGCAGGCAATTCATCAAAAAGACGAACCCTATCGTCTGGTGACATCTGCTCAACTAAATCTAAAACTTCGTTTGATCTAAGACGATCTAAAAGGTTTTGCTGAACTGAGGCATCCAAATATTCATAAACTTCGATAGCTTCATTTTTATTTAAAAGTCTAAAAGCTAAGGCTTGAAGGATCATTGGCAAGGTACCAATGGCCTGTGCTATATCAACAGGCTGAACCGGAGCCAAGAGTGTTTTAACGCCATCGTAATTCCCAGCAGACAACATTGATTCCAAGCGCTGAGCAACTGCATCAGCAACTAAGCTCCCACTAGTTAAAGGATTAGTTTGCCCAGAAGCCCCTAGTTGTTGATTCATATCCAGAGGTACAATCCTTTATTATTTTATGACTAAGATCTAATTCTTTTACTTCAATATCTATGTCCGTGAATATCAGCAAAGTGCAAGTCCGTAATTCCAAAAACGAGAAAATCACCTTTGATCACTTCAAAGGCAATGTTTTGTTGATTGTGAACGTTGCTAGTAAATGTGGATTCACAAAGCAATACAAAGGACTTCAACATCTCCAAGACCTTTACGGGGCAAGGGGATTCAAGGTTCTAGGTTTTCCCTGTAATGACTTTGGCAATCAAGAACCTGGGACAATCGAAGAAATTCAGGAATTCTGCTCAGTCTCATATCAAGCTAATTTTCAACTTTTTCAAAAAGTTCATGCAATGGGAAAAACCACTGAGCCTTACACAACCTTGAATAAGGCCAATCCCTCTGGTGATGTTGCGTGGAACTTTGAAAAGTTTCTAATAAGTAAAAATGGTGAAGTAGTAGCTAGATTCAAGAGTAATATTGAACCAGAAAGCACTAAAATCAAAGAAGAAATTGAAAATCAATTAGAGTAGGTTGTTAATTTTCTTTGCTAATGAATGCCCTAAGCAAGCAGCGAAAAAACCCATAATTACCATTAATAAAAAGAAAAATAATGCCTGTATATAAGAACCATTAGATATCAATTGAAATACCCCCAGAATCCACCCGCTAAAAGTAGTTAAAGATCCACAAAAACCAATACAAAAAATTAATTTATATTTTGAATCAACAGCTAAAGAATTAAATAATCCAATCAAAAAACAGCCAATAGTATTTACAATAAAAATATCATCAATTTTCCACCGGAAAATAACAGCTGGGATAGCACCAATTGAGATAAGAAAGAAATTTTTAACTTTACTTTGTGTATTCATTTATTAATTACCCAGAACAAAACCTATAGATAAGAAAATCAAACCAAAGCTGATTGAAAGTAAAAAACTTGTGAATAGTTTAGAAAATTCAGAATTTAAATATAATTCAAATAGATCATATATAAATGTTGAAAAAGTACTCAAACCACCTAAAAAGCCAATAACAATCAACAACCCTAATTCATATGAATATTTTAAAGAACTATTATTAGCTAAGATGGCAGAAATTAATCCTAATAAAAATGATGATAAGTTATTAATAAAAAATATTTCCAAACCCTTGTTTGTAAATATTTTACCTAAACTTTGAAAAAGAAAAAACCTAGTATTAGAACCTAATACTCCTCCACAAGATAATAATAATACATACTTAATATATTCATGAAACTCCAATTTTAACCCATCCACGTTTGTGGAAAATATGAGAAGGATGTTGAATCAACACATTAACTAATAGCCATTTACCACTATCAGGACTATTCCATTCTTTTAGAACTTTCACTGGGGTTCCAACTTGAACCCTTGCCAAAACTAAGGGATTAGCTGTAATTGTAGAAAGCAAATTAAATTCATTTAAAGCAATAATTGGAGAAGAAATACTATCTTCTCTTTGTTCAATTACAGTTTTTCTTATTCCTCCTGCAGGAAGAGTTATTGGGATCAATAGAGAAACTGATAATAGCCATGCCCAAAGGATTAAGTTATTGAATTGATTCATTAAATATCTAAAGTAGCTAGATCAAGTTCAATACTATGAGTTTCAATAAACTCTCTTCTAGGTGCAACTTTATCTCCCATTAATATAGTAAATATCCTATCTGCTTCAAGGGCGTCTTCTATCTCAACTCTTTTCATCATCCTAGTAGATGGATCCATCGTTGTTTCCCATAATTGCTTAGGCATCATTTCACCTAAACCCTTAAATCTCTGAATTGTATAATTAGCCTTTTCTCCGAATTTTGATAAAGTTTTTTGCAAATCTGATTCATTATAGCAATAGGTATGATTCTTACCTCTTTCAACTTTATAAAGAGGAGGACAAGCAATATAAATATATCCTCCCTCAACTAATGCTTTTTGATATCTATAAAAGAAAGTTAGAAGCAAAGTTCTAATATGCGCACCATCTACATCCGCATCAGTCATAATTACTACACGATGATATCTAAGATTCTTAACTTCAAAATCCTCTCCTTTTATTCCTAAACCAAGTGCCGTAATTAATGATTGTATTTCAGTATTTTTATAAATTTTGGCATCATCGGTTTTTTCAATATTTAAGATCTTACCCCGTAAAGGCAAAATAGCTTGGAATTTCCGATCTCTGCCTTGCTTGGCAGACCCCCCAGCAGAATCTCCTTCTACGATATAAATTTCTGATCCTGATGGGTCTCTAGAGCTACAATCAGCCAATTTACCAGGGAGGGTAGAACTTTCTAAAACGCTTTTTCTTCTGACAAGCTCTCTCGCTCTTCTAGCAGCTTCTGCGGCATTAAAAGCTTGAATAGCTTTTTCTAAAATTAAATCTATGACACCTGGATTAAACTCTAAATATTGACTCAAGGATTGTCCTACTAAGCTATCTACAATCCCCCTAACTTCTGTGTTCCCTAATTTAGTTTTAGTTTGACCCTCAAATTCTGGATCAGGAACTTTTACAGATAGAACAGCCGTCAATCCTTCTCGAATATTTTCACCTCCTAAATTGGAATCACCTTCCTTTCTTTTTCCTCTCTTCTTTGCAAATGTATTCAAAGTTCTAGTTAATACTGTTTTCAAGCCTTCAATATGAGTTCCACCATCTACAGTACGAATATTATTAGCAAAACCCAAAATACTATCTGAATATGCATCAACACACCATTGCAGTGCAGCTTCTACTTGAACACCATCCTTTTCTGAGTTCACATATATAATTTCTTGATGTAATGAATCTTTTTCTTTATTCATATATTCAACATATTCTTTAATCCCGCCTTCATAAAAATATATTTCTTCATGAGGATTTTTATTACTATCTAAAGACTTCTTTCTTTCATCACGAAAAACAATACGAACCCCGCCATTTAAATAAGCTAATTCTCTAAGCCTGGAAGATAAGATCCCATATTCAAAAACTATTCCATCTGTAAAGATTTGCTCATCAGGTTTAAAGCATACAGTGGTACCTGTGAGATTTTTTTCTGCCCTTGGTAAATCTTCAGAACTTAAACTTCCAACTGATGCTCCTCTTTCAAATCTCTGACAATGAACTTTTTGTTGACGTCGAACTGTTACTTCTACCCATTCACTCAATGCATTGACTACAGAAATACCAACACCATGCAAGCCTCCAGAAACTTTATAACCGCCGCTACCAAATTTCCCTCCAGCATGAAGAACAGTAAGAACTGTCTCTAAAGCACTTTTACCTGTACGTGGATGAACATCAGTTGGAATGCCTCGACCATTATCAGTAATCGATGCTGAACCGTCATCACAAAGCACAACAGTGATTTGGTCACAATGTCCAGCTAATGCTTCATCTACTGCATTGTCAACTACTTCATATACAAGATGATGTAGACCCCTAGGCCCTGTAGTTCCTATATACATCCCTGGTCGTTTTCTAACAGGTTCCAAGCCTTCTAAAACTTGAATCTGTTCGGCTCCGTAGGCCGCTTCCACTTTGGAGTCTTTACTCATTCGAATACAAGCAAACAGGCAAGGTTGTCTTGAAAACCAGCATTACACCAAAACCTTTTCCTGAAACTTCAATTTACCATTGGCATGAAGGAAAGTCTCGGGAAAAATTTCAAAACCAAATCTAAAAAATTGATTTTCATGCAATTACAGCCAATAAACCTACTAAAAAAGGATCATGCAAGCTAAGAAAGGACTTGTCATAGCTCTAATGGGTCCCACCGCAAGTGGCAAAACAGATCTAGCGATTGGTATTGCAAAAGCTCTCAACTTAAATATTCATAATGTTGATTCACGTCAAATTTACATAGATATGAGCGTTGGCACTGCTAAGCCAACTGAAGAAGAGCAAAGCAAAGTTCATCATTTTTTGATTAATTTGTGTTTACCTTCTAATCCAATAACTCTTCATGAATTTCAGTCAATAGCCTCTACTTCAATGGAGAATGACTTTAAAAAGCAAAAAATAGTTTTTTTAGTTGGAGGGAGTGGTTTATATCTAAAAGCATTAATTGGTGGGCTAAGGCCTCCAGCTGTTCCCGCTCAAAAATTTTTAAGAAATCAACTTCTCAATCTAGAAACAATAGAAAGACATCAATTATTAAGTTCATGTGATCCATTAGCAGCAAAAACAATACATCCCAAAGATTCTCGAAGAGTTATTAGAGCTTTAGAGGTTATTTATGCAACTGGAAAATCTTTTTCATCACAAAAGAGTTTTGAATCTCCTCCCTGGCCAATATTAGAACTTGGTTTAAATCCTGAAAATCTCAATATAAGGATCAAAGAGAGAACTAAAAAAATGTATGAGAACGGCTTAATTGAAGAGACTGAAAATTTAATAAAAAAATACGGAAACGATTTACAACTATTGAGAACTATTGGATATGAAGAAGTAAGATCTATTATTAATGGAAAAATAAGCTATGAGGAGGGATTAGAAATAACTACTCAACGCACAAGCCAATTTGCTAAAAGACAAAAAACCTGGTTTAAAAATAAACATAATCCAAAATGGCTAAATGATCAAAACCCATTGTCTGATGCTTTATCTTCTATATATAAGGTTCTAGGTTGTTAACTACATATACACTTAGACTTTACATACAAGGTATTTCCTTCTCACTTACTTACTGAATGCCACCACGTCCTCGTTTTGATCGTCGCGCTCCAGAAAGAGAGCTGCCAAATATTAATGAAAGAATTAGTCATCCGAATTTGCGAGTTGTTGATTCAGATGGTAGCCAGCTCGGCGTTATTAGCCGAATAGAAGCTCTAGAAGTTGCCAAAAATAGAGAGCTAGACCTTGTATTAGTTGCTGAAAAGGCTAATCCGCCTGTTTGCAGAATAATGAATTATGGGAAATTTAAATTTGAGCAAGAAAAAAAAGCAAAGGAAGCAAAGAAAAAATCACACCAAACAGAAGTAAAAGAAGTGAAAATGCGATACAAAATTGACATCCATGATTATCAAGTTCGTATTAGCCAGGCGACTAGATTCCTAAAGTCTGGAGATAAAGTCAAATGTACCGTTATTTTTAGAGGTCGCGAAATTCAACATACCGCACTTGCCGAAACTCTCTTAAGAAGAATGGCCAAAGACCTTGAAGAAAAAGCTGAAGTACAGCAGGCTCCTAAAAGAGAAGGTCGTAATATGATTATGTTTTTGACACCACGCAAAACTCCATTAATTAAAAAAGAAACTGAGGAAACAAAGCCTAAAAAAGTCTTAAGAACAATTCAATAATTTAAAAACATTGCCATATGACAACCAATTAATTGTCACTTGCCAATGTTTTTATTAAGGTGGCCACAATTGAACCTGGCATAAAGGAGTGAGATTTCACATACAGCAAGAGAGCGAAATCCCTGCATCAAGCCAACTCTACAACCAAATCTGCTTTGCTATAGCAGCACGACATTACCCCCCTGGCCATAGGCTGCCAAGCACTAGACAGCTTGCAATGCAAACAGGACTTCATAGAAATACCATCAGCAAAGTTTATAGGCAATTAGAAACTGATGGAGTTGTTGAAGCAATTGCAGGGTCAGGCATTTATGTTAGAGATCAACAAAAGCAAAAAGAGTTACGCAGCAGCTCACAATCAGTTCGAAAAAAAGGTATAAAAGATATAGATTTAGAAGTACGTAAAAGTGTAGATGAGTTGCTAAATGCGGGATGTACTTTGCAGCAAACTAGAGAATTGTTTACACAAGAAATTGACTGGAGGTTGAGATGTGGAGCGCGTCTGCTAGTTAGTACTCCTAGAGAGGATATAGGAGCATCTTTATTAATTGCTGAAGAATTGGCTCCTCATTTAGATGTACCAGTGGAAGTTGTTCCCATGGAGGAGCTAGAGAGTGTTCTGGAAAATTCGAGCAAAGGCACAGTAGTTACTAGTAGATATTTTCTACAGCCTTTAGAAGAAATGGCTAAGCGTCATAAAGTAAGGGCCATAGCAGTAGATCTAAGCGATTTCCAAAAAGAATTAACTATATTAAAAAAATTGCGCACAGGCAGTTGCGTTGGAATTGTAAGTATTAGTCCAGGAATACTGAGAGCTGCAGAGATAATTCTGCACAGCATGCGTGGGAATGAGATCCTTCTAATGACTGCCAATCCAGATGTTGGAAGCCGTCTTATTGCTCTTTTAAGAGCTTCTAGTCATGTCATTTGCGACAGCCCCAGTCTTCCTCTTGTTGAACATACTCTCAGGCAAAATCGCTCCCAGTTGATTCGCATGCCTCAAGTCCACTGTGCTCAAAAGTATCTTAGCGACTCTACAATCGAGGAACTTCGTAAAGATATTGGTCTTCTCGAATCAACTAATTCCTGACTGAAGAAATGTTTAGATCAATCAGATCCGATTTCTCAATTATCAAAGAACGAGATCCAGCAGCAAGAGGTTTTTTAGAGATAATCTTTTGCTATCCAGGATTTCAAGCTTTAACTATTCATAGAATTAGCCATAAGCTTTGGAAATATCAACTTCCGCTTTTACCAAGACTCATGAGTCATGTCTCAAGAGCCCTAACTGGTGTAGAAATTCATCCAGGAGCAAAGATTGGAAGAGGTGTCTTTATTGATCATGGGATGGGTGTAGTTATTGGAGAAACAAGTGAGATAGGTAATCGTTGCCTTCTTTACCAAGGTGTAACTTTAGGAGGCACTGGGAAAGCAAGCGGAAAAAGACACCCAACTCTTGAAGAAAATGTCGTTATTGGCGCAGGTGCAAAAGTGCTGGGAGCTATTTATATCGGTACAAATACAAGAATTGGCGCAGGTTCAGTCGTAGTGAAAGATGTTGCATCCAATAGTACCGTTGTTGGAATACCTGGAAGAGTTGTTCATCAAAGTGGCGTCAAAATCAACCCGCTTGCACATTCAGCATTACCAGATACTGAAGCTAATGTTCTGCGTAACCTTATGGATAGGATTGATCAATTAGAAAATCAAATCATAGGTTTACAAGATTTAGTAAAAAGTATTCAAGTGGACGAGAGTAAAAAGGAGTTACTTATAGGTGAGTCGCAGAACTTAAAAGACAAAGAGATTATAGAATTTCTTGGCAATTCTGATAATGAAAAAAACCACTAAGACAATTCGAATCTAACATAAGATCAAAGTAAAAATGGTAATTTCCGAAGCTCAAGATTTAAAATAAAAAGAGAAACAAAAAGTCCTATTAAATTAATAGATAATATAAATATTGACTCTGTATAGTTAATATATCCATATATCACACTAGTCCTAAATGGATCTAAGATTTTATAAATAAAATTGATATTTGCAATCCATGACAAGTCTCCAAGAGTTTCTTTTCTATATAATATTGGAGATGTTAAGAAAACCAATTGTAATATAATTGGCACCAATTGTGCAATATCTGTGAAGCGAATACTTATCAAGCAAATTAACAGCGGGAACCAATATATAAAAATAATTAAATTGAACAAAGGCAGCCAAGAAAATAATACAAAATTAGAAAATAGCGAACTTTTCAAGAAAAGTAATACTATAAAAACAAGTATAAATGACTGAAAAAAAGTCTGAATCTGAAATGACCATTCCTCTAAAGTATAAAAAAGAGGACTAAGATTCATATTTTTTATATTTGAAGAATTATGAGCAAAAAGATTAGGAGCATTTGCTATAGATGAACTTATGGTATTCCAAATAATTAAACCCATTCCTAAATAAATAAAATAATCTCTAAAATCATCTACTTTAAAAACAGTCCCATATACGACACCTAAGGTTGCAATAGATAATAAATTGGAAAACCCTAGCCAAAAACTACCAAGAGTTGTTCTTACAAATCTAGCTCTTGTTCTTGATGTGGCTGTATACCACCATACTCGCCTAGTTCTAAAAGCAAATTTTAAATTATCTAATATCATTTCTATGATAATAATCATGAGTATGATAATAATTCAAAGCAGCTTCTAATAATCCATCATAAACAATTGATCCATGGTTAAAAACTATGCCTCTAACACAAAATTGCTTTAACAATAATTCTGAGTGACTTGCCAAAAATAATGTTGCAGCAGAGTCCATAAATTTTTTTAATCTCTTTTCTGCTCTTGCAAAGAAATCAGCATCACCTGTCCCAAATCCTTCATCTATTGCAAGACAATCATGAGGACTTGATGTGAGAATTGAAAAAATCAATCTTGCAGACATTCCTTCACTATAAGTTTTAATAGGTAATGAGATATATGATCCTAAACCAGAGAATTCAATGATTTCTCCTAGGAAGCCCTCAAAACCTTTTAGATTATAATTCTGAAGTAAATAATGTGCTTTACATGCATCAATACCTGTCAATTCTGAGCTAGTTAAAAAAGCCTTTTGTAGCATTGGATATACATCTACGGAAATAGAGATTCTTCCATTTGTAGGTTTGTAAATTCCTGATATTAATCTTAAAAAACTACTTTTGCCAGAACCATTATGTCCAATCAAGGCAACTCGTTCTCCTCTCATAACAGTCAAATTAATGTTGTTTAATGCTATAATATTTGTTCCTGTTTTTGATTGATTTAACTCCCCCCCTGTTAAGCTAGATACTCTATTAACTAACCTCTTTGTTATTAACCTACTTTCTGGACAATAGACAGGTATAGCAAGATTTACATTTTTAATCTCAATTGCTAATCTGGTAAGAATCTCTATAGTCCCTCCAGAAAGTGATAAGATTAAAAAGTCAATTTCATTCTTAGAAACCTTTTGCAAAATAATATTTTCAAGAAAATTAGATACTTTAATTAAGGCATTACCGGATATCCATGGGTTAAGGGATTCAGGTTGATATAAATTCATCAAGTTTATTTGTTTACTTATCTGTTTAGTAAAAAGTTCAGCGGCATAAACCTTATTATCTAATACCTCTCTATCTTTTTCTAATTGTTTAGATTTAGTAGGGAGAGTCTTATTAGCTCCCCAAAGCAACTGATAAACAATATCAGAGATTAAATAGTTTTTGACTTCAATATTATTTAACCAGTAATTTAGAGTATCAAAATCAACCTTCCTGCCATAAAGATTAATATATAGTTGATTAATTTGAAATTCAATTGACTTTCCTATGCCAAGCTGAATTTTATACTCATCTTGTAGAGATAATTGATTAGATATATCGCGAATTGTTGCTAAATTATAAGAAGTTGAATGCCAATAATTTATACCCGATGGATCTCCAGGTCTACCGAAATAAGCAATATAAAGTTTCTGTATTTCCTTTGTATCAATACAAATCATTTAGATATAAATTATAAATACTAAGTTTCAGCTTTTTTTGAAGAAGGTTGGAACATAAACATAGAATAAATAACATTCCTTCTCATGTTAATCATCATTTCTAGGAACATATCATAACCTTCATTTTTATATTCAATTAATGGATCCTTTTGTCCATAGCCCCTTAATCCTACTGATTCACGCAAAGCATCCATTGATTGAAGATGTTCTCTCCAAAGAGTATCAAGTTGTTGGAGAATAAAAAATCTTTCAGCTTCTCTCATGATTCCAGGATGCGATTCTTCAAGTTTAGCTTCTTTCAGATCGTAAGCATTTCTCAATTGTTCTTTTAAGAAATTCTTTAACTGATTTATATCTAAACCTGATAAATCATCTATATTAAGATCATCCAAAATATAAATAAATTCCTTTACTTTTGACACTAATTGTTTTAGATCCCATTCTTCAGGTGGTAAGTCTTCATTAACATAAGCTTCAACTATTTCCTCCATTGTTCTTTCACCATAACCTATAACTTGGAGTTTTAATTCTCTACCTTCTAAAACTCTTCTTCGTTCTTTATAAACAGCTCTTCTTTGATTATTCATTACTTCATCATATTCAAATATTTGTTTCCTAATATCATAGTAATAGGTTTCTACTTTCTTCTGAGCTCCCTCTAATGAGCGCGTTAACATTCCAGATTCTATTGGCATATCTTCTTCAACCCGAAAAGCATTCATAAGTCCCGCCACCCTATCACCGCCAAATATACGCAATAAATTATCTTCTAAAGATAAAAAGAATCTAGTACTGCCTAAATCTCCTTGACGACCAGACCTACCTCTTAATTGATTATCAACTCTCCGAGATTCATGTCTCTCTGTACCAATCACATGCAACCCACCAACCTCTCTAACTGTTTTTTCTTCATGACTAATTACAGATTCATATTCTTTTTTTATTAAGCTAATAACAGTTCTTAAAGATGCAATAGTTTCGTCATCAGTAGGAGTTTTCTCAGCAGCTACAGAAATATAATCATCCAACTTCATGGAAGTTATAGATCTGTCTCCCAATGATTTAACAAGAGTAGATGCCAAGTTATTAATAGCTTTATCGGTTTCATCAGTTAATACAGCAGGAAATAAATTCCTCAAAGAAGATATTTGGTTATTTCGTAAATTCTCAGACTTATTTTCTGATGATTTAAAACCCATTGATCCAGATTCTGTATTTCTTTGCAAAGGAATAGGAGGTTTATGACCTTCTTCAGGCTTAACCAAACGAGGACTAAGAATCTGTTTAATTTTTAAACGCGACATATAATCACTATTACCTCCAAGAATGATGTCAGTTCCTCGCCCTGCCATATTTGTGGCAATTGTCACAGCACCTGATCGACCTGCTTGGGCAACAATTTCTGCTTCTCTTTCCACATTTTCTGGTTTTGCATTTAACAAGTTATGAGGAATGTCCTCCTCAGACAGAAGTGTGCTTAATAATTCACTTTTTTCAACACTAGTGGTACCAATAAGTACAGGCCTGCCCTTCTTATGAATAACTGCTGTCTCCTTTGCTACTGCACGCCATTTTGCTGATTCTGTCTTAAAAACCTGATCAGCCCAGTCAGCCCTGGAGATTTTTCGATTAGTAGGAATAACAGTGGTTTCTAATTTATAAGTTTTCTCAAATTCAACTTCTTCAGTTTTGGCCGTTCCTGTCATTCCGGATAGTCTTGGATATAAAAGAAAGAAGTTTTGATAAGTAATTGAAGCTAAAGTTTGAGTTTCTGGTTGAATTGGAAGATTTTCTTTTGCTTCAATTGCTTGATGCTGTCCATCGCTCCAGCGTCTTCCCGGCATAACTCTTCCTGTAAATTCATCAACAATTACAGCTTCCTTATCTCGGACTATGTAGTTAACGTCTTTAGTGAAAAGCTCTTTTGCTTTTAATGCATTAGTAACATAATGAGCCCAGGGATCTTTCGGATCATATAAGTCTTGAACCTGTAAAAACTTTTCAGTTTTAGAGAATCCTTCATCAGTCAAAATACAACTTCGTTGTTTCTCATCGACTTCGTAATCACCCTCTGGATCAATTCCTTCCTTACTCATTTCTTTAGCTCTGAATAAGTTTTTTACAACCTCAGCAGCTTTTTGATATTTTTCCTGAGATCTTTCTACTTGTCCAGAAATTATCAAAGGTGTTCTCGCCTCATCTATAAGGATTGAATCAACCTCATCAATAACACAAAATTGAAAATCCCTTTGAACTATTTCGGCTTTATCTGCAGCCATATTATCTCGCAAATAATCGAACCCAAGTTCTGAATTAGTTGCATAGGTAATATCACACTTGTAATTCTCCTTTCTTTGCAATGGATTCATATCCTGCTGAACTAATCCAACGCTGAGTCCAAGAAATCTATGAATTTGCCCCATCCATTCGGCATCTCGTCTTGCCAGATAGTCATTGACTGTAACTACATGGACTCCTCGACCAGTCAATGCATTTAAATAGCTAGGTAAAGTTGCGACCAATGTCTTACCTTCACCTGTTTTCATTTCAGCAATTTGACCTTCATGCAGCACCATTCCACCAATCAGCTGTACGTCAAAATGCCTCATTCCTAATACTCTTTTAGAAGCCTCTCGAACTACCGCAAAAGCTTCAGGGAGCAAATCATCAAGAGCAGAAAGTTGCTCATCAACTGAGGATATCTTGCCCAAGCGTTCTCTGAACTCATTAGTACGCGATCTCAAGTCATCATCACTTAAAGGAATTAAATCCTCTTCAAAAATATTGACATCAGAAACAAGCGGGTAATATCTTTTAAGCTTGCGGGTATTTGGATCACCTAGTAACTTTGAAAACATTTATTTTTTGTATCAGTCAATTAATTTTATTATAATATATCTAAAGATAGGTATCCTCTAAAAATTAATTTTTTGAAGGGTAATCAATATAGAAATTAAATAAAATATGTAAATCATTATAGAATATTTGTAATACAATTTTTTCATTTTACTTTCTTAAAGTTTCAACTTGCACATATTCATTTGATTGTAATAGTCACTAATACAGTAAAATCATAAGGTTACGCTATAGACCAATAGTGAGTCCAATCAAAACTGCTCTCATAACAGGCATAACAGGTCAAGATGGAAGCTACCTTGCCGAATTACTAATTGATAAAGGATATAAAGTACATGGCTTAATTAGGCGCTCAAGTTCACCCAACATTTCAAGAATTGAGGAGTTATTAAAATCAAACCAAAATATTGAACTTCATTATGGTGATTTAACTGACAGCCTAAGCATCTTGAGAATAATAGAAGAGGTTAAACCAGATGAAATTTATAACCTTGCCGCTCAAAGTCACGTAGGAGTAAGTTTTGACCAGGCCGAATACACCGCTGAAACCGATGCTTTAGGACCTTTAAGAATACTTGAAGCTGTACGAATTCTAGGATTGACTAAAAGGACTCGCATTTACCAAGCAAGTACATCAGAATTATACGGTCTTATACAAGAGAAAGCTCAATCTGAGTCAACACCATTTTACCCAAGAAGCCCATATGGAGTAGCAAAATTATATGCTTATTGGATAACAATTAACTATCGCGAGTCATACAATTTATTTGCATGTAATGGTATTTTGTTTAATCATGAATCACCTAGAAGAGGAGAAACATTTGTAACACGAAAAATCACCAAAGGTCTTTCGAGAATACAAAATAAGCTTGAGAATTGTTTATTCATGGGTAATATAGATTCCTTAAGAGATTGGGGACACGCAAAAGATTATGTTGAGATGCAATGGAGAATGCTTCAGCAAGAAAAGCCTGAGGACTACGTCATTGCAACTGGCATACAAACATCAGTAAGAAACTTTATAGAGATTTCAGCTCAGAAGTTAGGTTGGAGAGGAATCGAATGGGAAGGAAATAGGACTAATGAAATTGGCCGAAGGAAAGATAATGGAAATATAGTTATTAGAATAGATCCAAGATTCTACAGACCCGCAGAGGTGGATAATCTTCTTGGCGACCCTAGCAAAGCTCATTCAAAACTTGGATGGAAACCATCCTCCACATTAGATGGACTAATATCAGAAATGATTTCAAGCGATATGGAATTAGCGTTAAAAGAGGCAAGAGATCTGAGAGTCAATGAATCAGTTAAGTATCAATAAATAGGAATAAATGTTATTATCAATCAGTAGGTTAAATCAATGTATCTAACATATAAAGATGTTATTGGGAGCAGTGAAGTCGAACATAGTAAGATCACACTAAATAACAAAGAAACCCTTACTTATTATATTGACCAAACAAATGGCATTAATATTATTGATAGATATCCAGTAATAGCACACGGGACAATACAATCAAATAGTATACAAATTTCCTGTATCGGACATGATAATTTAGAAGCAAATTTTATAAGAAATAGTTTGGATGAATTAGATAAAATAATCGATTTAGACTTTATAGAAATGTCTCACTATAATGGATCACTACTTGATATATATCATGTTAATCATTCATCAAGTTTTACTGAACCAAATATTATTGGTCAGGCACTGTCACAAAGATCAGAAGCTGGATCCTGGTGGGAGATTATATGGAAAGATAGTTTCCTATCCGGAGAGATTAATATAAATTCAGATCAAAATACTATCATTCATGAAATAGGTCATACCCTAGGTTTAAGCCATCCATTTAATGATCCTTACAATAAGCTGTTTGATACTGAAGATACAGTTATGTCATATAATAGAGGTGCTGGTGGATGGAACAATTGGTTCACAAAAATTGATTTAAATGCTCTTATTAGTATTTGGGGAAGAGAAGATGATCTTGGTTTTATAAATTATAGTATGACTAGTGATAATTATAAATTTCAAAAGAATTCTAGTAAGACATATTCTATCAATACAGAACTAGGTCTAGAAGATATTAGCGAAGTTAACACCTTACAATTTCCAGACAAAACTATTGACGTAAAAAAAGACATCATAGATGTGTTTAATCTGATAGTGGAGAAGGATCATATAACTGGAAAAATCTATAGGCTTTACAATGCTGCGTTTGGTCGTTTTCCGGATAAGGAAGGTTTAATTTATTGGATTGAGTCTAATAAATCTGGAATAGATACTTATAGAAATATTGCTAGTTCATTTATTATCTCCAAAGAATTTGAAGATTTATATGATACTAATCCTAGTAATGAGAAATATATTACAGCTCTTTATACAAATATTTTAGATAGAGCAGGAGACTCAGAAGGTTTTAATTATTGGCTAAATCAAATAAACAAAGGACATGAAGATAAAAGCGAACTACTAATGGGATTTTCTGAATCTTTGGAGAATAAAGAACTCTTTTCTAATGAAACAAGCTTTGTTTAAATACACAATTGCACGTTCAAGACGAAACATAGCGAAATAATTCAAGGGATTGTATCTTGGTAATGTATAATTAACTTTGATTTTATATTTTAAACATGGCAACTGTTACTATCGATGATAAAGAATATAATTTAGACGATTTATCTGATACCGCAAAGAAATTATTGGCCAGTTTACAATTTGCTCAATCTGAAATTCAACGAACACAAGCCAACTTAGCTTTAATGAATACAGCCGCAAGTACTTATTCAAATCAACTACAGCAAGAACTAAAAAAATAAATCTAGTACTTAACATATACATACAACAGAAACTACAATATCTGATGCAGATATTCTACTAATTCAACTATTTCTGAGAGTTATAATGAAATCACTTAAATGTTTAAACAAAGAATCAATTGAACTTCTAAATAATAACAAATTACTTAAGCCTCTTATCCATGCAGAGTATATAAAAAATATACTTAAAGAAGTAATTATAGAAAAAGAACTCTCAAATGAAATAACTGATAAATTCCTTGCTAAATATGATCTTAATGATCCCCAAAAATATAAAGAATGGTTAGAAAAAAATAACCTAACTAATTTAGAGGTTAGAAATCTTGCATTAGCAGATATTAGACTAAAACGCTATTGCATGGAAAACTTTGAACATCAAATAGAATCTAGATTTTTAGAAAGGAAAGATCATTTAGATATGTTCGTATATAGCATGATTAGAGTAAAAGAATATTTTAAAGCTAATGAATTATATTTGAGAATTATCGAAAAGGAAGAAGATATTGGAGATTTGGCAAGTAAATTTTCAGAAGGACCTGAGAAGAAGAGTCGAGGAGTAGTTGGTCCATTATCATTAGAAGCAGCACACCCCATCCTTGCGAAGCAATTAAAAGATTGCAAACCAGGCGAGATTAAGTCTCCTATTCAAATAGAAAAATTTCATATAGTTTGTAGATTAGAATCACATGACCCAGCTAAACTAGATCAAGCAATGCGTGAAAAGATGTCAATAGAATTATTTGATAAATGGATAGAAAAGCCTATTGAAGAAATTAATAATGAACTTCTAAGTAATTTAAAAACCAACAGAAATACTGAGGCTGGTTCATGAAAATTAATATTAGATCAATAGAAGCTTTTAAGAATATTGATGATTCAAGTTTAACACTTATAGAACAAAATTCAGAGTACTTGAGTTATAAAATGGGTGAGCCAATATCCAGGGGAAATATCATTTCAAATAAAGTGATAATCATAATCAGTGGTACAGCAAGGTTATTACACAAAGGCAAAAGTGCTCAAAATACGATCTCACTAACAACGCTAAAGTCAGATAGTTTTATAGGGCTTACATCTCTCCTAAGAGCTTCTGCATGTGAATCTATATGCGCAAGTAATAATCTATTAGCTTTAAGTTTATCTGATAATTTAATCATAAGTCTTTATCAAAATGATATACATTTTCGTGAGTGGTGTAATACAAATATTCAAGCAGTAGAGGCATACGAAATTGCAAAAATTTTACATAAGAATTCCTCTCGGGGTGATAAACAATTAAAAAATTCAGTTGATTTGTTATTAGAGAATTTAAAGGTCTCAGTATTAGAAAATGACAGTCAGATACATATAGATGATAGCAATATAAAAATCGTAGGAAGTGAAAATATTGTAGATAAAACAATAGGGGATTTATTAGAAACTGATAAAGAGAAAATAAATGTCAGAGAGCCTTTTCCAGCTAGGATTTTAACTTTACCTAAATTAGTTTATAATAATTTATCTAATTTTCAACCCTTATTAGAGAAAGATAAGGAGGAGGAAGCTAATATCCCAAATTTTGATAATGTTAAAAGTGCTAATATTATCGAAAAGAGTTTAGAAGAAGTAGGTCAATATTCACCAAGCAAAAAATTTAAAATTATAAAAGCGCAAGGAGTAATGAGAGAGACAATTGCTTGTTTGCAAATGCTAGCAACTGAATTAGATTTACCCTATAGATCTGATTCGATAGAGAAAATTCTTCGAGACTATATTCAAAGAGGCAACAAGCCTACAATTGAACTACTTGGTGGAATAACATCAATGATGGGTTTGCATTCATCTGGTGCAAAAGTTGAACCTCAGATGGCTAATAGAATTCCCACTCCCTCATTAATAGCATGGCGAAATAGTTTTGCTTTAGTCAAAAATAGCAGCTCAGAAACTCTTGAAATAGTTTCCCCAAGTGAAGGAATTATTTATCTAAAACCAGAACAATTTGAAGAAAGTTTTGAAAAAGGAGTTATTGAATTATTACTTGTAGAAAAACATCAACAAACTCCTGAAAGGAAATTTGGCATAGAGTGGCTATTACCTTCAATTAATCGTTATAAAGGTGTACTTTTACAAGTTCTTTTAGCTTCATTTGTTGTACAACTTTTTGGATTAGCAAATCCATTAATGATGCAAGTAATAATTGACAAAGTTATTAGTCAACGAAGTTTAGATACACTACAAATATTAGGCATAGCTCTTGTAGCAGCAACAATAATAGGTGGTATCTTAAGTAGTCTGAGAACATTTCTTTTCTCAGAAACAACAAATAGAATTGATACTAGGCTTGGTGCTGAAGTTATTGATCATTTATTGAAATTACCATTAAATTATTTTGATCGGCGCCCTGTCGGTGAATTAGGGAGTCGAGTTGCAGAGTTAGAAAAAATACGTAATTTCCTTACTGGGCAGGCGCTTACAACTATTTTAGATGCTGCATTTTCCTTAATATATATTGTAGTGATGGTGATTTATAGTTGGTTATTAACACTTATAGCTTTAGGAGTAGTCCCTATACAAATAATGATTACATTATTAGGGACACCGTTAATAAGGAAACAAATTAGAGAAATAGCTATAGAAAATGCCTCTACACAAAGTCATTTAATAGAAGTCTTAACAGGAATTCAAACTGTAAAAGCTCAAAATGTTGAGAGAATTAGTCGTTGGAAATGGCAAGAACTATATAGTAAATACATATCTAAATCATTTCAGAAAACTATTACTGGTACAGCACTAGGGGAAACTAGTCAGGTATTACAACAACTATCACAACTATTAGTTTTATGGGTTGGAGCTACACTAGTTTTAAAAGGTCAACTTAGCCTAGGACAATTAATTGCATTTCGAATCATTTCAGGATATGTAACTCAACCATTACTAAGACTAAGTACTATATGGCAAAATATACAGGAATTAAGAGTATCTTTTGAAAGGTTAGCTGATATTATTGATACTCCTGAAGAAGCTTCTAAATCAGATAAAGAAAAAATCCCATTACCCAGTATTAATGGTGCTGTTGAGTTTGAGGATGTTTCTTTTAAATTTATACAAGGGCAACCAGATGTTCTCAAGAGAATAAATTTAAAAATTAAACCAGGTCAATTTGTTGGAATTGTTGGCCAAAGTGGAAGCGGTAAAAGTACTCTAATGAAGTTATTACCAAGACTATATAATCCCCATCAAGGAAGAATATTGATTGATGGATATGATGTAGACAAAGTAGAACTTTATTCTTTACGCCGGCAAGTTGGAATAGTTCCTCAAGAACCTCTTTTATTTGCAGGAAGTGTTAACGATAATATTGCACTTACTAATCCTGAAGTATCCAGTGATGAGATTGTGAAAGTCTCGAAAATTGCAAATGCTCATGATTTTATTATGCAATTGCAAGATGGATATAGTACCAATGTTGGTGAAAGAGGTTCAGGATTATCTGGAGGACAAAAACAAAGAATTGCAATTGCAAGAACTTTACTAAGTAATCCAAAGTTATTAATAATGGATGAGGCTACAAGCGCACTCGATTATGAAACTGAAAGAAAAGTATGTGAAGGTCTTAGATCCAACTGTAAAAACTCAACTGTATTTTTCATTACTCATAGATTGAGTACAGTAAGAAACTCTGACTTAATTATAATGCTTCACCAAGGTTTATTAGTAGAAAGTGGAACACATGATGAGCTAATGAACCTTAAGGGAAGATATTTTGCTCTTTATCGCCAACAAGAATCATCTTAAAACAATGAAAAATAACATCAATCACTTCTACAAAAGAGTAAAGGATAAAATTCCTGTAAACATAAACTCTAAAATTGTTAATCCATCAATTTGGATGAAAAATTATTTACATTCCAAGGTTAGCAAAATAGATATTGAGAAAATTAATCCCTCTATTTTAATGGAGAAGTTACAAGATAAGATTGAAAGGATATTCAGTAAAGATTTAACTCAGGTTTACTTAAAGCAGTCAAGTTTTTGGGCAAGGTCAATAAGTTGGGTATTGATGGGTGGTACAGCCTTTGCAATAGGATGGGTAAGCATAGCTAAGACTGATGAAATAGTTGTAACTTTCGGGAAACTTGAACCGAAAGGAGGAGTCGTAAATGTGCAAATGCCTTTAGAAGGAATTGCCCGTAAAATCTTAGTTAAAGAAGGCGAGCAAGTAAAAAAAGGCCAAGACTTAATATTACTTGATACGGAAATTACAGAAGCAAGAAATGCGACATTAGAAAAAACTCTCGAATTCAATAAAGAAATCATGAAAAGATTAAGTTTATTAGTAAAAGAAGGTGCTGTCACAGAGTTACAATATTTAGAACAAAAAATAAAAATAGAAGAAATTCAAAATGATATTAAAACAAATTTAGTAAGACTCAAATATCAGAAAATAATCTCTCCAGTTGATGGATTAGTTTTTGAACTACAACCGAAAGGACCTGGTTATGTAGCAAAAAGTAGTGAACCTGTATTACAAATAGTCCCTCTAAATAATCTATTAGCAAAGGTTGAAATAGATAGCCGAACGATTGGTTTCGTTAAACCAGGAAAAAAAGTTGAAATCAGTATTGATTCGTTTCCAGCTGGCGATTTTGGGGTCATAGATGGAACAGTGTCAAGAATAGGTTCAGACGCACTTCCACCATCCCCATCTGAGGGGAAAGGTTATCGCTTCCCTGCAGACATAACCTTAAGTAATCAATATCTCGAATTAAAATCTGGACAAAAACTTACACTTCAAGCTGGAATGAGTCTCACTGCCAACATTAAGTTAAGAAAACTAACATATCTGCAAATTTTACTAAATAAATTTGGAGATAAAGCAAATTCATTGAAAGCAATATAAATGAGTAAAGGTAGATAACATAAATACAAACTTCAACAACTCAAAATATAACTCTGGCCGATCAATTATGACACAAGCAATTAAATATCATTTAGAAAAAAATATTTATAGAGACTCTAAATATTGTCAGAAACTTGAGCAAATATTGGATAGTTTAGTTCAATATAAATATTTTGATTAGAAAATGAATAAACCAAACCATTTGGAAAATAAAATACTAAATAAAGCATTAAACGCACATCAAACTGGAAATATTCATGAAGCTAAAAAATATTATAAATTATTTATCGAAAAAGGATTTACTAATTTAAGAGTTTTCAATAATTTTGCTCTTATTCAACAACAAGATGGGAATTATTCTGAAGCAGTAAGCTTATACAAAAAATCAATACAATTATATCCTAATGATCCTAAGTCATATACAAATCTTAGCGGTATTATGAAGGCTTATAAAAAATTTGATGAGGCAGAATTATTAATAAGAAAAGCCTTATCGCTTAAAGTAGATTATGCTGAAGCAAACCTTATCCTAGGAGAAATACTGTTAGAAAAAGGAAACTTAAAAGAGGCAGAAAAATATATGTTAACCTCTCTTAAATCAAAACCTAATAGCTACAAATCTCATTATAATCTAGGTTTGATATCTAACAGTCTTGGGCAGCTAGAACAAGCAGAGAGGTATATTAATAATGCAATTATACTAAAACCTGATTTCTTAGAGGGACATTTTAATCTCGGCGCAATTTTTAAAGTCCAAAAGAAATTCATAGATGCAGAAAAGTCAACTCTCAAAGCAATTGAAATTAATCCAAATATAGCTGAAGCTTTTGATAATCTAGCTTCGATTTACCAAGCAACAGGAAAATTAAAACAAGCCGAAATAGCAATAAAAAAATCTATAGCATTAAATCCTAATCTTGCAAACTCACACTATACTCAGGCTCTTATATTACATGGAAAAGGCAGCCTAGTAGAAGCAGAAAAATCACTACTCAGAGCAATTAATATAAACTCAAACTTTGCAGAAGCCTATAATAATCTTGGTGCCATATGCATAGAAAGTCCAAAACTAAAAGAAGCAGAAATCTATACTAAAAAAGCAATTAGTATAAAGTCTAATTATGCATTAGCACATTGTAATTTAGGAACTATTTCAAGATTACTTAACAAGCCAAGTGAAGCTATAAAAGCTGGAGAAAAAGCTATTGAGCTTGATCCATCTCTTGAAGTAGCGTATATTAATCTTGCCGAGTCACTGCAAAAATATAATGAATTTTCAAAAGCAATTGAAATTTTAGAAGTAGGATTAAAACTACAACCTATTAATAATAAGATTAAGTTTTATTTACTCAAACTATACTCTAAAATATGCAATTGGGAATTATTAGGGAAGAATATAAATTGGCTAAATGAGACTGAAAAGGATAAAGAATCATTGGAATTAATGACAATAATGTACTTAGAAGATGATCCAATAAAAGAATTTGAACGTGCAAAACAATATTATCAACATAATTATTCTAGTCCTCAGAAGGATATAGCTCTGCAGAAAAAAAATAAGATCAGAATAGGTTACTTCTCTTATAACTTCTGCCTTCATAGTACGATGGTTATATTTGCACACATTATTGAATTACATGATAAAGATAAATTTGATATATTCATTTATGATTTTGGTCTGAAGAATGATGAGGACAGCTATAAGGAAAGAATCAAACAAAGTGTGACTAATTACAAATCAGTCAAAGATCTAAGCAATAAAGAATTAATTAACTTAGCTAGACATGATCAAATCGATATCGCTATCGATTTGATGGGCTATACAAGTAGCAATAGAGCAATGATTTTCTCAAACAGAATTGCTCCGATACAAGTTAGTTATCTTGACTATCCAGGTTCAACAGGAAATGATTCCATGGACTATATCATTGCGGATAAGATCTTAATTCCAGAGCAAGATGAAAGATTTTATACTGAAAAAGTTCTTCGATTACCTCATGCAGTTCAACCCACAGATGACACATTAGAACCTTCAGACAAACTTTTCAAAAGATCTGACTTCGGTCTAGATGATCATTCGTTTGTATTTTGTTGTTTTTCAAAAAACGAAAAGATTCAATCTAAAGAGTTTAAAATATGGATGAATCTCCTCTTGAAAAATGAGGAAAGTCTCCTTTGGTTAATGCAATCAAATGATGAAGCCAAAGAAAATATACAACTAGAAGCAACAAGGCAGGGGGTAAATCCATCAAGAATAATATTTGCTACAAAAGTTCCTCTTAGAGAACATATAAGTCGTCAGAAATTTGCTGATCTGGCCTTAGATACATTTAATTTCAGCTCAGGTGTTTTAACAAATTTGGCCTTAAAAGTAGGACTACCAATACTGACATTCCCTGGTAAAACTTATTCATCTAGATTAACAACAAGTATCTTAGATACTTTGGGGTTAAAGGAATTAATAGCTCTTGATGAAAGAGATTATCAAGAAAAGGCACTAAGGTTTTCGCTAGACAGAACATACACATCAACTCTTAGGGAGAAAATATTATCTCTTAAACGATCATCCCCATACTTCGATTCTCAAAAATATTGTAATAACCTTGAAAAGGGATTTAGAGATTTATATGAAAGTCATTCTAATTAATAAAATCAGACAGAATAATTAGCTATATTTTCAACCTTTCTGAAACATTTTTACACCAATCTAAGTTTTCTGAATACCATTTAACTGTATATATAAGAGCTTCCTCTAGTTTAAAGCGAGGCTTCCATCCTAGCTCCTTGTTGATAAGTTCATTATTAATTGAATACCTAAGATCATGCCCTAGTCGATCTTCAACTGTTTCTATAAATCTATTATGTGGAGCATTTTTAGGATTTATTAAATCAATGATTTCACATATGGAATTTATAATGCTTAAGTTTGTCCTCTCTCCTGAACCACCTATACAATAGCTACAACCTATCTTTCCATGTATTGCAGTTTTAAGTAAAGCATCCACATGATCTTCAACAAATAGCCAATCTCTAATATTTAAACCATTACCATATAGAGGAATGGATTCCATTTGAAATGCTTTATATATAGTTAAAGGTATTAGCTTGTCTGGAAATTGCCATGGTCCAAAATTATTACTGCAATTTGTGATCGTAATTGGTAGTCCATAAGTGTAATACCAAGCTTTAACAAAATGATCGCTTGCCGCTTTGCTAGCGGAATAAGGATTTCTTGGTGAATATTTACTTTCTTCTGAAAAAGAACCAGAGCTTCCAAGTGATCCAAATACTTCATCGGTACTTACATTATGAAATCTAAAGTGTTGTTTTCTAGTTTCTGAAAGTTTTGCCCAATGAGACCTTATAGCTTCCAACAAATTAAAAGTTCCTATTACATTACACTCTAAAAATTTTTCTGGTCCTGAAATAGATCTATCAACATGTGTTTCTGCCGCTAAATGAAAGACAATATCAGGATCGATAAGATTTATAGCCTGTCTAATCAAATCAGCATTTGAAAGATTAACTTTCAGAAATTGATACCTATTATTATCTACTGATGAGATATCAAGAGTTTGATTCACTCCTGTTAAATCACTGGAATATCCTAATTTATCTATATTAAAAACCTTTAAATTTGTCTCTGAGAGTAATCTTCGTATTAAAGCACCACCAATAAAGCCACCGCCTCCAGTAACTAAAATATTCTTTATTGATTTTGGGAAATCAATCACAACAGGATCAGAAAAACTCTTAGATTAAAAAGAACAATAAAAATTAATCTTCTAAAAGACTTGATAAATATTTACCATAACCGCTATGAAGAAATGGCTTGGCAAGCATTGCTAATTGTGAATCGTTAATCCATCCCTGCCGCCAGGCGACCTCCTCTGGACATCCTACTTTTAAACCTTGACGATGCTCAATAGTGCGAATATATGAAGTTGCAGCATGAAGTGAATCAAATGTTCCTGTATCAAGCCAGGACATCCCTCTTCCAAGTAATTCAACCTTTAATAGTCCATCATCAAGATAACTTTCATTAAGTGAAGTAATTTCTAATTCACCCCTAGTAGAAACTGTCAAATTCTTTGCTCTACAAATAGCTGAATTATCATAGAAATATAATCCAGTTATAGCATATTTACTTTTTGGTTTATCTGGTTTCTCTTCAATACTAATTACATTGCCATAATTATCAATTTCAACAACTCCATATCTATTTGGATCACTAACTGGATAGGCAAAAACAGTACCGCCAATCTTTTGCAAACTAGCTGATTGTAAAATACTGATTAAATCATTTCCATGAAATAAATTATCTCCCAAAATTAATGCAATATTACTATTACCAATGAATTGTTCTCCTATTAAAAATGCCTCTGCTATTCCTTTAGGTTCTTCTTGAATTGCATATTTAAAATCTATACCCAGATTTTTTCCGCTTCCCAAAAGATATTGAAAGGCCTTTTGATCTTTTGGAGTGGTAATAATTAAAAACTCTTTAATTCCTGTTAGCATTAATGTACTGAGTGGATAATAAATCATTGGTTTATCATGCACAGGCATAAGTTGCTTACTAGTTGTTAATGTAATAGGCATAAGCCTCATTCCTTTACCTCCAGCAAGAATTATTCCTTTTCGAGATTTAGTCGATTCCATTGTATTGATTTAATTATTCATAATGACACTTCAATCTTACCGAGATTAAAGCCCCTTAAAAAGACAGATATAGGATTCATCTCACCATAATTTAATATTATAGCTATATATTTTCAATTAAAGTCTTATTTCTTTTCATGAAAATACTCTTTAACCCAATAAATAACATAATCAATATCCTCTTCATTCATTGCAGGATGACAAGGCAATGAAATCAAACGTTTCCATTCTTTGCTGATAACAGGATATTCTCTCTGGTTCATATTTTTTACTAGATTATATAAATATAGTGGTTTAAAATGAACACTTGTATGAATCTTCTTATCAGCAAGATAATCTATTAACAAATCACGGTCCTCTGAAGCAACTCTTGCACAATAATATTGACAAGTCTCGCTCCATGCAGGAATTTGAATATATTCTGAAAGTTCTTTATTATACTTTGATTGAATATGTCTTCTCAGAGCAAGGTAAGAAGGCAATTTTTTCATTTGTTCTAAGCAAATAGTCGCCATTATATCAATCATATAGCACTTATAACCAAGAATATCGACCTCATAATCCCAGCTATATCCTGGCTTTTGATTAAACTTATTGTTAGAAACTCTTGAATAAGTACTAGTAATGCCTAACCAAGTCATAGATACTAACTTTTCATATAGTTCCTTATTGTTAGTAGTAATCATACCCCCATCACCACAAGGCATTGTTTTTACAGCCTGGAATGACCAAACTGCAATATCACCTTTAGTGCCAGCACCTGGGGTATAACAACTATGAGCACAATCTTCTAAAATAAAACCATCATAGAATTTGCGAATTTCATCAATTGGTGCTGCAACACCTGCATGATTAACTGCAATTATTGCTTGTGTATTAGCCTTCAGATTCTTATAAACATCTTCGGGACAAATATTTAAATCATTATAACGAACATCAACAATATTAGAGCTACAGTTATTCCATAATGGCACAACAGCTGTAGTCATAAAAGAAACTGATGGATTAATAACATCACCATCTTTAATTCCCATAGCTTTAAAAACAAGATCCTGTCCATGGGTTGCACTTGTTACTGCAACTGCATATTTAGCTCCAACCATCTCAGCAAATTTCTTTTCAAACTCAGCTACCTTTGGACCTTTGCCCCACCAACCACTCTTGATTGTCTCAGATAAGGCTTGTATTTCTTCTTCTCCTCCAAGTGGTCGAAGAACAGGGAGCATATTTCTTCTGATTTTCATGATTAAGCTTCTAAATCAGATAAAAATTTTTGGCATTTTAGAAATGTTTTTGCCTGTAAAAGATCTTTCTTAGACATAATCGGTTCATTTTTAAAAGGCCAGGCAATTCTTAATTGTGGATCATTCCACAATAAAACATTTTCAGAAATAGGATCATAGTAATTTGTGACCTTATATTGGACAGTTGCAGTATCAGATACGGTATAAAAACCATGAGCAAAGCCAGGAGGTACCCATAATTGCAACTCAGGCCTATTTAAATACACTCCAAACCATTCCGAATAAGTAGAAGAATTTTGTCTCAAGTCAACAGCAACATCGTAGACAGTACCTTCAGTGCATCGCACCAATTTCCCTTGAGATTTGCGTAATCGTTGATAATGAAGACCTCTCAAAACACCTTTTTTAGAATACGAGAAATTATCTTGTACAAAATCAGGCAAGCCAAATTCTCTAGCATTCCAAGTCTCCATAAAATAGCCTCTATCATCCTCAAACTTCATCACCTCTATTAAAAACACATCTGCCAACGCAGTTTTAATTTTTTTCATAAAGAACTTTATGTTAATAACAAAGAAAAAATTGTTTGAAAATTTAAATATACACCTAATTAATTAAAATTTAAAACTGTTTCTAAATAAAGATCATTACGGGATATAATTTTTAAACCGAATCTAGAATTGAATAAATCCTTGAATAAAAACTTAGAATGTCCTATTTGTGGACTGAAATTATTACAGTACAAATCCATAAAGGGTCCAAAAGTAACATACACAAGCAAAATTGTGATTGAGACTTTTAATTTTCTTAAATGTATTGAATGCGGTTTGTTAGTCAATAATGAATTCGAAACTATTGATTTTGATAAATTAAACTATAATAATAATGATGAATGCATAGAATCTAGTGATAATTACTTAATAGAAGAGCATATAGTATATTGTAGAAAAAAATATTTAAAAGCAGAGAATAAAAATCTAACTTTAATTGAACTAGGTCCTGGTTCTAAGCTATCCCTGCTTATTTCACTCAAAAATAGATTTAACTGTAATGCATATGCAATAGATCCCTTATACAAAAGATCTCTCAAAGATATTGAGGCCCCAGGAATTAATCTTATAGATAATTTTAATAAATTGCCTGTGATAAATACTAACACAATTTTCATAGCAAGAAATAGTATAGAATATTTAGATAGCCATGAATTTTCCAGTCTAATAAACAAACTTTTCATAGAGAAGGGTTTGTTTTTTCTAGAAATACAACCTACTCATGAGAAAGATTGGGGCTCTATATTTACATTTACTGAGTACAAAGCATTTTATACAAATCTTGCAATAGATAAGCTTTTCAAAAATAATCAGAAGAGAATAAAATGGATTTCTTCAAATTATGTATATGGAGAGGGTAGATCTTTTATTTCAGGCCATGTTAGAGATCAAGTAATAGATCAAAATGTAATATTTCATTCTACATTGAAAAGTCTTTGCAAACAAGTAAAAATTAAAAAAGCAAATAATAATGTAAAGCTTTGGGGCGCCGGTGGGAGAGGATTAATGTTTTTATATAATGAAGGTAAAGATATCGTAGATGAAGTCATAGACTCTTCAGAAAGTAGACAAGGCTTATATATTCCAGAGTTTGGTTATATTAAAAGTCCTTCTTCTTTAAATGAGAAAGATATCATTATACTATTAAACTCAAACTTCACTAAACATATTCTTAATCAAATAAATAAAGATTGTTCAATCTATACAATAGATGTCCATATATGAAAATTAAAAAATATTCTTACTTACAATCATTAATTGTTTTTTATTCAAAAACACATCTCACAACTCCTTTTAATTTAATAATTTTATTGTATAATAATATGGATTTATAATAATATGGGCAATATAGCAATTATTGGAAGAGGTTCAATTGCAATTTTAGTTGCTCTAGAACTGAAAAAAAGATCATCCGATAGAAATATAACAATAATTGGTGAGAAAAGTAGATTCTCTGCATCATATGCAGCAGGAGCAATGATTAATATATTAAGCGAAATTGATTGTTTTAATTCACAACACCCACTATGCGATTGGAAACTGAGAAATAGAACAACTGCTTTAAAGGCTTGGAATGAGTTAGATAACTATTTAAAACAAGAAAATATCATAAAAAGGTCTTTACTTGAAGGGACTGGTACAGAAATACGTCTAAAAAATGATTCTAAAAATACTGTAGAAAAAAATTCCTTTAATGCAATACTTCAATCAGCTAATTTATATGATATTAATATAAGCAAAGATATCAGCCAAGAAGAGTCCAAAATCTTCATACCTGAAGAAAAGTCCGTTGACACAGACTTTTTCTTTACATCGATTGAAACTTATCTTGAGAATAATATTGAGTGTATTAATTCTAATATTCAATCAATAAAAAAGTTAGATAATAATAAATGGATACTAGAAGATAATAAAAATGTTAAAAGAATTTTTGATCAGGTAATAATTGCTTGCGGAGCGTGGTCTGAGAAACTGATCAATCAATCAAAAGGACTTGAGAGACCATTATTAAAAAGTTTTTATGGAATAGGATCTGCACTATTAATCAAATCAGAACTACCTTATATAAAAAAACCAACAATAAATCATATTATTCGTACACCAAATAGAGGAGGAACTTGTGGCATTCATGGGGTTCAAAGAAATAATTGCATATATATTGGAGCGTCAAGTCACGTGACAAATATACCTCTCAAATACCCTAAAATTCCAAGTATTCATAATCTAATTGAAGGTGCAAACTCATTTTTAGGATTAGATACTTACGAATTATCATTTGAGATAGTAACTGGTTATAGACCTCTAACAGTAGACACAGTTCCTATAATCGGTTCATTAGCAAGCGGTGTATTCTGTATTTACGGTACAAAAAGAGATGGTTTTACATGGGCTCCATACTTATCTAAATATCTTGTTAATCAATTAGAAGGTGATAATTGCACTGACTGGAATGAGTTATTAGAAATATGCCACCCGAATAGAAATTTCGTTTCATCTGGGGAAGTGAATGATTGTATTAAGAGTTATCTTATTAATAAGAAGTTCGAAAACTATCAACATGGAAGAACTATTAATAGTGACCAATTAAATCAATATGAAAGAATCGCAAAAAAAGCTCATGAAATAGTTAATAAAAACAAAACATATCAAATAGGATTAAATCCAGAAGTTATAAATATGATCTATTACTCGTCTACTTTTCAAAAAATGGATTCAAGCCAATAAATAATTCTAATAATTAAAAATAAAGGGACAAAAAACCGACAACAATAATAATTTGTTGAATATTATTAGAGGATTGCTACTAGTGAATTAAATTTCTAGTGAAATTTAAATGAACAAAAAAAAGACTCTGGCAAATATACCAGAGTCTTTTTTGATTAAAGTAGAATTTCTACTTAATTTGAACCTTCTTAACTCCTTTATGCAGTGAAGGCGAAGTTTGTAGCGGACAAGTCGTTGTAAGAAGCAATTGTCATTGTGGCAGATCCTTGCTCTAAGAAAGATAGGTTAGCATCCATTACTGCACCATCACCTCCTCCTTGTAAACACATACCAAACACAGCAGCACCAGCATCAGCATCGTAGTAGGTCAATGTGATTGCATCAGTATTACCCAGCGCGTTATCCAATGTAATTGTGTTTGCATTGATAGCAGTACTTACATCAGAGAACGCATTAAGAGTGTTTGAATAAGCAACTTTAATAACGTTTCGACCATCATCAGTACCATCGGTATCAGAGAAGGCTGTACCTACTGTGTAATTCAATAGGACAACATCATCGCCACCAGCCACATTGCCATGACCATCTGAAAGAGTATCAATTCCAGAAGTAGCTGTCATTGCGCTGACATCAATAGTGATGATGTCATCAGTGTCTCCAGTGCTGAATCCAGTAATGGCAGTTGCAACAGCCACAGCATCAACACCAGTTGTTGTTGTTGAAACGACTGCTGTAATACCTTCACCACCAACTGTTTCAGATACTGCAGGAGTTGCGTCAACAGTTGTATCAGCTGTGATAACAACACCTGTTGCAACACCGTGTCCTGAAGCAGTTACTCCTGAGAAACTACCGTTAATCCAATTAGTCATTGCCTCCTCTACTAGCTGCAAGTCAGCTGCAGCGTTGGCTCCAGATACATCTTCAGTTGTAACAGTATAAGTCTTAGTTACACCTGCGATAGTGACTAAAACTGAGTTTGTAGTAGCTGGAGTACCAGCAAGAGTAATAAGATTGACCTGAGCAATAGCAGTTACATCTGCTTCGTCAAAAACGATTGTATCAACCCCAGTGTTAAGTGTGATTGTGTCTGTACCTGGAGACGCATTAACTGTGTTAGTACCTGTACCAACATCGATAGTGTCGTTTCCAGAACCACCTGTGATGGTGTCATTTCCAGCGCCACCGTTCAGTGTACTTGCATTAGTAGCAGCAGTGTTGTTAATGGTGTCACCATTAGCTGTACCAGTAATGGTGTAGCTAACTGATCCTGTTCCAGTACTTGCATCAGTTACGATGTCTACAACACCGGTATTAGTAGAAGCATCAATCGTTACTGCTCTTGAACCTGCAGTACCAGTAGCAGCACTATCTATATTTGGATCTAAATTAAGCGCTGTATCACCAGTAATTGTGATCGTTGTTGCATCACCTGTTAAAGCATTGATCAAGTTAACGTCTGAAGCAGTAGTTAAACTTGTTCCGGCCTTACCAGAAGACTGAATAGTAATTGACTCAACATTTTGAATGTCAAGAGAAGTTATATCAGTATCTGTATCAGCTGTCTCGTTATCAAGAACAACTGTAGCTGTATCAGATGAACCAGTTACTGCCTTAAAAGTCAGTGTTGCTGCGTTCAAGTCATCGGCATAAGTGATTTTCTGACCTGAAGTTAAACCGGTTATGGATCCACCATCTCCACCTGTAGTTGGAGTTGTGCTGTCCTTAACAATGATGTTATCGAAACCAGTGAACAAGTTTGCGTTTGTAGCAGTTGTTGTACGACCAGAATGATCAATCATCAAAGTTTGATCGCCTGTTGCAGCAGTTGCTGTCAAGGTAACTCCACTGATATCAGCAGCAACTACACGTGTTGTTAAATCTTGCGCACCAAGGAAATTAACAACATCTAGAGTGACGTTCGCGTTAGTTGAATCTAAAGCAAAATCGTTAGCTGCAGTACCACTTGAAGTGATATTCAATGTTTCTAGAGTTCCTGTTCCAGTATCACCAGTAAGAGTGATTCCTGATTGAGAAGCCGCTGCAGTTCCGTAGCTAGAGCCTGATACCTCAAGATTTAAAGTTTCAGCAGTTGCAGCAGTCGCTGTTCCAGTTAGTCGCTCAACATTGACTGTAAGAATACGAGTGTAATCAGCAGTTTTGATAGTAGGTTGCTTTGACTGAGCATCTAGTTCAATGATGTCTCCAGCAACTGTTCCTTTAACTTCAATGGTATTGAAGTTAGTAACGTTGGTAACATCAAAGTCAGGAGTCCCTGCAGCCATATCTACAACAAACTTCTCGATCCTATTTGCTGTAAATGTGCCTAGAACTGCATTTGCAGTGATATTCATAACGTCTGAGTCAGTACTCGAGGCGTCTAAAAGAACGTCAGCTGCTTGAAGAGTTCCAATGTCAGCAGTAACTACTTCATTGCCACCGTCAGTAAAGCGGAAATTAGATGAAATAGTTCCGTTCGCTGCAGAAGTTATACCTGCAGAGTCAGTATTAGTTGTTAATACGAAAGTTGATCCAACACCAGTTGGGTCACCGTTCCCAGTAATCGTTGTAACACTGGCTGTAACACCTGCTGCAGTATGCGCTGTAGTCCCATCTATACCTGAAAGGTAAGTAACTGCTTCAGAAATATTTGAACCAGAGACCCAAGGATCAGTACTTTGAGCCTGATAGGCAAGTATTCCAGCTGTGGTCAACTTAACCTCAGCGGTATAAGCCTCAGCTGCTGTTGTTCTGTTTGTTAAAGCAGTTTTATCATCTGCACTTCCTGAATTATTTTGTGCCGCCCAAATTAAATGAGTTGCAATTTCAGCAACCTTAAGATTTCCAAGGTTGATTTCCTGCGTCCAATAAGTCAGACCAGTTACATCAGCTTCTCTGTCAAAGAGATTTTTATAGATCTGATTAACTTGAGACTCAGTAGACTTATCGCCGTAAGCACTCTTAAATTCGTTTTGCGCATACATATCAGCGGCGAATGAAGCTTGCGAAATTCCCTTTTCAGTCCAGTAATCTAGACCTGTAGGATCAGCAGCTCGCCCGAAGTATGCAACATATAGCTCTTGGAGCTGGGTACTAGTCGCGTTGGCCATTTTAGGTGCGAAGAAGATTGTGTAGTAAGGATCTCCGCAGGAAAACTGCGGCTATCTGTTTATTGGACAGGAAGTATATACCCCTGCATAGAACAGAACGATGAAACTATAAAGCTTTATCCGCATATCGCAAGCTTCATAAGCTTAGAAAACAAGGGAATCCAAACATTTTTATCAACTACAAAAGAGAATTTCTATTTAGTTTTTTTAGCCTATGTTCTTAGACAATCAAAACATAAAAACGCCCATAACGATTGATATAATTAGATTGTACGGTAATTACTCGTGTTGACAATAATTGAAATTTGACGCCTTAAGAAACGAATTTTAACCCAAAAAGAAATTCAAGCAAAAGAAGACTAGTCATCCAGAAATTAAAGTGCACACCAATATTTAACAGGAAAATCAGCGATGACTTAAACAAATTTCAACTCGATCATTGAAGTAAAGTTGGATAAAATCCATTCCATTCGATAAGATGGACAGCATCTAAAGCGGAAGGGTTGAATTATCTATAATTAAATAAGAGAATAATTTTTACTTATAGAAATCATATTGTTTACTAATACTGCCCTAGTTTTAGGATGTACGGGGCAAGATGGCTCTCTCATCTGTCAATCGCTTTTAAAAAAAGGATACAAAGTGATCGGATTATCCCGAACTGAAACCAGAAATATTAAAAACCATATCCAATTAGGTATTGATCAAGAATTTGAAATCCAAAAGGGTGATATCAAAAATCAAAAAGCAGTTGAGAGATTAATTACAACTTTTCAGCCTGATTCAATATTCAATTTAGCAGCTCAATCATCAGTAGGAAGATCAATTCATGAACCAATAGACACAATTCATGGAATAGTAAATGGCACTTTAAATATTTTAGAAGCTAGTAGAAAATTAAATTATTCAGGCAAAATATTTTTTGCAGGTAGTAGTGAGATGTTTGGGTATACATCTGTTAAAGCAAACATTGCACATAGGCAAGACCCCATAAGTCCTTATGCAATAGGAAAACAAACTAGTTTTAATCTTGTTAAATTATATAGGGATATTCATAAATTAAAATGTGTTACAGGTGTATTATTTAATCATGAGTCCCATTTGAGAAATGAAAATTTCGTAACCCAAAAAATTATAAAATATGCATGTGAAATAAAAAGAAATAAAAGCATCAGACTACAACTAGGGAATATAGACGTGATCAGAGATTGGGGATGGGCTCCTGAATATGTAGAAGCCATTCAAATAGTTCTAAAATCTGAAAAACTAAAAGACTACGTGATTTGTTCTGGTAAAGCTAATAGTTTGAGACTATTTATTGAAAAAGTTTTCTCACATTATGAATTGGATTGGAGACAATATGTAGATATAGATAAGAATTTAATTCGTCCTAATGAAATAGCAAAAAGTATCGGTGACCCCGAACCACTTTTTAAAGATTTAGGATGGAAAGCAAAAGAAAATTTTGACTCTATGATTGAAAAGTTGATTAATCTATCCTCAGAAAAAAAATAACATATTTATTCTTATTAATTCAACTCAAGGCTAATAATCAAGGAAAATAACCGTTGACTCAAATTAGAAAATCTAAGTTCTTCTATCAATCTTTTCCTTTCAGGCTGAATATTATTTAGATTGCCAGAATTTTCTAAGTATTTTTGATGCCAACATGATAAGCCATTAGCCAAATCAGAAGGAGAAGTCCCAGGGAAAAAATCAACTAATTCGGAAATATCATTAAAGATTGAAATAGGCGTAACCACAACTGGTTTTAAAGATGACAATCCATCCCTTACTGAAGCACTAGAAGACTCATTAGATGTTTGATAAGGAAAAACAATCAAATCAAATTCAGAAAGTATTTTCGAAATCTCCTCTTCAGGAATATATTTATTGCTTAAAGTCACTAATTCATGAATATCTAAATGATGAATTAGCTCTATCAACTCATCATGCAAAGACTTATAGTTCTCATTATAAGTTGCTGCAAATATATTTAAATGTATTTCTATATTTTTATTTTGCAATATCTTTATTGCCTTAATTAACTCAACAAAACCTTTATCTGGCAAACAAAACCCATATGAAGCAATAGTGAATCTCTTGGAAGTATTGTTTTTCCTAATTAATTTTTCATGTATACTAGTATCAGGACTAAAATCTAATATTCCATGGGGAAATATAGCCACATTATCAACCAAACCTACAGCTTTAAGCCTATTCAAGTCATCAATAGTGTGAACCAGTATTCGCTGACATTTACTCAAACATTCATAAAGAGTATTAAGACTAATTTGAGGCTGATCCTTGGGATCAG
This sequence comes from Prochlorococcus sp. AG-315-D17, assembly GCA_003283685.1. The sequence continues at coordinate 49,018 of QBWD01000004.1, forward strand.
TCGTAGAATGCATAAATACTATTACATTAATATTTGACTCAATCAATTTATTTATTAAGTCCGATAATTTATCAAATTCAAAAAAACCATAATTAAACTGTATAACTAAGGACGTAATATTTGCAGTAGAGATTTTTAAATATAGCTGGTCAAGATCTTGACCAGCTATAAAAGGATAATCCCAGCAAGGAATAATATTTCCTTCAGAGTTAGTGACTTTAGGCTCATCAAAAGGAGAGAATACTACTATTTGATCAGACATGGAATTTATCAGGCGTCGTGAATAAGATGCAATCCCACATTTCGAAGACCATGTTGAAACCCAACCAATTTGAGATATTCTTTTTTTATATTTACAAAAATCATTCTTGGCAAAAGAAAGATTTTTTACAGCTACCTTATCCCAAGTTAATTCTTCCACTAAGCTTTTAGCTAAAATTGTTTTTTGTTCTATTTCTTGTTTTGAAGCGTTATATATTTGACTTAATAATTGACTCAAATGATGAATCAAAGGCTCTGCCCAATATGACTTATATAAATTAAAATGAGACTTTGATGGTACAAACTTATAGTCTATCAACCAACTATTCTGATTATTACAAAAATCTTTTTGTCCTCCCCAATTAGTCGTAATCACCGGCATTCCTAAGAACATAGCCTCAGCAATTGGCAATCCAAAACCTTCACCTCGACTAGGAGCTACTAAAACATCTGATTGTAGATATAAAGACTTTAAATCCCTCTCATTCATATCATCTTTAATCAATATAACATCAGGAAATAAAGGATAGCTTTTCTTTAAGTCATCTAATATAAGATCAACATTATTATGAGGATTATCAAAAGTCTTAATTATCAAGCTGACATTATCTTTGATAGTAAATGTAAAAGCAAAAGCTTTTAATAGAATATCTATTCCCTTTCTAGGAAAACATGAGGATATATGTAAAAATTTAAAACCTTTTGCATTGATCTCAAAATCAGATGAGGGTTGAACTTTAGTAAGATGATCTATACCCAAGCCAGAAACTCTAATAGGTACTCTAACTCCATTATCTATTAATATCTTTTTGACTTGGTTAGACATCACAGTAATACCTTGAAGGTAAGAATTAAAATTATTAACCCATTCAAAGGGAAATTCTGATTCTTCCCAACCGTATGAATGCAATATATTCAATTTCGAATTCATATCCTCAACTCGAGGTGGATATAAGTTACGACTAATTACATTGGGTTGGGAAGTTAACTTTTTAGAGAATTGAAAAATAGAAAATATCTTAGAATATTGACTAAGATATTTAATATTAGGCTCATAATCTCCGAGTCCTTCAGTGATATGAATAGAAACTTTATTTAGTTTTGAATTCAGAGCTTCAACGAAAGATCGATTTAGAATTGATAAACTATAGCTTGAATCAAAAGGACCTTCGACTCTCCAAGATGAAATACCCTCTTGACATGATATTTCCCTAGCTAAAGAATCTAATTGAATAGTAATTTGGTCAATTGAAGAGGCAACTTGAGAAGATAAATTATCATGCTTATTATTTTTTAATAATTTCTTCCTTTTGATGTTGTTAATTAAAAAATTTAATTGATGTTTATTTTCCTGTGAAATAGAGGTCCAATCCAATTCATAAGGTTGCTTTAGCTTATCTTTAATAAGAGTTTTACAAGCCAAAATAGTCTCTTCGGCTGTCTTAGCCCATGAAAATTTCTCAGTTTGCTTAATTGAATTACGCCTTAAAAGATCATTGAAATCCTTATTGATAAGAGACTTTATCATTAATTCTTTAATAGAACAGATATTAGTGGGATCAAACATTGCTGCTTTTAGGCCCAAAACCTCTGGGATGCTTGTACTATTGGACCCGATGACTGGAGCACCGCAAGACATAGCTTCTAAGACAGGAAGACCAAAGCCCTCATGTAAAGAAGGAAATACAAATAAAGAACATTTCCTATATAGAGCCACCAAATTCATATCACTTACATATCCAGTTTGAATAATCATTTTTGAATCAATATTAAATAAATTGATCCACTCATTTAATAGTTCAACTTCTTGAGTCAATAATTTACCAACAAGAACTAATTTATAGTTTCTAAGTTCGAGTGGAAGCTCACTATATGCTTCTAATAAGCTTTTAACATTTTTTCTTGGATCACTAGCACCAGAATACAGAATGAATGGAGAATATTTATCAATATCAATTGTGATTGAAGAGCTTATTTCGGAAGAGCTATTAAAAATATCTTTATCGCATGCCGACGAAATGTTAAACACGATACTTGGATTGAATGATAAATATTTGATTGCTTCTTCTGAAGATGATGATGAAATAGCTAATAAGCCATCAAGCTTTTTTATCTTTTTGATCTTAGATTTATAATACTTTTCAAAATCTGGATTATTAGTAAAATATAAATTAGGGTTTATTAGAGGAATTAAATCATAAAAAATTGATACTATTGGAATATTTATAAACTCATAATCAAAATCAACACAGCAATTATCAGAAAAGCCTTCAAAGAAACTTGTAATTAAAATAATATCAACATGAAGACATCGCAAAGCATATGATCTTAAACATATAGCTAATTTTGTTTTATTCTTATCCATTGAAATATAATCAAATGGAGTAGGGGAATACCACTGAAAATATGTTACATTTTTGTTTTTCAAATAATCAGTAAATTCCATTCTTAAATCTAACAATGCAGCATTAGCAAAAAGAATAATTTCATACTCAGGAAATTTCCTTATGATATTTTTAATAACCTCTAATGAATATCTACCTATACCTCTTGTACGACTACCTTCACTTTGAATACCTTGAATATCTATTGCTATTCTCATTTCTTTTTGCTTTGCAAGTCTTGTTTATATTGCCTAGATTTAGGAGATTGCTTATGATGCAATAATAAATTCTGATTGAAATTATTAGATTTTTCATCTAAATCAACAATCTTTTTTACTTTATTCTGAATTTGAATAGCATTAATTGTTGTAGGATTACTCATTAAACATTTGAGCATGAAATTAATTATGAATAAAACTTTTTTTCTAGTCAGAATATCTCTGATGAACTGATAGTTTACTAATATTTTAAAAATCTTATTACATAACATAAGAATTAATCTTCTTATTATTCTTAATAAAATAACAACCGGTCTCACAAGTATTTTTAATGCATTAGAGAAGTATATAATATATTTTAAACGGGCTTTAAATAGGCTAATTTCCTCTTTTAATAAACTAACTTCTTGATTTAAAGCATATATTTCTTGATTAAATTGTGAACATTGTTCTTTAGATTTTTCGTAATATTGTGAACATTCTTCTTTAGATTTTTCGTAATCATGCAACAAAGACTCTAATTTGAGATCATGATCTATTGCAGCTTCTAATGTAGTTATTCCAATATTTAAGTTTGATTGCCATCTTGTTTTATCACTGAATATGATATCAAATTTTCTCTTTCTTTTTGTAGCAATAATGCATAAATCTTGAGCTACACCATTAAGTATTCTTGTGATTTTTAATGGACTAGCTTCTTGTAAAGGGCCTCCATTTATATAAAAATGTTTAACATTACTAAAACCAGCCTTCTCTATATAAAAACAAACAGCATCTGGATTAATAGGATTTACATGAGTATGATCTATATAAAATGATTTTGTTGATACTATTAAACTATCAATACTTGGTGTCTCCATAATCAGCAACCCATCATCACTTAAAACTCTTTGGCACTGATTAAATAATTTGATTAAATTTTCATGTTCAAGATGTTCAATCACATGGAAAATAGTGATTATAGAAACAGAAGCACTTGCAAACTCAGATAATTTATCAATAGCATCGCCGGCTATTACATTTAAACCATTATCCCTACACACTTTTATCATAGATAAATCAGACTCGATTCCAGTACAGTCATCAAATTTGTCTCTACATTTTTGAAGCCATTCCCCTCTTCCACATCCAATATCTACTAGATTAGCTGAAGGATCATGTTGTATAGCTAGTTCAATTAATGGTTCATAAATATTAAATGCATCAATAATTCTTTCACGATCTCCTCTGAATTTATTTTCAAATTCAAGATAATCGTTAGATTCCATTCTCATTATATTTATACACAATAAAAGTTTGTGTTAATCATCTCAAATTCAAGATAACTAGTTAATAAATAAAAGAACCTTGGAGTTGGAATTATAAAGTTCATAGCATAAAAGAATTAAATCGATGGGTTGCTAATGATTTATTCACTTGTATGATTTTACGATATGGAAGATCTTATTCTAGTAAAGCATGCCTCAGGTGCACCTGGCTTAAGATTGTTTGGACTAGGTCCAATGTTTTCTCCTCAAAGAGGGGTTTTAAAACTTAAGTCGCTATTAGACCGGAATACTTTATGGGCCAAGAAAAGAAGCACGAAGGATATTAAAAAAATGTTATCTAAGAGTGTAGCTATAGTAAGTGTATGGAAAAATAATCAAATAATTGGTTTTGGCAGAGCTACCAGCGATGAAATTTACCGAGCCGTTTTATGGGATATAGTAGTTGAAGGAAAGCACCAGAGATCTGGCATAGGAAAATTAATAGTTGATTCAATATTAAAAAATAATTTAATTTCACAAGCCGAAAGAATATATATTATGACAACCAATTTTGAGAAATTTTATTCGAAAATGGGCTTCCTATCAGAGAAGAATCAAACACTTATGTTTTTACAAAGTGACCGTTAATTAGTCATCTATATATAGTCAAACATACAAATAGATATTCATATTGATAGATTTAAATAAAGTCAATACTAACTAGAAATAGCTAAATGCTTTGCCTGAGACAATTGAAATTAGTAGATCTAAATGACTAAGCATTCCCCTAGGAAAATGACTATTTTTCTAATTTAGTTGAAAAAGCGGATGAAGAGATTCGAACTCTCGACATTCTCCTTGGCAAGGAGATGCTCTACCACTGAGCTACATCCGCAAGGAATTAAAATGCCTTGTTTAATAAGCATGCCTTAATATAGGGGCGATGGTCAATTGATTCTTTCAATTGACAAGATTATTCAAGCCATGGCGTTCATCAAAGACCCCATTTCTATGGCTTGCAAAGCATAATTCCAACCTAGATTATTTTTTATTCCTGCCCTCTCTAAAGCCTGTTGCATCGTATCTGTTGTTAAAACTCCAAAGATAATAGGAACGCCAGTTTCTCGTGAAACAGCCGCAATGCCTTTACTTGCCTCTGAAACTACTACATCAAAATGAGGAGTGTCTCCTCGAATGACTGCCCCCAACGTAATTATGACGTCATATTTACCTTTCCGAGCAAGTGCCTGGGAAACCATAGGTAATTCAAATGAACCAGGTACCCATGCAATATCTAATTGAGCACTTGTCTCAGATACATTAATTCCATGCCTAGCTAAACAATCGAGACATCCACTTAATAGTTTATTTGTAATAAGATCATTAAACCTAGCTATAACTATAGCTATTCGTAAAGTTGATGATTTTGTAAAAGTACCTTCAATTGTTGCCATTTTATCAGGCTTTATAATACCTCTAACATTAACCTCTAAAGAGCAGGTTAAACCATCTATAAATAGATAATTCTAAGTTATTAAATTAAAAGAAGCGAAATCTAAGCCTAAATATTCATTTGATGAGTGATGTATTCACCCACTAATGCCTGAAGTAGAACCAAATGGAACCAAACTCCTGCAAGGATTTCTATCTTTTTAATGTTTGGATTTCTATTGTCTTCTGGATTCGTTTGGGTCATATAAAAGACCGGTACACCAATTACCAAAAGTAGTGAAGAGAATAGAAGTGCGTTCGCGACGATGGAATTAATAGCCAGCATGTGATGTGAAGCTGCAGAACAACTGCTCAATATTCAATAATTCTCCCATGTAAGTGTGTTTTCACGTAGTAACTGTTTATTTTTGTAGCGAGGCTTCACATGCAAAAAAAAATAACTCTTCTAATATGGAGGCCTTAATGCAGGTCAAATAAATGGCTGCCAGCCAAGAGCAATTGCAAGGCAGTCTATTTGGAGAAGATAATAAACAACACTTTTGTACCGTTAGCCCAACAAAATCATACGAGCCATCTAACGAAAATCTTACAAATCAGCAACTTAAACATGATGCGTCTTTAAGGCCTAGGTTAAAAAAAACGGCTAAACATACGATTGATTATGCAAAAAAAGAATTAGAAGAATTAATAGTGGAAAAAAATGATGAGCCTAAATGGTCTCACCATAGTTTGCCAGATATGGAAGACCTCACTCCTGCATTACGACACTATGCGGAGCTAAAAACTGCTGATCCAGAAAAAGTTTTACTCTATCGACTTGGTGACTTTTTTGAATGCTTTTTTGAAGACGCCATCAGACTTTCACAGCTTTTAGAGATCACACTTACAAGTAAAGAGGGTGGTAAAAAAATCGGTCGAGTGCCCATGGCTGGCATACCTCATCATGCAGCAGATCGATATTGCACTGAACTAATAAAAAAAGGTCTATCTATTGCTATTTGTGATCAACTTGAAAATGCCCCCTCCAAGGGAAATAAATTAATAAAAAGAGGAATCACAAGATTAATCACTCCAGGAACTATTTTAGAAGAAGGGATGCTTGAGGCAAGAAAAAATAATTGGCTAGCTACTGTTTTAATAGACACATCCTCTCCTGAAGAATCAATTAACTGGTCACTTGCAAAAGTTGATGTTAGTACAGGAGAATTTATTGTTCAAGAAGGGCAAGCGATTAATAACCTTCGGCAAGAGTTAATAAAACTGGAAGCAGCAGAAATCATCTCTGAAAAAGATTCAATATCAAATACTGATTGGCATCCAAAATCAACAAACGTTACTGAGTTTAATCAAACTGCATTTACATCTATAGAAGCAGAAACGTCAATCAAAGGTCATTATAATTTAACCAATGTTAATGGATTAGGTATACATTCATATCAATTATCTCTTAGAGCAATTGGAGGTTTAATTGCTTATTTAAATAAGACACATCCTACTCTTAATAATCAAAGCGATAAGAAAACTCATATAGCTCTTAATTATCCTCAAATTAAACCTAAGAAATCTGGACTAATTATAGATACAAAAACAAAAAGAAATTTAGAGATTACTTCTACACAAAGGGATGGACTATTCTATGGCTCTCTTTTATGGGCTATTGATAAGACTTTAACTGCAATGGGAGGTCGCTGTATAAGAAGATGGATTGAAGAACCTTTAATCCATATAACTTCAATTAAATTTAGGCAAGAAATAATTGGTTTATTAGTTAAATCTTCTTCGTTGAGAAGAAATCTCAGAAGAATCCTTAGAACCATGGGGGATTTAGAAAGGCTGGCTGGTAGAGCAGGAGCACAACAGGCCAGTGCAAGAGATTTAGTGGCTATTGCAGAGGGGATAAATAGATTGCCATTACTATCCCAATATCTAAACGACTCGATATTTACAGATCCTAAATATTTCGAGCCAATTACAAATTCCGATAAAGATTTAATGGAGATAGTCTCAAAAGTTAATTCTGAGATCATCGATAATCCTCCATTAAGTATTACTGAGGGTGGAATAATTCATGATGGTGTAGATCCCTTGCTTGATGGTCTTCGTAACCAACTAGATGATCAAAATGAATGGCTAAAGAATCAAGAGATTCAAGAAAGAAAACTAAGTAAAATTAATAATGTAAGACTTCAATACCATCGTTCATTTGGTTATTTTCTATCTGTTAGCAAGGCAAAATCTTCAGTTGTCCCAGATCATTGGATTAGAAGGCAAACTCTAACTAATGAAGAACGTTTCATAACACCAGAGCTAAAAGAAAGAGAAGGTAAGATCTTCCAATTAAAAGCACGCTTATCTCAACGAGAATATGAACTCTTTTGCAACCTAAGATTACTAATTGGAAATGAAGCCCAAAAAATTAGACAAGCAGCGAAAGCAATATCATATTTAGATGTATTAGCTGGTTTAGCAGAACTAGCGGCAACAAATTCTTATATTAAACCCCAAATAGTAAGTTGTGAAAATAGCTCAATGAATAGAGAGCTATCCATTCAAGGTGGACGGCATCCTGTTGTAGAGCAAATACTTGTTGACAAAATATTCACACCGAATGATATTAATCTTGGAACAAAGACTGATTTAATCATTCTCTCCGGACCTAATGCAAGTGGTAAAAGTTGTTATTTAAGACAAATTGGACTGCTACAAATAATGACTCAGATTGGTAGTTGGATTCCTGCCAAATCAGCCACTATTGGGATTGCTGATCAAATATTCACACGCGTTGGTGCCGTAGATGATTTAGCAGCTGGTCAGTCCACTTTCATGGTAGAAATGATAGAAACTGCTTTTATCCTTAATCAAGCAACAAATAAATCCTTAGTTCTTTTAGATGAAATAGGGAGAGGCACATCTACTTTTGATGGATTGTCGATTGCATGGTCAGTCAGCGAATTTTTAGCAAGTAAAATAAAAAGCCGTTCAATCTTTGCAACTCATTATCATGAATTAAATCAAATTTCAGAATGCTTTGATAATGTAGAAAACTTTCAAGTTCTAGTTGAAAAAAAGAATAATACACTTACTTTCCTTCACAAGGTTGCTAAAGGTGGTTCTGTGAAAAGCTATGGTATAGAAGCAGCACGCTTAGCTGGTGTGCCACAAGAAGTAATCAATAATGCAACTAAATTATTAAATAAACTAGAAAAAAATAGCTCTAAAAGTGGTTCAAATGAATCAAAATTAGCTAAATGAGATTATTGATATTCTAATCCATTTGACTTTCAGCCGCTCTTAACAGAGCGTTGGTGGCTGCGGCAGCTAAAGATGCACCTCCTTTAGACCCTTTAATAACAATATGTGGCATAGCACTCTTTAGTAAGCGTGTTTTACTTTCGGAAACCCCAATAAACCCAACTGGCATCCCAATAATTAAACTAGGCATTTCACATCCTTCTTCGATTAAATCTATTAATTCCATTAAGGCTGTGGGAGCACTTCCTATCACTACAATTGGTCTTTCTAAGCATTGATTTGTATCCAATAATTTCAACCAGGCATTTCTCATACCAAAAGAACTTCTTGTCACTGAAATGGAATCCGATTCAATATTTTCAGGTGCCCATTCTAAAACGCATCGGACATCTGAATTCAATGTTCTTTTAGCCATTGGAGAAACAGCGGCCTTTGCCATAAAGGTATCAGTAAGAATTTTGCTGCCCAATTTCAAAGCGTTAACCCCTCTTTCACAGGCCCCTGAACTAAAATTCAGTTGTGATTGCAAGCTGAAATCTCCACTTGCATGAATCATGCGTTCTAAAACTGATTGATCTATCAAATCAAGCCCTGTAAAACCAAGGTTAGATTTAATGTATTCAATGCTTTCAAGAAAAATCGGATGTTCTTTATTTTTCACTGATTTAATTACAAGGGACTAATTTGAGTTCAGATCCTTTCTCCAAGTAATGCCAATTCATCTATTATGGGGAGATGACTATGCCTCCAGCATTAGAGAGATAGAGAATATTATCCAAACATATATTGATCCTGCTTGGAGTAGTTTTAATATCAGTCGCTTAGATGGAAGTGATTCAAACCAAAGTTTTAGAGCATTAGATGAGGTTAAGAGTGCTCCATTAGGAAAAGGAAATAGAATTGTTCTAGTAAAAAGAAGTCAATTTTGCAATGGTTGCTCCATGGATTTAGCGAATAAACTAGAGCAAGCAATAAATTTAATTCCAGAGAAAACGCATCTAATTTTATATAATTCTAATAAACCTGATAAAAGACTTAAAACAACTAAAATAATACAAAAGAATATTCAATCAATTCCGCTATCTAGTGAAAAAAGTTTTGTTCTTCCACTCCCATGGGATATTCCTGGACAAAGAAAATTAGTACAAACTATTGCTCGTGAGTTAAGTCTAAAAATTAACAACCAAGCAATTGATTTAATTGTTGATAATATTGGTAGTGATAGTTCTTTAATTTATACAGAATTAAAAAAACTTTCATTACTGTCCGAAGCAAGAGAAGAAAAAATACATAGCAATGGGACCAAAGAAATAACAATAGAAATAGTTAATGCCTTAATCCAAAACCATTCCACAAATGCTCTTGAAATCGCCAATCATATACTTCAACAAAATACAGTCCTTGCATTAGAAAAAATTAATTACCTTCTTGAAAATGGTGAGCCAGCATTAAGATTGGTTTCTACTTTAACTGGACAAGTCAGAGGCTGGCTTTGGGTCAAACTGTTAGAGTCACAAGGTAAACAAGAAGTCAAAGACATCGCTAAGCTTGCAGGGATTGCCAATCCCAAAAGAATTTTTGTTATTCGTAAACAAATCCAAGGTAAACAGTCAGCAATGTTTATTGAACTGATGGAAAAACTTCTAAAAATTGAAGCCTCAATTAAATTAGGACTTAAACCAATCGATGCTTTTAAAGATAATCTGCTAACACAAAGTAAAAATTAGACTAACAACTGAAATAATCAAGGAATTAAAAAGAGTTAAATGACTTTGCTGGTTCAAAAATTTGGCGGCACCTCCTTAGGAAGTATCGAGCGTATTAAATCAGTAGCAAAAAGGATCCAAGCAAGCAAAGAAGAAGGAAATGATCTAGTTATTGTTGTCTCAGCTATGGGACACTCCACAGACGAACTAACAAATTTAGCCTCAAATATCACTAGTCATCCACCCAAAAGAGAACTGGACATGCTCCTTTCAACAGGAGAGCAGATTTCTATATCTTTGTTAGCTATGGCTCTAAATGAATTAGGTGTACAAGCTATCTCAATGACTGGAAATCAAGCTGGAATAATTACTGAGTCTGCTCATGGACGAGCAAGAATATTAGAAATAAGAACAGATAGGATCAAAACCTTATTAGATCAAGGCCAAATAATAGTTATTGCAGGATTCCAAGGTACAAGCCTTGGGATTAAGGGCATTCCTGAAATAACAACTTTAGGAAGAGGAGGTTCTGACACGTCTGCAGTGGCTTTGGCAGCAGCTCTAGAGGCTAACGCATGTGAAATCTATACAGATGTTCCTGGTATTTTAACAACAGACCCTCGCATAGTTAAAAATGCACAACTGATGGAAAATATTAGTTGTGATGAAATGTTAGAACTGGCAAGTCTGGGGGCATCTGTTTTACACCCACGTGCGGTTGAAATTGCAAGAAACTATGGAGTGACCGTTTTCGTTAAATCAAGTTGGGATAATCTTTCTGGAACGATTCTTACAAGTAAAAAAAATAATATTCTTACCAAAAGTGGAATTGAGCACCGAAGTCCAGTAGATGGATTAGAACTTATAGAACATCAAGCAGTTATTGCACTATCGAACATTCCAGATCGTCCTGGAATAGCTGCTGATCTATTCGAAACTCTTTCAAAAGGAGGAGTCAATGTTGATTTAATTATTCAAGCAACGCACCAAGTCAACAAAAATGATATTACTTTTACCATTAAAGAAGATGAATTAGAAAATGCACTTTCTCAATGTCAAAATCTTATTCAATCTATTGGAGGTGAAATATCATCACAAAGAAATATGACGAAACTAAGTATTAATGGAGCTGGAATCATGGGTAGAGCTGGTATAGCTTCTTCTCTATTCGAGACTCTATCCAATTCTGGAGTCAACATACGACTGATAGCGACAAGTGAAGTTAAAGTTAGTTGTGTTATCGATGCCGATTTAGGAACAAAAGCCTTACGTTCTGTTGGGGATTTTTATAAATTAAATAATAAACAAATTAGTCTTAACCGAATTTCAGAAGATAACCATGAGCCAGAAGTAAGAGGAGTTGCTTTAGATAAAGATCAAATCCAAATTAGTGTTAAAAACGTACCTGATAGACCAGGAACAGCTTCTAGTATTTGTTCTATTTTAGCCGATAGTAATATCACATTAGACACAATAGTTCAATCTGAAAGAAAGCATAAAGACAATACTAAAGATATAAGTTTTACTATAAAGAAAAATGATAGACAAGAAGCAACATTTGCATTAGAGAAACTTATCTCTAACTGGAAAGGGGCAAAACTAGAAGAGGGTAAGGCAATAGCTAAAATTAGTGCTGTAGGATCTGGCATGCCTTTCACAAGAGGTACCGCAGGGAAAATGTTTAGAGCATTAGCAAATGAAAAAATAAATATAGAAATGATTGCTACAAGTGAAATAAGAACAACATGTATTGTTCCTGAAAAAAATAGTGAGAATGCATTAAATGCAATTCACTCTTGCTTTAAGTTAGGAAAAAATAATAGTTAATTTTTTATTTTCCTACTAATCTATGACGCAATTTCTTTATCCTATCTCTTAATATTGCAGCTTTTTCAAAATCTAAATCCTTAGCAGCACTTTTCATTTTTGATTCAAGTTTGTCAATGACTTCTGGTAACGAATCTAAAGACAATCCACCATCTTTATCTATAGAAAACTCATCTACTAGTTTATTTGCGATATCAACAAGATCATCATTATTTCCGTCCTTATTTAATCGTCTAGACAATTCTAAAAATGACAGAATTGAATTATTAGCTTTTTTTCCAGCAGGAGTGGGAACTATTCCATTGTCTTTATTATATTGATCTTGAATTTCACGCCGTCTTTCAGTTTTACTAATTGCTTTTACCATTGAATCCGTCATCTTATCGGCATACAGCAAAGCCTGACCTTCTACATGTCTCGCAGCTCTTCCGATAGTTTGTACTAAAGATCTTTCAGCTCTTAAGAATCCTTCTTTATCAGCATCAAGAATAACTACCAGGGAAACTTCTGGTAAGTCTAAGCCTTCTCTTAAAAGATTAACGCCAACCAAAACGTCATATTCTCCAAGACGTAAATCTTGAATAATTTCAATCCGCTCGATAGAATGGATTTCTGAATGTAAATAGCGAACTCTTATTTTATTTTCTGACAAATAATCAGTCAGATCTTCAGCCATTCTTTTGGTAAGCGTAGTAACTAATATTCTTTGATTCTTCTTTGCTCTTTTTCTAATCTCAAAAAGTAAATCTTCAACCTGACCTTCTGTTGGTCGAACTTCAACTATTGGATCTAGAACACCAGTGGGTCGAATGACTTGCTCAACTATGTGGTCTTGACTTTTAGATAATTCCCAATCACCAGGTGTAGCACTTATAAATACCGTTTGTTGGGCTTTGCTCCAAAATTCTAGATCTTTTAAAGGACGATTATCTGCTGCACTCGGCAATCTAAACCCATGGTCTATTAAGACTTTTTTTCTAGCTTGATCTCCATTATACATAGCTCGCAATTGAGGACATGTAACATGACTCTCATCAATAAATAACAGCCAATTCTTAGGAAAATAATCAATTAAACATTCAGGTGGCGTTCCTTCTGCGCGGCCAGAGAGATGACGTGCATAATTTTCGACTCCATTGCAATAGCCTACTTCTTTCAGCATTTCCAGATCATATTTAGTTCTCTGTTCTAGCCTCTGAGCTTCGAGTAATTTACCCTCTTCATTAAACAATTCCAATCTTTCTTTTAATTCTTTGTGTATTTCCTTGACTGCAGTATCTAAGCGTTCTTTAGGAGTTACAAAATGCTTGGCTGGATAAATATTAATCGAATCTAATTTATCTAATAT
>QBWD01000005.1 GCA_003283685.1 Prochlorococcus sp. AG-315-D17
TGGAATTTTTTAGGATGGCTGAATTTACAGGTATCAGACCTGCTACTAAGACCACACTTGTAGCATGTCAATTGCTATTACTATTTACACAATTGGCGGCTGTGGGATATGTCTCTGTTGAGATCTCCGAAGCAATTTTACCTTTGTCAGGCGCAGCTATATGTGGATGGTTGCTTCTACAGCCTGTGACAGGATCAATCGCTGATATTGCAGCATCAATATTTGGTTTGTTTTATCTAGGCTTCTTGCCAAGTCACTGGTTAAAACTTAGAAATCTTTTAGAGATTGACTTTAATAATGTTAATTTGATTCCTTTAGATTGGTCCTCATTCATAACATTTGGGATGCTAATAACATTTGCTACGTGTTTAATGATTGTTGGATTTGATATTGGTTCTTTCTTTGTTGGTAAAGGATTTGGTAGTCATTCTCTCTCTCCAATCTCACCTTCTAAAACTATTGAAGGAGCATTTGGAGGTCTATTTTTCTCTTCAACCATAGGAGCATTATTTGGATACATCCTGAGATGGCAGTTTGGTATTTTAATAGGAATATTTATTGGAGTGTTAGTTGCATTATTTTCCCTTGTGGGAGATCTAACTGAATCCATGATGAAAAGAAATGCTGGATTAAAAGACTCTGGAAATGTTTTGCCTGGACATGGAGGAATTCTAGACCGTATAGATAGTTATTTGTTTACCCCTGCAATTGTCTTCTATGTTGTTAGGTTGCTATCACCATTGATTATTTCTTAGCTATATATTAAATACTTGCTTCTGATTGCGCATTTATATTTATTTTATTTTCTATTATATTGATATGATTTATGTATATATTTTCTTCTATAGGTATTGTCATCGAATACATATTATCGATATTTTTTAAATGAATCTTTCCTTCCTTCGATTTTATTTTAACTAATTCAGTCTTGTGATTAGTCTTGTCTTTGTTCGAACCTTTTATTTTAATTATGTTGTTTTCTATTTGGAGATCCGTAAATTGACTTAAATTTAAAAGCTTCTGACTGATTAGACATCCAATCCAGTCCCAATTCTGAGAATTAAGCATCTTATTTAATGATTCTCCTGTTAAAGTAATTTTCATCTTTAATAGGAAGTTATCTTTAGATTTGAGTTGTTTATTTATAATTTGAAAATCAAACCCTAGTTTGCTTGTTTGTAATTCAATATTATTGAAAATAAGTTCCTTATAGTTAACTTCTTCTGCCGTAATCTTCATTTCATTTATTTCTCCTTTGATGATTTCTCTATTGCTACTGGAAATATTTATGTTGATATTCTTGATCATTCTACACTCTTTTTTTAGGAATATTTCTATTCCTTTTTCAATTAGTTTTGAAAGAACTCCCTTCCTTTCTTTTCTCTTTTCTTTCATCTAGTTAATCGAACTTTATCCAATGATTAGCTACTAGTTTTGGCTCTTCTAAATGTGGAAGATGTCCTGAATTAGGAGCTATTCTTATGCTTTCCTTATACATTATTTTTGTATTTTCTTTTTCATTTTTAGGAATGATTCTGTCATTCTTTCCTAAAAGAATCTTGAGAGGTTGCACTGGTTTTGGCTGCCCGCAATTAGAAACACCACCCTCTAATGCAAATGCAGCTAATGATGAGTGCCAACCTGGGACTTCTAAATGAATAGAGGCAATTTGTTCTTCTGCAGGACCTACGTCTATCTTCGGATTGGAAAAGGCTTGATTGCACAATCCTTTTCTTATGAATGGTTGGCGAAGAAATAATGCCCCCAAATGATTTAAAGGCCATGGAATTTTTGGATTCCCTCCTGAAAGTCCTGCTGGAGATAACAGCATTAACTTATTTATTCTGGTTGGATTTTGCCTTGCAAGTTCTAAGGCTAGTGCACCTCCCATTGACGCTCCTATTACTCCAACAGGAGTGTCACATGAAAGATAGTCTATAATTGAATTCAAGTGTTTCATTATATATTTAAAACCATAATTATTCTCTTTATATCGAGGACAAAAACCAAATCCAAATAAATCTGGGATTATTAATTGATAGTTTTCCTTTAAAAGAGGAGCTAAACGCCTAAACTCAAGAAAAGAACTATCGAAACCGTGTAGAAGTAATATATTTGGACCTTCTCCTGAAACAACTATTGGAAATAAATCTGATTTATTTTTTGAAACTCCTTTAAGTTTTATCCATTCTAGATCAGAGATAAGTTGCCTTGCTTGTTCATCAATAATCTGATGTTTAATTGAATTTAAATATTCTCTTGATAAATTAGATTGAATCAAAGTCTCTTAGTTGAATCAGATATGAATTTTATTTTACTGTTGAATTAGATTTGATACTTAAATACTCATAGTGGTTTATAGCTTTTAAGAGTGTTTGCTCGTTGACCGTAAATGGAATTTGATGAATATCTGAGCTGGGGTCGCAGATAAATCTACATGCCTTTATTAGTTCGTTTTGATTTTTATTTTTCAGACCAATTGATTCAATTGAAAGAGGAAGATTAAGCTTAGACAAAAAACTAATAAGCTGAGTTTTTGCTTGTTTTGGTAACTGACTGTTGGAGTTAAGCTCTTCCAAATGTAACTGTAAAACTATTCCAAGTCCTACAAGTTCCCCATGTAGAGGCTTGTTTTCATATGTAAGTTGAGTTAAGCCATTGTGGATTGGATGAGCAGCAGCAGTCCTACATTTTGCACCTCCAAGGCCTCCTATTATCCCAGCTGTTAAGGCACAACCTTCGGCGACTGTTACCCATGAATCGCTTTCTGGATCTGTAAAAGCCTCATATCCATTCAGGAATAATTGATCTCTTAAGACACGAGCCATTTGAACGGCTTGTTGGACAAAACCATCTTTGCTTGAATTACTTGTTAGGGAGGCCTCGTACCATTTAGCAAGGGCATCAGCAATACCGCTTGCTAGCGTCCTTGTTGGAGCACTGCGAACAAACTGGTGGTCAAAGATCAATAACTCTGGACATTTCTTTAAACTAATGTCTTTTATAAATGCTCCTTCAGAGGAATAGACATTTGCTAGGGCAGTCCATCCTGCACAAGTAGAAGCACTTAAAGGCACTGTTATGCAGTTGATTGATAGCTTGTCTGCAATTAACTTTCCAGCATCCAACACTTTTCCTCCTCCAGATGCAATTATTCCATCACATGAATTTATCCTGCAAATCTCACATGCTTTATCTATATCTGAGTCACAGCAATCATAATTTAATTCAAAAGTAGTTGGGGTTAAACCTATATTTAAAAGATCACTTTTTAATGAGTCTCTAATACTTTTAGTTGCACTACTTCTTCCAATAATTAAGGGACTTTTAGATATCTCAGGTATATATTTCTGACCTTCTTCCCAAGCTAATTCGCCTCTTATTACTCTCTTCGGTGAGATACTGTGAATATTCAATAAGGACATCTCTTTATTATTCTAGATATTCTAGAAAGTTGCACTAGCAAGTTCAGGTGTTGAGCTGTTTTCCCCTATATGCCTAACAATCACCTTTTTATTTTCGTCTATATCTACTACTGCTTTGTCACCATCTTTTATTCTTCCAGAAAGAACTTCTTCAGCAAGACTATCTTCTAATAATCTCATCACAGCTCTTCTTAGTGGCCTTGCTCCGTAAGAGGGATTGTAACCTTCTTCAACCAACCTTTCCTTGAAATCTTCTGAAACAGTTAGGGCTATTCCTTTTTCTTTTATTCTTGAAAAGACTTCTTTTAGCATTATTTCAGCTATATCTTTTACTTCATTCCTAGTGAGTTGTCGGAACACTATGATTTCATCCAGTCTATTTAAAAACTCTGGGCGGAAATATTGTTTGAGTTCTTCATTGACTAATGATTTAATTCTGTTGTATTGGCTATCTTCTATATTTTCTCCTGAGAAATCAAATCCCAAGCCACCTCCACCTTTCTCAATAACTTTTGAACCAATATTAGAAGTCATAATTATTAATGTATTTTTGAAATCTACTGTTCTTCCTTTTGAATCAGTCAGACGACCTTCCTCTAGTAATTGAAGCAGAAGATTGAAGACATCTGGATGAGCTTTTTCTATTTCATCAAAAAGTACAACTGTGTATGGTCTTCTTCTAACAGCTTCAGTTAGTTGTCCTCCTTCATTAAATCCTACATAGCCAGGAGGGGAACCTATGAGTTTACTTACAGTATGCCTTTCCATAAATTCAGACATATCTAAGCGAATCATTGCTTCTTCACTTCCAAAGAAATATGTAGCTAGAGCCTTAGTTAATTCTGTTTTCCCTACACCAGTTGGGCCTGAAAAAATAAAACTTGCAATGGGTCTATTGGGGTTTTTAAGACCAACTCTTGCTCTTCTGATTGCTTTTGAGACTGCTTTAACAGCTTCATCTTGCCCTATTAATCTTTGATGCAAGGTGTCTTCCATATTTAAAAGCTTTACTGATTCACTTTCAGTAAGTTTTTGTACAGGGACTCCAGTCCAAGAAGCAACAATTTGAGCAATATCTTCTTCGTTAACTATTGGTTGTGAAACTTTTGATTGATTTTCTTTTTCCAGGTTATTTTCTTCATTTTCAATTTGAACTTCTGTTTTATTAGAAGAGTCAGATTGTAGATTTGGCGTTGTCTTTTGTCTGATCTCTTGTAGTAGATTTTTAATCTTATCTCTTAAAGCTATTTCCTTTTCTCTAAGTTCTCCTGCCTGTGCAAAATCTTGGCCTCTAATGGCTTCTTCTTTTTCTTTTTGTATTTTCCTTAGTTCCTTATCAACTTCTTTAGCTTCAGGAGGCAATTTTGAGTTTAGTAATCTAACTCTGCTTCCAGCTTCATCTATTAGGTCAATTGCTTTATCAGGTAGGAAACGATCAGAAATGTATCTATCTCCAAGATTTGCAGCTGCATCTAAAGCTCCGTCAGTAATTTTCAGCCTGTGATGTTGCTCATATCTTTCCCTTAGTCCTCGAAGTATTTCAATAGTATCTTTTATTGATGGCTCTCCAATCATTACAGGTTGAAACCTTCTCTCAAGGGCAGCATCTCTTTCAATATGTTTGCGATATTCATCGAGAGTTGTTGCACCTATACATTGAAGTTCTCCTCTGGCAAGTGCCGGCTTAAGTATGTTTGCAGCATCTATTGCGCCTTCAGCAGCTCCAGCGCCAATGAGGGTATGAACTTCATCGATAACAAGAATTACGTTCCCCGCAGATTTTATCTCCTCCATTATTTTCTTTAATCTTTCTTCAAACTCTCCTCTATATTTGGTACCAGCAACAAGAAGACCTATGTCAAGAGTTAAGACTCTTTTTTCTTCAAGTATGTCAGGTATGTTCCCTTGCTGAATACGTTGGGCAAGTCCTTCTGCTATGGCTGTTTTTCCAACTCCAGGCTCTCCAATTAAAACAGGATTATTTTTTGTTCTTCTACCTAATATTTGTATCACACGATCTATTTCATCGTGTCTCCCTACAACAGGGTCTAGTTTTGATTCACTAGCTAAATTAGTTAGATTAGTGCCAAACTCATCAAGAGTTGATGTCTTGACAGAGCCTTTAGACCCTCCTCCACCAGTGCTAACTTCAGCTGTCTCTCCAAGCATCCGAACAACTTGAGTTCTTACTTTAGTTAAATCAACTCCTAGGTTTTCTAGAACTCTCGCTGCAACTCCTTCACCTTCTCTGATAAGTCCCAGCAATAAATGTTCTGTTCCAATGTAATTATGCCCAAGTTGACGAGCTTCTTCCAATGAAAGTTCAAGAACTCTTTTAGCTCTAGGGGTGAAAGGTATTTCGACAGCGACAAAACCAGATCCTCTGCCAATTATCTTTTCAACTTCAACTCTAGAATCTTTAAGATTCACTCCCATAGATTTAAGTACTTTGGCGGCCACACCGGTCCCTTCTCCTATTAGCCCTAATAGGATTTGCTCAGTCCCTACGAAATTATGCCCAAGACGTCGCGCTTCTTCTTGAGCAAGCATGATCACTTTTATTGCTTTTTCAGTAAACCTCTCAAACATTTGGCTTTGGCCTTTTTTATTACATCCAATTTATCAGGGTTAAGTATGAAATGTGTACGGTTAGGTTTTTTTTTATAAATGATAAATATTGCATGAAGGTGTGGAAAGAAAAAATAAAATTATTTTTGATCCAAAACTGAGTTGTCATTCTCTTTGTGGTTTCGGAAAACCGTACTTAATTAAAACTTCTAGGAATTTTTCAAGTTAGATTTTTCACGAAAATAAGAGCATTACTTCCGTCTCTGTAGAGTTGTGAACGATGCCCAGTCACTTTGAAACCCAAATTTTTATATAAGGCTTTCGCTGGTTCATTTGTTTCTTTAACCTCCAATATTATTTTACTTATTCCTTGGAATTTTGCTCTGTCAATGATACTTGATAAAGTTAAATTCCCTAATCCTTTCCTAAGATGTAAAGGATTAACGACTAAGACTGTTATGTGTAATTCATTTAAAACAAACCAACCTGAACAAATAGCAAGAAGTTTTTCTGATTCAAATGCTCCTAAACAAATCCTCTTAGGGTCTCTTATCTCCCTTTCCCATTGAGATTTTGTCCATAAACCCTTAAAAGTATTTTGATCTAGCTCAATACATAGGCCCAGATGCTTTGTCTCTAAAGGAATTATTATTACTTCCATTATTTGATCTTAATTTAATTCGCGCATCTTTTTCCAAAAATAATACTAATTTCTCCAATTGATCTCTAGATTAATGAAATAATTATAAGCAAAATTTTTCAATGCTTGATCTAGTCAGGGCTTATGAACCAAATAAGGATGTTGAAAGTCCAAACCGAAATGTATCTCCTCTTTCTAGTGAAATCAATGAGAATGGAAAATTAGTAATAGGGGGATGTGTATTGAGTGATCTAGCTGAAAAATATGGAACACCACTTTATGTATTAGATGAATTATCCCTTAGAACAGCTTGTATAGCGTATAAAAGAGCTTTAAAAAAACACTATCCTGCCGCATCTCTACCTCTATATGCATCAAAAGCCAATAGTTCTTTAGCAATTAGTAGTCTGGTTTCTAATGAAGGGTTTGGACTTGATGCTGTATCTGAAGGAGAATTAATTACTGCTTTAAAAGGAGGGGTTCAAGGAGATAAAATTGTTTTCCATGGTAATAATAAATCAGATGAAGAATTAGATTTTGCTTATAAAAATAATGTGATAATTGTTTTAGATAATTATCATGATATTGCAAGGTTAAAAAATATTGCTTCGGAGAGTAATCCCGCAAAATTAATGTTGCGTTTTACTCCTGGAATTGAATGTCATACTCATGAATATATAAGAACAGGTCATTTAGATAGCAAATTTGGGTTTGATCCAGATGAGGTCGTAGATGTTTTGAAAACTTTAAAGAAATATAAATGGGCTAACCTAACTGGTCTTCATGCACATATTGGATCACAGATTTTTGAGATCCAGCCACATAAAGATCTTGCAGGAGTTATGGCAGACACTTTAAAGATAGCTCGCGAAATTGGTCATCCAATAAATGATTTAAACTTAGGGGGTGGGCTGGGAATTAAGTATGTTGAAAATGATAATCCTCCATCAATTGATAAGTGGATAGCAGTTATTTCGAAGGCTGTTTTTGATTCCTGTAGAGAAAGGAATCTTGAATTGCCAAGATTAATGTGTGAGCCAGGAAGGTCACTAGTGGCAAATTCAGGGCTCACTATTTATAAAATTGGTGCCAGAAAAGTTGTTCCTGGAGTAAGAACTTATCTTTCTATTGATGGAGGGATGAGTGACAATCCTCGCCCAATAACCTATCAATCTCTTTATTCTGCTTGTTTAGTAGATAAACCCTTTGATACTAATATTGAAAAAGTTACTATCGCTGGCAAACATTGTGAGTCAGGAGATGTTTTGTTGAAAGATTTTCCACTTCCAGTTGCTGAAAGTGGAGATTTTCTTGCTGTTTTCGGAACAGGAGCTTATAACTATTCAATGAGTTCCAATTACAATAGGATTCCTAGGCCAGCGACTATAATAGTTTGCGAAGGAATGGCAGAATTGACTCAAAAGAGGGAATCTTCTGAAGATCTATTGAGATTAGATGTACTTCCTGATCGCTTTATTGTCCAAAGTTAGGTAAGTTAAAAAAAGGTTGGGGGATAGGAGTGAATTTTTGGTGGTTTATAAATTTGCGCGTACTCCTGGATGTATTGTTTGCTTCTGCTCTTGGTGTTCTTCTCTTCACAAGAGTTAAAGAACCAAGAACTTTATGGTTATTAAGGGGATATCTTTTTTTAGTTTCTTTGGCTTGGTTTGTCCAAAGATTTGCCAATTTACCAATCACCTCAAAACTAGTTGATGCTCTCGTATTAGCTTGTTCCTTATCGTTGGCAATTTTATGGCAAGGAGAATTAAGAAGGTTGATGGAATTATTGGGAACAGGACGATTAGCTGTGATTTTAGGTAACACTCAAAAGGAATTCCGCGCAAGCTCTAATACTTTTGCTCAATTGACTGAAGCAGCTGGACGATTATCTCAGAACAGAAAAGGGGCTCTTATCGTTGTTGATATAGGTAGTGACTTACGACCGGAGGATTTCCTTTTCTCTGGAGTTCCGATTGATGCCCAATTATCAACAGAGTTATTGCTAAATCTCTTTGCAGCTGATACCCCTCTTCATGATGGCGCTGTGCTAGTCAAAGGTAATCGGATTATTTCAGCAGGAGTAATTTTACCCCTTTCAAGGCAAGGTATTAGTCGCTATGGGACTAGACATTTAGCTGCTTTAGGAATTACTGAAAGATTTGATCGATGTATTTGTGTAGTTGTTTCAGAAGAATCAGGTACTTTGTCATTAGCAAGTCAAGGTCGTCTTGAAAGGCCAATTACTAGTAGTAGATTGCTTGATCTCCTTAATGAATTAGTGGATTCTACCGTCACCTCTTCAGTCTCAAAGACAGTTAACATGAATGCTACATCTAAAGCTAAATCTTCAAAGATTGATTCAAAAGTTGGCCAAGTGAGAGTTAATCTTGTGAAAAATAATGGTAGTAAGGAGACCTCAAAGTGACTTATTCTTCCGTGATAAGTACTGATAAGGCGAAAAGGGTTTGTCCATTCCCTAGTGAATTGGATCCTTTTCGAATGCCAGACCATATTGCTGTAATTATGGATGGAAATGGAAGGTGGGCAAAATCACGGAAATTACCAAGATCAATTGGACATTCAGCTGGAGTTGAGTCTCTTAAAACGACTTTGAGATTATGTAGTAATTGGGGAATAGGAGCTTTAACTGTTTACGCCTTCTCAACTGAAAATTGGTCGAGGCCAAGTGAAGAAGTCAATTTTTTAATGACACTTTTTGAGAGTGTTCTTCAACGTGAATTGACAAATTTAAAACTTGAGGAGGTTCGAATTAATTTCCTTGGAGATATTGAGCCTCTTCCTGAATCACTAAAGACACTAATACTTGAAGCAATTGAATCAACATCTTCTAACAAAGGGATTCATTTTAATGTTTGTACTAACTATGGAGGTCGAAGGGAGCTTGTCCTTGCTGCTCAGAAATTGGCAGAACGCTCAGTAAAAGGAGAACTTGATCCTTCTTTAATAGATGAGAACGTTTTTGCTTCTGAATTGTTTACAGCAAGTGAAGTGGATCCAGACTTGCTAATCAGAACTAGTGGTGAAAAAAGAATAAGCAACTTTTTGTTATGGCAATTGGCTTACGCTGAGATACATGTAACAGATATTTTATGGCCCGATTTTGATGCAGTTGCTCTTACTAAGGCTCTTCTTGACTACCAATCAAGAAGAAGAAGATTTGGTGGAGTATAACTAATTAATTGCTTAAATATTAATTTTCTGATTTTTTGTAGAACATAAGCTACAACTAAAGCAGACGTAATACTTTTTATATTCAAAATCTGTATGACTCTGATGAATCACAACGTTCAACAAGCTAATAAAGTTACTTCAAAGGAAGATTCTCTTTTAGATTTTAATTGCATAAAAGGAGGAGATCTTCGTCATGATTGGTCTGTAGAGGAAATAAAAGAAATACTTGATCTGCCTTTAATGGATTTGCTCTGGAGAGCTCAAATAGTGCATCGCTCTTACAACCCAGGTTATAAGGTTCAACTTGCCTCTCTTTTAAGTGTAAAAACAGGAGGATGTTCAGAAGATTGTGCATATTGTCCGCAGTCTGTCCACAGCGAAACGAAGGTTGAACCGATCCCTCCGCAGCAAGTTAAATCAGTACTAGAGAAAGCACGAGCAGCGAAAGATGCTGGGGCGGATAGATTTTGTATGGGTTGGGCTTGGCGTGAGATAAAAGATGGGAAAGCGTTTGATTCAATGCTTGAGATGATTAGAGGTGTTAGGAACCTAGACCTTGAAGCATGTGTTACAGCTGGAATGATCACAGATGATCAGGCTTCTAGATTGGCAGAGGCGGGTTTAACAGCTTATAACCATAATCTAGATACCAGCCCTGAACACTACTCCAACATAATTTCAACAAGAACATACAAAGATCGACTTGAAACTTTGAGAAGAGTTCGTACTGCTGGAATTACTGTATGTTGTGGTGGAATTATTGGAATGGGAGAATCAATCTCTGACAGAGCATCTTTATTAAAAGTTTTAGCTACTTTAGATCCGCATCCTGAGAGTGTTCCTATTAATGCTTTGGTAGCTGTAGAGGGTACTCCTATGGAAGATTTATCTTCTATAGATCCATTAGAGATGGTTCGTATGGTCGCTACAGCAAGGATTATTATGCCTGAGAGTCGGATTCGACTTAGTGCTGGAAGACAACAATTAGGTAGGGAAGCTCAAGTACTTTGTCTTCAATCTGGAGCCGATTCAATTTTCTATGGAGATACACTTTTGACTACTAGTAATCCAGAGGTAGAGGCTGATCGCAAACTTTTGTCAGATGCTGGAGTTCACGCAAGCTTTTCACTAAAATAATTAAATATGAAATCTGAAGTTTTGAACAAGGTATATAAATACAAAGTGGCAGCTTTTTATAGCTTTCTATCAATACTTGACCAAGATATTTTTTTCATCAAAGATGAATTAACAAATATAGCTAAGAATCAGGAAATTAAAGGAACTATATTAATAGCATCAGAGGGGCTTAATGGCACTGTTTGTGGCCCTGAAATTGGGATCTCAATCTTTATTGAATACTTGAAGCAATTTATAAACACATCTCAATTTAGTGTTAAATACAGTTGGACTCAAAAACAGGCATTTCGTCGTTTCAAAGCTCGCAAGAAAAAAGAAATTGTTACGCTTGGATTGAAACAAATTAATCCTTCTAAATCAGTGGGAACTTATGTCAAGGCAAGTAACTGGAATCGGTTTTTAGAAGATCCAGATACTGTTGTCATAGATACTCGTAATGAATATGAAATAAAAATCGGCACCTTTTCTGGAGCTATAAATCCTCATACAAATTCATTTCGTGAATTTCCTGCTTGGGTACAAAAGTTTTTAAAACCATTAATTGAGAATAAGCCTTCTTTGAAAATAGGGATGTATTGTACTGGAGGGATAAGGTGTGAAAAAGCTACTTCTTATTTAATTAAAGAAGGATTCGAAGATGTTCACCATCTTCAAGGTGGGATACTGAAATATCTTGAGGATGTTTCAACTGAGGAAAGTTTATGGGATGGTGAGTGTTTTGTTTTTGATCAGCGTGTTTCTTTGGATCATGAATTGTTACCAGGCACCCATCGGATGTGCCATGCCTGCGGCTTGCCTGTTTCCCCTGAGGACTTAAAGAAACCAACATATATTAAAGGTTTGCAATGTGAAGGCTGTAAAAATAAATTTACAGATTCTGATAGGGCTAGATTTTTAGAAAGACAACGTCAAATAGACGATATAATGGCACGTCTACCTGATAATTCGATTTGGCCATCGTCTTGACAAAAGTAAATTTAGCTGAATTAGAAAAAGAAGCATCCAGTATTGGTTTAATGCTTCGAATACAAGTTCGGAGACCCATTAACCTATGGTCCTTTCGTGTAGTTGTCGCTGAAATTAAAAGTCATGAAACAATTCAATTGTGTGGAGAAATGAAAGGGTGGGCGTATCAAACTACAAAAGGTCTTCAGCTTGATGTTATGAAAGTTAGGAAAGATGCAAAATCAAAAGTAGGTGATTTGATATGGGCTGCGACTATGGCCTGGGCCTTAGAAGAGACTCCCTGTCAAAGTGCGAGACTATTGGCAATCTATGATGAAAATAATCAACATAAAATATTACAACGTTATTTCCGTAGACGTGGATTTGAAACTGTCCGTGATGTCGGATCTTCACCTTTAGATTTGCCCTTAAGGCTTGTATGGGGAGGAGCTGGTGCTTTTATGGTTGCTAATTGTGAAGAGGTATTTGATAGAAGTTATCGGCTTTGGTCAGCATAATTATAAGTATTTTTATTTTTCATCTTAGAGAATCACTAGCGTGATAACTACTTCTTACGAGTGGACCACTGGTAACTTTTTTGAACCCTAATTCTGTTGCTATTCTTGCAAATTCATCAAATTTTTCAGGCGGCCAGTAACGAGCAACTGGAATATGAGCAAGAGAAGGACGTAAATATTGACCAATAGTTAGATATTGGCAATCAACTTGTCTAAGATCTTTAAGTGTTTGAACCACTTCATGAGATTCTTCTCCTAGTCCAAGCATTAGTCCAGATTTTGTTGGAATGTTAGGAGAGATTTCTCTAGCTGATTTGAGAAGACTAAGTGAGTGTTGGTAAGTTGCCCCTCTTCTGACTTCCCTTTGAAGTCTTTTAACTGTTTCAAGATTGTGGTTGAAACATACTGGATTAGCAGAGAGGATTATTTGCAGTCGCTCTTTCTGTTTGTTGTAGTTATTTTTGTTGTTTCCTCCCCATAAATCAGGTGTTAATACCTCTATAGCAATTCCTGGATTTAATGATCTAATCGCATCCATTGTAGTAGTGAATAAACTTGCTCCATGATCGGGAAGGTCATCTCTTGCGACAGCTGTTAGGACAACATATTTAAGATTTAATGTTTGAACTGTCGTTGCTATTCGTTCTGCTTCAAGGCTGTTTATTCTTTCCGGCAATTTCCCTTTCTCGACTTGGCAAAATGCACAGCTTCTTGTGCAAATTGATCCTCCGAGTAAGAAAGTAGCAGTTCCAGCCGCATAGCATTCACCTCTGTTAGGACACCTTCCCTCCTCACAGATGGTGTGTAACCTGTTCTCTTTAATAAGTCGTTGAACTTTCTCCAATTGTGAGGCTTTACCTATAGATGGTTTAATCCAATGAGGTAAACGTTCTTCTGGAAAGAAGTTACTATACTTAGACGTTTTACTTGTGGTAGTAGTCATTTCTGTTTGTTGTTAATCTAAGTCTCTTCGCCCTTCTAGAGCTCGTGTAAGGGTCACCTCATCCGCATATTCCAACTCACTTCCAACTGGTAGTCCATAAGCAATACGTGTAACTTTTGTAAAGGGTTTTAAAAGTCTCCCAACGTAGAGACTTGTGGTATCTCCTTCAATGCTTGGAGTTAGTGCCAGTATGACTTCTTTTGTGTTTTCTTTCTCAACTCTTTTAATAAGACTAGATATTTGAAGCATTTCTGGACTTATGGCGTCCATAGGGGAAATTAATCCTCCTATAACATGATAAATACCTTTATATTCACGAGTTCTTTCTAAAGCTAAAAGATCTCTAGAATCTGCGACGACACAAATTACTTCTCGTTCTCTCTCCGTGTCCAAACAAATCTCACATTCATCATCAGATGTTAAGTGGAAGCATTTTTTGCATTGACCAACTCTGTTTTTTGCGTTTATTAAGGTATCTGCAAAAAACTTGATTTTCGCCTCAGGTTGACGCAAAAGATGCAAAGCCAATCTTTGAGCAGTTCTTGGTCCAATCCCTGGTAATTGCTCAAATTGGTCGATTAACTTTGATAATGGTTTGGTGAAGCCGCTCAGTGGACCGTTGCAATTAAATTGAATTTAGGCATGGTTTTATCTTATGAACTGTAATTTAAAGAAGATTTTCGTCGGTTGCGTTAGATATAATTCAAAATATAGATGAAAGAGCCTTTTTCATGGTCAAATTACTTCGAAGCTCCTTTAAATCTTTTTTAGCATTAACTCTTGTATTTATGCTTGGTGCTTGCTCTACTGGGATTTCGTCAGGATTGGAGCCCTTCAAGAGCCAAGATGGAGGCTATGGGTTTCTTTTTCCCACAGGATGGACAAGAGTTGCTGTTCAGAATGGACCAGAGGTCGTTTTTCATGATTTGATTAATTCAGATGAAACGCTCAGTCTTGTAATTTCTAAAATAGAAAATGAAGTTAATTTAGAAGATTTAGGTGGAGCAAGTGCTGTAGGTGAAAGATTATTCGGTAATAATGACAATCAAACGTCTATTAATTTAATTAATGCAGAAGAAAGAGAGACTAGTGGACATAAATTTTATGATCTTGAATATACCGTGAATTTGAAAGATAATAGGAGGCATGAAATTGCAACAGTCGTTATAGATAGAGGTTATTTATATACTTTGGCAGCTAGTTCAAGTGAACAACGTTGGAATAAAATGCAAGATATCTATAAAAGAGTTGTAAGTTCTTTCACATTCTTTATTTAAATCAGTTATTGATGTTCACTCCTGCTTGAATTTTCCAAAGATAGTAATAGAAACTTTTATTTTCTAATAGTGTTGAATGTGTTCCTCTTTCTATTATTTTTCCTTTCTCTAAAACTAATATTTCATCAGCATCCCTTACGGTGCTAAGTCTATGAGCTATAACAATAGTTGTACAATTCTTGGTTATTTTTTTTAGGGAACGTTGAATTGCTGCCTCTGTTTCATTGTCTACTGATGCAGTCGCTTCATCTAGTATTAATATTGGAGCATTCTTTAATATTGCTCTTGCAATCGCTACTCGTTGTCTCTGTCCTCCTGATAATTTCTGTCCTCGCTCGCCTACGATAGTTTTTAATCCTTGAGGTAATTGATTTATGAATTCAGTTGCTTCTGCTATCTCTGCAGCATTTATAACTTTATTATTATTAATATTACCTGATCCATATGCAATATTTTCTTCAATTGATCCATGGAATAAATAGGTTTCTTGACTTACTAATGCAATACAACGACGTAAACTATTTAAGTCTAGAGAGTCGATAGAGTTTCCATCAATTTCTATTAAACCTTTATTTATCTCGTATAACCTTAATAGAAGTTTTACTAAAGTACTTTTCCCAGAACCTGTTGTTCCTACTATGCCAATCTTCTTACCTGCTTTAATACTTAAATTGAAGTTCTCTAGTATTGGAGGACGATCTTCATAAGAAAAATTAATATTTTTAAAAGTTATATTGCCTTGGAGTTTATTGGGATCAAGTTTTATTTTACCAGTTTTAATCTTAATTGGCGTATCTATAAGATCTAAGACTCTGTTTGTAGATGCCATTGATCTTTGATAATCATCAAGAATATTACCTAAAGTTGTTAGTGGCCAAAGAAGCCTCTGAGTTATAAACACTAGAAAACTATAAGTTCCAACAGGTATATATCCTTTCCATGTTTGTAGCCCTCCGGATATTAGTATTGCTAGAAATGCAAATAGAATTGCAAAACGTATTAGGGGTATAAAGGCAGCTGAAAGTTTAATTGCTTTTCTATTACTATTTTGATAGGAATTACTATCAATCTTTAATCTTTCGAGTTCCCATTGTTCTGTTGCAAAACTTTTAATGGTAAGCATTCCACTGAGATTATTGTTGAGTCTTGAGGCGAGGTCTCCTGCTTTTTGCCTGACTTCACGGTAACGAGGTGCTAAATTTTTTTGGAATTTAATGGAACCCCATAGAATGAATGGAATAGGTAGGAATGCGAGTAATGCAACGCTTGGGGCTAGGAAAAGCATTGCCCCTCCTACAATGAAAACAGTAATTAATAACTGAATAATTTTATTTGCGCCTTCATCTAGGAACCTTTCTAGTTGATTTATATCATCGTTTAATACAGCCATTAGTCTTCCAGTATTGTCTGACTCAAAGAATGTCATTTCTAGCTTTTGCAGATGATCATATGCTTTGATTCTTAAGAAGTGCTGTGTCTTTTGAGCTAAATTCCTCCACATTATTCCATATAAATATTCAAAGAATGATTCAGCACTCCAGATCAAAAAAGATATAAAGGCAAGAGCAATAAGTTGATCTGGAACTGTTTCGAAACCAATAGATCCAAGCCATGAATTTTCTTTTCTTACAACAACATCTACTGAAATACCTATTAAAACTGGTGGAGCTAGATCAAAAAGCTTATTTAATATTGAACAAGTAATGGCACTATAAATTAGACTCCTTTGACTCTTAAGGTTTTCTAAGAGTCTATTTAGTGGTTTGTGTGATGGTGGAAATTTATTTTGCATAGTAGATATTTAGTTTTTAACGTTAATTAGAGATTAAATTTCTTAGAGGCCTTTTCTTTGCAAAATAATTTAGAGTGCCTGATGGAAGAACCAGAACTGAACTTTTTGTAAAAACATTCACAAGTAAAACTAGCAATCTTTTTTAAATCTTTTTTATCTATTTTGGATTTCAATGTATTAAAACAGAATCTAGTTAGGAGATTTTTCTTGAGATTAATTTCACCTGCGGTGGCTTCTGAATCATTACCTACTCCTATAATAAGAAAAAGAAATAGAACAACGCTCGACAATTTCCATGTCATGAAGAAATTGATTAATTATTTTTATTTATTTGTAGTTCTCTATTCATAACCTTTACTTTTTTTAAGGCGTTAAAGACTTGTTCAGGCATTTGTTTTGGTAGATCAACAAGACTATGATCTTCAAAAATTCTTATTCGACCAATCATTCTTCCTTTAAGACCTGTCTCATTTGCTATCGCTCCTACTAAATTCCCAGGTTTAACTCTATCTCTGTGACCAACTTCCACCCGGAATCTATCCATGTCATCATCTTGACGATTGTTGTCGTATTCTCCTTTCCTACGTTGTTTGAAATTTTTATCTCTACGGTCATTTCTTATACTTCTTTGAGCAGATTGTCTGATCCAGTCTTCATTGCCTTTTTCAAGTAGTGAAGAAGTACCAATAGCTAGATTTAATGCTGCAAGAGTTATTTGTCTTGGGTCAATATCTAATTCTTTTTCAACATTTTCAATTAAGCCTTCTAAAATACTTGTTTCGTCTTTGTCATCTCTCTCTATAGAGGCGGCTTTAATTAGTTTTTCTTGAAGTTTCTTAATTCTATTATTGTTTATGACTTCATTATCGGGTATTTCCATCTTTTCTATTGATTGCCCCACGGCTCTTTCAAGATTACTTAAAAATGATCTTTCTCTTGGGTTAGCAAAAAGGATGGCCTCTCCATTTCTTCCGGCCCTACCTGTTCGTCCAATTCGATGAACATATGCTTCACGATCAAAAGGCATGTCATAGTTAATTACCAGACCTATTCGATCTACATCAAGCCCCCTGGCTGCAACATCAGTGGCTACCAAAATATTTACAGATCCCTGTCTTAATCTTTCAACTGTTCTCTCCCGTTGGTTCTGTGGGATGTCTCCATTCAAAATAGCTACGTTATATCCAAAAGCCTCTAATTTTTCCGCCACTACTATTGTAATAGCTTTAGTTCTTGCGAAAATAATTACCCCCTCCTCTGATACAGCTTCTAAGACTCTCTGTAGCGCATCGACTTTGTATGAATTTTGAACTGTTATATACCTTTGCCTGATCAACCTTTCTTTCTCTTCTGTTGCTTTAATTGTTATTTCAGCAGGACTATTTAGATACTTTTTTGATAATCTTCTGATTTCAGATGGCATTGTTGCCGAAAATAAAACTAGTTGTCTCTCATCTGGTAGCTTCTCAAGTATCCATTCAACATCATCAATAAAGCCCATCCTCAGCATCTCATCAGCCTCGTCAAGAACTAAACAACCTAATTTACTTGTGTTTAGAGTTCCTTGTCTCATGTGATCCATCACGCGGCCAGGAGTTCCTACAACCACATCGACACCTCTTCTGAGAATGTTGATTTGATTCCTGAAATCAGAGCCTCCATAAATAGCGAGTACTTTTAGATGTGGATGCCCTACTGCATATGAACGAAATGCTTCGGCAACCTGCATTGCTAATTCACGAGTTGGAGCAAGAACGAGTACTTGTGGATGCGCAACATTTTCCTGAAGCCTCTCAAGAAGAGGTAAAGCAAAGGCTGCAGTTTTACCTGTTCCAGTTTGAGCTTGCCCGACTAAATCTCTTCCAAGGAGTAATTCTGGTATGGCAGCTTTTTGAATAGGGGTGGGTGATGAGTAACCTTTGTTTTCTAGTGTTTGAATTAGCTCTTTACTTAAATCAAAGTCTGAAAATCCATTTGTTGGCTGTTGATCAGTTTCATCCAGTATATTTTCTGAAGAATGTTCAAGAGGGGCCTGATCTATTGAACATGAGGGATCCTCATGTGAAGAAGTCTTTGTCATCTAATTTGTGGTTGCCTTTTTGTCCTTCAAATAAGGCAGACAACTTCCGATCGGTATATAACCGTGCTTTGCTGACGCGCCTTGTTAAAGGTTGTATGTATATAATTTATCATCCCGGAAAATCCTTTTTGGAAATTAGTTGATTCCATGTTCAAAGTCGTTGTTTTTATCAGTAATTACAGTTAATTGTTTTTTTGCACGAGTTATCGCCGTATAAATCAATCTCTTTTCATATTCATGAGAATGAAGTTTGATGTTTTGGGAATTTTTTAAGTTGTTAATCGGTTCTGTCCACAATAAAATAACTTGATCTGCTTCACTTCCCTGTGACTTATGAATTGTCATTGCATAAGCTGGATCTAAGACATTTATCCTTGAAGGGTGTATTAGACGAGTAACAAGTTTTTGATCTTCAGAAAGGATATTGAATAATAGTCGTCGTTTTAGACCTTCTCCAATTACTAAGCCTACATCTCCATTGGCTAATCCTAACTCAGCTTGATTACTTCCACATATAACAGGTGTAGCTTGTTCCCAACTTGATATTCCTTTACTTGTGATATCACCTAATAGGGATTCATTGATCTTATTTGTACCCCAATGACCATATTTTTGTGGACAAAGTACTAATAGATTTCCCAAGAAAGTAAATAGTTTAATTATCTCTGGCGAAGGTATAACTTCAAACATACTTGAGATCCATGCATCATTTGGAATAGAATCAACTGCAATATTTGTAAGTCTTTTAAGTCTTAGTTTGTGTTCTATAAGAGTACCAATTAATGACTCTGGAATATTAACCGAAGATGATCTTTGCTTTCTTACATTTGATGTCTTTAATGTCTTTGATAGTTTGTTCCAAAAAGGATTTAACCCTTCTTTCTTTAAGATATTTCGTAATAAGGCAATATCTCCTTTATTTCGGTATGATTTTTTTAGTTCAACTGAGTTAGATTTAAACTTTTTTTTCATCTCCTTGCTCTGTAAAACTTGCCATATTGCACCACTCCCAATTGGAGATAGTTGATCTGAATCTCCAACTAGAATAATTTGACTACTCTGGGGTAAAGCATTCAGAGATGCATTAGTAATACTCATGTCTACCATTGACATTTCATCTATGACAAAAAGATCGATATTTAGTAGTCGTTTTGAGTTCCTACGATATCCATTAGGAGTAGATTCAAGCCATTTGTGTAATGTTTGACAAGGGATTTTGGAAAGTTTATTTCTTCTCGACGTTTCTAATTCTTTGATGCCAGCTTGAATCGCATCTTTAAGTCTTCGGGTTGCTTTCCCTGTAGGAGCAGCCATAGCAACTTTAAGTTTTGGATTGATCATTAGTGCGCGCAGTAGCATTTGAAGAATTGTGCTGGTTTTGCCTGTCCCTGGCCCCCCACTTAACATAATAATTCTTTGATCTTCTATTAGTGTTATAGCTTTCTTCTGTTCTTGATTGAGACGTTTTGGAATGTCATAACTTTCAGGAATATCTTTGTTCTTGATTGATATTTTTAGAGGCTCGCTTCTTGAAAAGATTTCTTGAATAACCGTCTCCATTTCGTCATGTGTTCGACGCCAACTAATTACTTCGCCGTTTAAAACTATGGGTGATTTTTCTCCAGTCGTCCATCCAGTGGCAATTAGTGCTTTTTTGTGGGCAATAGGCCATCCTTTATATCTTAGGTCAAAATTAGTCGGGAGATTCGTCATATCTATATAAATATCGCCTCTTGATAAACCATCCATTAGTACATTTATAATGTCTATTAAAGATTCGTGAAATTGTTTTGGTGGAAAGTACTTAGATAGAGTATTTAATAGAGAATTATTGATATTAGTAGATAATGATTTAGGTGATTGGTTCTTCATTTATTTTCACCTTATGATTGAATCTAATCTTTTTATTCTCTCTAATGGAGCCTTCTCTATAATCAAACCTGGGATTTGATCAGGATAATTTCTTTTAATTATATCTTTTTTCTCTGGGATCCCCCTTAGAAATACGTAAATATACCCACCAAGATGTTTTTGAGGTGAATAATCTGGGAGTCTCCAATTTAAAAATCTATGTAATGCTAATAGATATATATGTGCTTGCAGAGGATAATGGTGAGTATACATTTCTTTATCCATTGAAAGCTCATTATAATTTGACGGCCCACAAGTGAGAATACCTTCTTTTGAATAGTTACTTCCAAGCCAATTACTCTTCCAGTCAAGAACCCACCATTTTGCATTTTTATTATTTCTTTTATCTGCGAAAACAAGATCTATAGAGCCCGTTAGAAAACCACTGCTACTAATATTTAGCTCCTCAAGTTTCCTTGAATATTCAATTCCGAATTTATTTTTTATATTTTGTTTAAATATAGAAGAGATATCTAAGGTGTTTATTGGTTTTGTATTATGACAAATTGGGATATCAAAATTAAGTTCTTTTATCATATGATTTTTACTTAGATCTTTTAAATTTGATTTCCCTAAAGAACAACCTAGTGGAAGATTCGCAATTCTCTTGAGTAAATTATATATAGAGTCATTGAAGGAATCATTTATATTCGATTTCCTTAGCTCTTCTCCAATTGATTGTGAGATTAGTTCTTTATTATCAAGTTTATCAAACTCTATCTGCTCAAGTATTTTATGAAGACAACTCCCTGCTATCGCTCCACGAGGAAAATCATTAATTGGATTTCCATTTGGCCATAAGTTTTCAATTGATTGTGAAATTATAGGATTTTTTTCCTGCATTATCTGATTAGGAGACAATATATCTTCATTTTGATCTTTAAATGAGAGGTCTTCATTAGATTCTTCAGGAAAATATGGTTTGATTGATTTTTGACTTTGTTTAGTTGCCCATGAAGAATAACTATATCTTCCCCAGTTATTATCTAATTTATGTTTAGGTATTAAACCTAGTGATAGTTTGAGATTACTCTTAGGCTGATGCCAAACACCCTTTAATTGAGTGCATTTTATATCTTTAATATCAATATTTAACTGCCTTGTTTTTAGCCATTGTTCCATTAATTCTCGGGAATGATCTTTCATTTCTAGGTTTATTGCTTTTGGTCCAAATAAGAATCCTGAGAGGGGATTTCCTTCTTGTTCCTTTGCTTTTGCCCAGATGATTATTAATTGATTCTTGGCTCTTGTCATGGCGACATAAGCTAGTCTTTCTGCTTCTTGAAGCGATTGCTGCTTAACTAAGTTTGCATAGTTATTAAAGTCTTTATCCCATTGATATTTTTTAGATATAAAAAGAGATTCATTCCGTTTCCATAACAGTCCTTTATTTTCTGGCGGCTTTTGCCATAAGTATGGACATATTACAACTTTAAATTGTAATCCTTTACTTTTGTGTATCGTAATTATATTTACTGCACTATCCGCAACATCACTATTCGGTTGGTATTCTTCTGGTATTGGCTCACTAGGCTTCAGACGTTGTCGATGAAGCCATCTTGAGGCTTTAATTGCATTGAATTTTTGTAGATATATCTGTTGATCTACTAATTGAGCAGTCTGATTTAAATCACTTAATAAA
Organism: Prochlorococcus sp. AG-315-D17; assembly: GCA_003283685.1. Next base: position 22,071 of record QBWD01000005.1, read on the forward strand.
CTCCCTCTTTGAGAGATGTCTGCCATCAATTCCCCTTGAAGCAGTTTTGCTAGACAACCTGTTAGACCAATCCCAGGTAGTAATTTCGATAAGTCATTAAGTCTTAATGATAATAAGTCAAAATCTCCATTAGTTTTTGCACTAATAAGTTTGTTTCTGTCCCATTGCAATAACTCAGAACAAGCTAGCAATGAAACTTTTTGTTGATCATTTGGTGTAGCTATGCAATTCAGGAGAACTTGTAGAAGTTGTGCTCCTTCCCCTTCAAAAATATTAGAATCATTGATCAATTTAGATGGTATCTTTACTTTAGAAAGATAACTACTGATACTTTTTGCTTGGTCATGCCTATTTACAAGTATGCAAATATCAGATGGCATTAGATCCTGAGGGTTATTGTTTAATAATTCCAATAAATATGATGAAATGATTTGAGGAATCTTTTCTTCTACCTTACTTTTTGAATCTATATTCTCGGGACTTAAATCCTGTGCTTGAGAATCATCAGTTAGATTTAAAATTTGTAGTGGTCTTTCAATACCATTTAGAATTAACTTTCTTTCTTTAGAACAAGGTAGCATTTCCTGAGTCGTTAATTCTGATCGAATAAGCCTATCTGCGAATAATTTATTGAGTATTAATATTAGTGATTTAGTTGTTCTGAAATTTTTATTCATGTAATCTATTCGATCTGCCTTTTCTCTGGCTTTCATATATGTTTTTAAATCTCCTCCTCTGAAACTATAAATTGCTTGTTTAGGATCTCCTATCATGAGTAATAGACGATTTCTTTTTCTGCCAAAAATTTCATGAAGTAATCTCAATTGAACTGGGTCTGTATCTTGGAACTCATCTATCAATGCCACCTTATATCGATTTCTTAAGTTGTTGAAAATAACCTTACCTGTACTAAAGTTCTTTTCATTATTAACTAATAGTAATCTTTTGGGATCTAAGGATTTTAATAAATCTGAATAGATTATAATCCCTTTTGTGCTTTTTCTTTTTTCTATTTCCTTATTAATCCTAGTTAATGCATGTTCCCAAACTAAGTCTTTAGGACTATCGATTAATTCGCCTATCTTGTAGAATAGTTTACTATTTGTGGGGATTTTGTTATCTAGTCTATATTTACTTGATAAAATATTTAGATTCCTTGGATGGAAATATTTAGCAAATAGACTTTGATTTTGTATATCATTATATGAAGGTCTTTTTGTTTTCTTATAATCTTCTATCCAATTATTTAATATCATATATCTATTTTTCCTAGGCTTAGCGCTATATGGTTTTGTATCAGATATTCCCAATGATTTAAGTTCTATGGCAAATTCTTTAAAGCTCTCTTCTAATTCTTTTCCTTCTATTTCCCATAGCTTAACGAATTCTGACCATAATGATTCTATATGCTGATAAAATTGATTAGAAAGATTCCTAGTTAGGTCAACATGCTTAAATGTATTTTGATACTTATTGTTTGAGTCATTTTCTATGGTATTTAATACTTTAGTTAGGTTTTTAATACTAAAGTTAGATTTTAAAATGCCTTTCAAATCATTAGATTCTATTTCTAATATTTCTTCTTTCCAATATTCTTCAACTATTTCCTGGATTAAGGAATATGAGTCTTTTTCTATTTTAGGATTGAGTTTAGACCCGTGAACTATGGCTTCTCTTCGGATTGTTTTACTACAAAAGCCATGAATTGTTGTGATGTCTGCTGTATCTATTCTTTCAAGCGCTTCTAGGATTAAAGATGCAATTAACAATCTATTATCCTTTGTCTTTAAATTGAGGGAAACCCATTCTTTCAGGACATCATCAATGTCATCATCTAAAACTTCATCATAGTCTGATTCTACTATCTTTAAAGCTAAGACTAATCTCTCAATAATCTTAGATTTTATTTCTGATGATGTTGCTTCTGTAAAACTTACTACTAAGATTTGATTTATTAAATATTTCTTTTCAGTTACTAGCCTTAAGACGATATGCGCTAATGAGAATGTCTTACCAGTACCTGCACTTGCTTCTATTAGCCTTATTCCATTATCTAATGGGTATAGATTAGGTTCGAATACATATGATTCTTTCTTTCTGGGTTTCATGTTTTTATCTCTTCAGGCTTTGCTTTTTTATTATTTTTATATTTAATTATTAGCTTCTTTTCTCTTTTTTTTATATCTGACATCTCTTAAGACCTCCAATCTAAATATGGGATATATGAAATTATAGCTGGAGTTGTTTTAATATATTTTTCATATGAAGAATGCAATTTCAATAGTTTCTTTTCTTCTGTTGTTGCCTTTAGTTTTAAAATGTATGATAGCATAATTAATAGTAATAAATGGAATAGACTAAGTTTATAAATAGATATGCCTAAGGATATATATAATAGCCACTTGTATATTGGGTGCCGGCAATTTTTGTAGGACTTTTTCGTTATTAGAGTTGAATTTTTTACTGGTATCGTAAGTATTGATAGGTTATGACCCAGATGATAAAAGGCTAATATTAAATTAATGATTCCGTTGCTAGATATTATTATTCCTAATATTTGTATGTACTTAAATATTTCATAATTTAGATTTGTATTATCAGGCCATCCTTGTAAGATATGTAGAATTATAAGGATAAATTGAGAAACTAAGTACCATTCACCTTTTGTATTTTTCATTATGAATTTATATTCTCCTCAGTGTATTTAGTAGTGGTTCATATAGATCCATCATAGCTATGTTGAAACTTTCATCCGTTAAGAATACTGAAGATTTACAATTTCTACCAAAGCAGATTTGCATTGCTAGGTTCTCTCTTTCACCTTTAATATATGAATCACCCTCCCATTTCTTGCGGAATGCTTCATGTGGGCTTTTCATTTTATTATTATTAAGAGCTAATGCTAATCCACTTTCTGGCGGTATTGGCCAACAATCCTTTTGTCCCTTATTTGCGAGTCTCTCAAGCTTTATTAAACATTTAGTGGCATCTATTTGACTAATTGGTGAAAATTGATAAGATATTTCGAAATTATCCTTTATAGTTTGACCTTTTTTCCTGGAAATGATGAGTGATTTCGAATCTAAAGAATAATTAGCTGATATAGATAAATGATTTAACCATCCTTCCATAACTGTTTTGTATTTAAGACTTCCTATTTCTATTTGGATTAAATCATTGCCTGCAAAATAAAAATCTTTTTCTAAATTATTTATTTTAAGACTTTTCTTTGTGTATTCTCCTGATTGTTTAAGTATTGAATTTAAATTCTGCCAACGTTTCTCTAATAATTCTTCTTCTATCGTACCTGATGACTTAGGAGGAAAAACCCCTGTTCCTGAATAGTGTTCTTTCCAGTAACTTTGCTCATTTTCCGTTCTTATCCCTTCTTTATCCTCATAATTATCTATACGTTGTTTAAGTAATATATATCTATCTAACTCTGAAAGTTCTAAGTAATCATTATCTTCTATGATTTTGTTGAATTCTTTTGATTGGATCTTATTTTCTTTAAGCCATGAGATTTGGGGTCCGAGTAACCATTCTCTAGTCTGTTCATATGAGATAAATGTTGCATTTGTTGAGGATTCTCCATCCCATTTTAGCGGTAATGCTAATGATATCTGTGAAGGTGATATTTCTTTATCTATCAATTTACGAGCTTCTAGATTTCTTTGATCACAACTTAATATTTGTGCAGTAGAACTTTTTCTAAAATTCTGAATGTCAAGAGGGTTTGGGGGCGCTTCTATTAATATATTTTTATAAATATCTAGTCCTAATTTTATTTTTAAATAATTTAACCATTGTTGAACTGGACTAGATGGTTCGAGTTCTTCTCCTGTTCTTTCGTCTCTACAATTCCAAGAAAGTAAAAGATGTTGTCGCGATGAGATCAATGCTTCTAGTAGTGAATAACGATCTTTATCATTTTGATTTGGATCACCCAGTTCCCAGCTCTTTTCAATGATATTAAAACTAGTTCTAGAGTCAGATCGTGGGAAGCTTTTCCCCTCTAATCCCATGATTACTATGACGCGATGTGGTATTGCTCTCATTGGTTCAAGAGCACTTATCGTAATTTTCCCAGATCTATGTCCAAATTTCCCACTAGTTGAACTAAGTGATTGAGTAATTAGATCTTTGACTACTGAACTATCAATATCTAATTGAAAATCGATTGTGATTGAATGCCAATTGTCTATTATATTTAGAAGTTGTTGAACTTCCCATATCCAATCTCCTCCATCTCCAAAAAACTCTACAATAATTGATTTTAGAAGAGCTACCCATTCGTTACATTTATGGAATTTACGTAGCTCTTCTATATATTTAAAAATATTTGTAAGTAACCCCCACGAATTTATTATTTCTAAGTGTGTAATATTTTTTGAGAATGGAGCAATTTCTTTAGTAGGACTTTTAATATTATTTGGAAATATAATTCCTAGTAACCATCTTTCAAGACACCAAGATAGACTATGTTCATTTTCACCAAGTCGATCTGAGGCATCAAGTCCCCAAGTAAATCCTGTTTCTTGAAGATGATTGCTAATATTATCAATTTGTTCAGCGCTGAGATTTTGTTGCTTTTGTAATGCTGGATTAGCAAGAAGTGAATCAAGACCTGAGGCAGTTAGGCGGTTAGAAGAAATATCTAATAAGCTCAAGACAAAATGTATAATCCCTACTTTATCTTCATGACTTCTGTCAGTGATTGTCCATGGAAGTTCGATATCAGATGTAGGTAAATTATTGAATACTGAGGCGAAAATAGATGAATAGCAACTTAGTTGAGGTGTCATTATTAGAATATCTTTTGGCTTTAAACTTTTATCATTAGCTAAGAAATTTAATATTTGATCTCTGATTAATTCTACTTGGCGTCGTTTGCTAGGTGACTTTAGAAACAGTAACGAGTTATCGTTTAACTCTTTGGTTAAACAAGAATTATTTTCTGAAGAAAGTAATTCTTGTTGAAGTTGTTCTAAGAGACTCGGTTTCTGACCTTTATTGATAGCGATATTGGCAGACAGGGAAAAGAGATCTTGATCAGCCCACTCGCCTAATTGATGTTCTCCACTTCCTTCGAGTAGCTGTTGAAATTCAGCACCCATTCTACCTAAGGTTGCTTCAATCCTGGGAGATTCAAGTAACCACCTCCTGTCAGAAGTCGTACTCCATTTATTGCCGTATCGCAATCTACGTTGTTCACATCTGTGCCATAGGTCATTACAAGGTGAAATTATGAAAATCTTTATTTCTATTGCCTGAGAAAGTGCTTGGACTAAATCTATTTGTAGAGGAGCTAGAGAACTTAGACCAAAGATATAAAGATTCTTAGGAAGTCTTAGGTTCGAAATATCGTTATATTTTAAAATATTGATTGCTTTATGCACTTTTATACATAAAGGATCTTTTTTTAACTTTTTATATAAAAGTTTGAATAGGATTACTTGCCATAAAGAGTTTTTGCATAAGTAATCTTTTTTTGAGATTATTTGTAAATCAGATTTTATCCATTCCTCTATCATATTAGGTCTAAAGAGAATATATTCATTAAATACATCTGCTATATTATTAACGAGTTCCCATATATACATATTAATTTGATAACCATCCTGTGGTTTCTCTTCTAACCAGCCTTTAATAATACTTGCTTCTTTTTCTTTAATTAGTTCTGGTAAGAGCTCTATAATATGCCAAATAAGATATTTTCTTTCCCATGGATTAGATTCATTGGGCTCTATTTCTAGAATAATATTTAGGAGTTTCTTTAAATATATTCCAGGGAAAGGGAAATTAACTAAGGCATTTATTCCATTAATTACTGAAAGTTGTTCGCTTAACCATTTACTTGAAGGCCATGAGCTAACAATAATGTCAACTTCGTTTGTTATTGCTGGAGGATCTAAACGAAGTTCTTGTCCTAAAACCTCTGACAACCACTCAGCTTTATTACTACGATAGATCGTTAGCAATGGTCAAAACCTAGGCTTAAAAAAGGGATTGAATTGGCTTGATTTCGTTCTTTGCGTATTAATTACAATCATTAGATTTATTTAGAAATTATTTTCCCTTGGATTCATAATTAGGTTTTTCATTTCTCTTACTGCTTGAGTTAGCCCAACGGCTAAAGCTCTTGAAATAATTGTATGTCCAATATTTAGTTCCTCCATCCCTTTAATAGCTGCTATCTGTTCAACATTTTGATAAGTTAAACCATGGCCGGCATTAACTCTCAGACCATATGTTTTTGCCTTTGCTGTGTTCTCTTTGAGTATTGATAACTGCATTTCTCTATCTTTGTATTTTGCACTTGCATACTTCCCTGTATGAAGTTCAACCCAGCTGGCTTTGATTTCTGCAGAAATTTCTAATACTTCCTGTATGGGATCAACAAAAAGGCTTACGGGTATTTCTTCATCATATAACTTTTGGATTGTTTCTTTTAGTTTGTTTTTGCAATTGATTACATCAAGTCCACCTTCTGTTGTGACTTCCTCTCTTCTCTCGGGAACCAAGGTGACCATATCTGGTTTGACTTTTAATGCGATTAAAGTCATTTCTTCAGTGGCTGCCATTTCGAGGTTAAGACGAGAATGTACCGTTTCTTTAAGGAGTCTTAGATCTCTATCCTGAATATGCCTTCTATCTTCTCTTAAGTGAATCGTTATTCCATCGGCACCACCTAATTCAGCTAAAAGAGCCATTGGCACTGGATCAGGCTCAAATGTTTTTCGAGCCTCCCTAACATTTGCAATATGGTCGATGTTTACACCAAGACTTGCCATGGAAACAATATATACACTTTGAGTGTATGTCTAAATGAATAATATGGTCAGCCGCTGTAGTAACTGCCCAGTGTGATGGTTAATGGTAACGCCTCCACATTATCTTCATAACAATATGATTTTAAATTGAAGGTACTTTGCCCGTAGTCAATCGAGAGAAAAATATATGTCTTGGTATCGATCCTTTTTGGAGTCGGTTAGCCATGCTTGCAACTCAGGATCTTGCATTGAATAATTTTTTTCGTAGAAGAATAGTAATTGGGAGTAAATTCTTACCTTTGAATGGGCCTGTAGTTTTAGCTCCGACACATAGATCAAGATGGGATGCTTTGATGCTGACAATGGCTGCTGGTAGAAGGGTTACAAAAAGAGAGTGTAGATATATGGTTACTCGGTCTGAGATGAAAGGACTACAAGGTTGGTTTTTAAACAGAATTGGTTGTTTCCCTATTGATCAGGGACGCCCATCATTAATTAGCCTTAGATATGCCGTGGACTTGTTAATTTCACAGCAGCAACTTGTAGTCTTTCCAGAAGGGAAGATAAATCGATTAGGCGAACCAATAAAGCTAAAAAGAGGTTTGGTTCGTTTAGCTCAACTGGCCTCTAACAAGGGGATGGATATTAATGTTGTTCCAGTAGGTCTTGCTTACAGCGAAGTAATTCCAAAACTATGCGGATCAGCAGCGATTTGTTTCTCAAGCCCAATAAGAATTTCCCAAACAGGTCAGCAATCATCATCTGATTTTAATATTGAACTTTCCGAAAGAATGTGTGCGGCTGAGAAAGCGGCCCTCGTGGCAGTTGGTCGTAAATAATTTGGCAACTAAAATTTAGTTGAATTTGCTTTGTTGAAACACCCTATGCTGGTGATATGAAGTCTTTTCTTTAAGATTTTTATTCCCAAATATTAGTTTCTTTATTTATTTGATACATGCTTACATCAACAGAAGTAATTGCTTCAATAAAAAAAACACTTCCAGATGCTTTGATTAATGTTAAAGATTTGGGGGGTGGTGATCATCTTGAAGTGGATGTAATTTCTGCAAGATTTTCTGGGTTATCTCTAGTTCAACAACACCAACTTGTATATGGGGCTCTCAAAACCGAATTAAAAACCGAAGCAATTCATGCACTGGCTTTAAAAACTTCAACTCCTTCTTGATTACTTTATTTATGGACTCTCAAACTCGCTCAAAAATAGAACTTCTGATCAGTTCAAATCCCGTATTTGTTTTTATGAAAGGCAATAAATTAATGCCTCAATGTGGTTTTTCAAATAATGTAGTCCAAATATTAAATTCTTTGGGGATAAGTTTTGATACTTTTGATGTCTTGTCCGATATGGACATTCGTGAAGGTATAAAAGAATATTCAAATTGGCCCACTATTCCTCAAGTGTATGTAAAAGGGGAATTCTTAGGAGGCTCTGACATTCTGATAACGATGTATAACTCTGGAGAATTGAAAGAAAAGCTTGAAATTGCTCTTGCTTCATAAACTTTTACTTTTATGTTCATTCCTATAGTTCTTTTTGAAAAAACAAGTTATTTATATTTCCATCTGGCCCGATAAAACTTGAAGGGTCCATGATCCATCTGTCTATTATTGCTTCCAGTTTCTCTTGATCGCGAGGACCTAATCTCTTGCAATTCCTCAGAGAATGTAAGTATCCATCTGCATAGAGCCTTAGTTCTGAAGGCGTGTGATATCTGCTTGTTAGTTCTTGGCAAGCATCACAAATCGATTGAAAATGCTTTATGGCTTCTGGGTCATCAAAAGATGTCATAGTTTGCTAAGACACAATCTATTATTAGCAGCTTGTGAACGGTGTGCTTTAAAATCTTTTCTAGTCTAAGGGTGCTATTTTCTAGCCTGTGAAATCAATACCTGCAGAACAACTTGCAACTGAGCAAATCCCAGGAACATCTCCTGGTGGGATCTCTCCTCAGGGGACTACACAATCCCCTTCAAAGGTACTTGTAGTTGAGCCCCATCCAACTCTCCGTACTGTATTAGTGCAGAGGCTGAGACAGGATGGACAACTTGCAGCAGCAGTAGGCTCTGCTGCAGAGGCTGTGGATCTTTGTAGAGATCAATCACCTGATTTATTAGTTAGTGCAGAGTTGTTGGAAAAAAGCTCTGCTCTTCGCTTGGCTCAACAGTTAGGTTGCTCAGTAATTGTTTTAACAGCCAGAACAGGTGTAGAACCTGTGGTAGGACTTCTTGATGATGGTGCTGATGATGTTTTAAGAAAGCCTTTTGGACTAGAAGAATTAGCGGCAAGATGTAGGACTCTACTTAAAAGGGGAAGAATTGGTCTGCAAGAGAGAGTGACCGTTGGCCCATTAGAAGTTCATCTTTTACTTAGACAGGTCACACTTAGGGAGAAGCCTGTTGAACTAAGCCCAAGGGAGTTTGCCTTACTGTGCGCGTTATTGATGCCTCCTGGGATGGTAAGAAGTCGGCATGAATTATTACGAATGGCATGGCCTCCTTTTAGCGGTGGTCCTCGTTCTGTAGATACCCAAGTCCTTACCCTTAGAAGAAAGCTAGAACAAGCTGGTCTGGGTGATGGAGGCGGCATTACTACTGTTCGTCAACAAGGATATCGCTTTAGTCTTGATAATTTGCCTTCTTAAATTTTAAAAGCAGTAAATTAAATTCTTTATTCTGGAAGTTCCCAGGGGTTCATTCCAAGTTTGGCCCCGATAAGATGACCGCAAGCAAATCCACTAAAGGCTACGGCATTTAAACCTTGCCCCGGAAAGCAGGAGTCACCGACACAGTAGAAATCTTTGATATTCGTACTGTTAAATGGCATGGGAAGTAATCCTGGTAATCTCATTAATGGAATTGGTCCATAGCTACCTTTATTTCTTGAGAGAAACCTTTTATGAGTTTTGGGACTCCCTATTTCTTTATGAGTGATATTTTTGCTTAAACCTGGAAACAAATTTTCTAATTTTGCAATAAGTCTGTCTCCATCAATTTTTTTCTTAGCCAGATATTCTTTATTAGTTAAATTATCCCAGCACTCCATTGAAGAGGGTGTAAATGCATGAACTATGTGATTTTTAACTGGCGCCAACGTTGGATCTAAAAGTGTAGGTATTGATACGAATACGACTCCTTGCTCCTTTTCCATTTTTTCCCAATCATCTAAAAGTAAGTGATGGCAGTGAGTTCCTGAAGCAATTATATCTTTATTTACTCCTAAATGAAGGGATAAAAATGAAGGCGATGGTTTATATCTCTTTCTCCACTTTATCTCAGATTGAGGAATTTGATTTGATTCAATCAATGGAGTATTAATTCCTTCTCCACCAAATGTATCCCATCTTGTTGCGTTGGAGACAATAGTTCGACTGTAGATACTCGTATCATCCTCTAGCGTAACCCCTATGGCTTTCTTGTCCTCTAAAATAATCTTTTTAACTTTAGATTTATATTGAACTTTCCCACCATAGCGTTCAATCCCTTTTACAAGCTTTTCTGCAATAATTCCAACGCCTCCTTTAGGGTAGTTAATTCCACCATGATGACGATCGGAAAAAACCATGCCAGCATTTATCATGGGAGTTAAATTGGCAGGCATTACTGACCAGCAAAAACATTCAATATCAATGAATTTCAATAAGGCGGGATCCGTAATATGTCGCCTGGCTACATCTCCTGCATTCACAGGAAGCCATCTAGCAAGCCCGAGACATGATAATGGGGATTTGAAAAAAACTTTTGCAAGATATGCAGGATCCTCGATCGAAAGTAAAGGCATTGAATCTAGGCATTTAAATACACTCCAACATGTGCCATAAAAACGTTGTATTCCTTTCTCTTCATGGGGAAATAATTTGATCAATTTTGAAATGAATTTCTGATAGTTTCTATCAACAGATATTTCTAGATTGTCAGGAAGATGGTACGCAAGTTGAGTTGGGTCAGCTATTGATTCGCATTTTTCTCCAACATCTGCAAGTGCACGGGTTAGTAAGTTTGTATATCCTTTTTCTCCAAAACCAAATATCATTGATGCTCCAACATCAAAAGTAAATCCTTTCCTTTTAAATGAGCCTCCACTTCCCCCAGGTATTGTGTATTGCTCTAGTACAAGAACCTTAGCCCCTTTAGATGCAAGTTGACTAGCAGTCACTAAACCCCCAAGACCGGAGCCAATAACTATCGAATCCCAATCGCAGGGATCTTCTTTTTTATTTGTGGAATGGTTCATAAGAGTTAGGAGTGGTTTTAATTTGATCTATTTTTAGAACTTTTTATAGTTCTAATAAAGCTTGTTTTTGTTGATTTATAAGAATTAAGGCTCTGTCTCTATATTTTTCATATCGCTCACGTTTATTATGAATTTTCTTACTAAGTTCAGGTAATAAACCAAAATTAGCTGGCATAGGTTGAAAGTTTCTTTTATTTTTAAGGCGTGTACCTGTTTCACTATTACTAACAAAGTTTGTTAATGCTCCTATCATGGTAGACGTTGGTAAACTAATAGATTTTTGACCTTTAGCTAATAAAGCTGCATTTGTTCCAGCCAACCATCCTCCCGCAACAGCCGCAACATAGCCTTCCGTACCAGTTAGTTGTCCAGCTGCGAATAAAGTTTTTCTTTTTTTAAATTGGAGTGTGGGTTCTAGAAGTTTTGGAGATTCAAGAAAAGTATTTCTATGCATAACTCCAAAACGAATAAAGTCAGCATTTGATAATCCAGGAATCAATCTAATTAAACGTTTTTGCTCACCCCATTTTAAATTTGTTTGGAATCCAACTAGATTCCATAATCTCCCTCCTTTATCTTCTTGTCTAAGTTGCACAACTGCATGTGCTCTTTTTAGCCTTCGCAAATCCTTATCGTTTACATCACCCCATCTTGGATCCCAAAGTCCTATAGGTTTAAGAGGACCATAACGCATTGTCTCCACTCCTCTTCTTGCTAGTTCTTCTATGGGCAGACATCCTTCAAAAAAAGTAGCTGAATCTTTCTCAAAGTCCTTTAATTCTGATTGTTTTGCTTTAATTAATTCAGAATGAAAATCAAGATAGGTCTCTTCGTTCATAGGGCAATTAACATAATCAGCATCCCCCTTGTCGTATCTACTTGCTCGAAAGGCTGTTGAAAAGTCAATACTTTCTCCTGTGATGATGGGACTAGCCGCATCAAAGAAATGACATTCTTTTTCCCCCGTAAAGCTCTTAATATTTTTTGCTAGTAATTCGCTAGTAAGAGGCCCTGTTGCTAGAACTGTAATCTGATCTGTTTGAGGAAGTGATTTGATCTCTCTTCTCTCTATTTCTATAAGAGGATGCGAGGAAAGTTCTTTTGTAATAGCTAAACTGAATTGACTTCTATCAACCGCAAGAGCACCTCCTGCAGGGACAGAGTGTTCATCAGCTTTCTTGATGACAATTGAATCCAACCTCCTAAGTTCTTCTTGAAGAAGCCCTGCTGCTCGGTCGCTGCTAAGTGCACCAAAGCTATTGCTGCAAACAAGCTCACCAAATTCAGAAGTATGATGAGCTGGAGATTTTTTTATAGGGCGCATTTCAGCAAGAGTTACTTTTATTCCAGCTTTTGCTATTTGCCATGCAGCCTCTGATCCGGCCAGTCCGGCTCCTATAACGATTACTGAAGGCTTTTCTTTCAAGTGTTAGTTTGGTTTTATTATGAATAAGCTTAGGTAAATAATATTGAGATGTCCCTTCATGGTTTTATTAATAGATCTAATGCTTCTCAAAAGTCAATGAGCTAGGTGGAAAATAATATCTGTTTATTTTTTTAATGCTCAAAAAGGAACAATAACCTTTAAAGCTTCGACAACGTGATATTTTTCATAGGCAGCACTATTGAACCTTTTTTACGGGTCGCTAGCTCAGTGGTAGAGCATCCGGCTTTTAACCGGCTGGTCCTGAGTTCGAATCTCAGGCGACCCATTTTTTTATTTTTAAAGCTTTTCAATAGATCAGTTGATGTGATTAATCTTTTAAGAGGATTAAGGTTATTTTTGTTTTTCAGTCTTATCTTTTGGGCCTGTAAAACAGGTAAGGCCGGTATAAATAAATTTACTAATTTGATTTTTGTTGAAGACTGGTTAATAGAAAGAAAGATTGATTTAACAAGTGATGATGTAAAATGCAGAGCATCTTTGCAAAGAGATGGGTCTTGGTTTGGTGCAAGAATTAGATTGGGATTTAATGATGAATTGATTAAGCCTCATTGGATTCCTATAAAAGATGAGAAATTAGGGAAATTGAGATTAACTAAAGTTAAAAAGGTTCTAAAAGATTGTCGGTCAGGATTACTTTTCCTTCGGGAAAAGTAATAAGAAAAATTGATTTTGTGTTGATGAGACTATAAATACTTTCTAAGTTCTAATTTTCTTGCTCAATTATATGTATACAGATTTTTATATTATGAAAAAAGTTTCAGTTGCTACCGCAATGGCCATCAACATATCTTTCTATCTTTGGGCTCTGATGCGATTTCCTTTAAATTAAGAGGAAATTTATTTTTTTTAATTTATTTTAGGACTTTATATTTTTTAGAGACTCCCGTTCCTTGATTTAGGTAGAAGTTATTAAAAGTTCCTTTTTTAAATTTCATTGTTTTTGATGTGTTTCAAGCCTCTTTTCATCCAATAACGCTTAGGGTCACTACTAAGGCTCTCAATGCCTAAATGTTTATAAGGGGGAAAAGAAGTATGGTCAAGCAATCATCTTCAATTACAAGATCTAATTCCAATTGGTTATGGAGATGGGCTGAGCCTGAGAGTGAGCTATCTGTAATTCCAAAATCTAAAACTAAACGTTTAGCTCAACAAGCAAAATTGGCGAATGTTGATGCTGAAAGAGCCTTCAGTCGTGCATACCAAATGGAACTATCAAGAACCAAGGCTATTGGGGAGGCTATGTTTAAATCAGGTAAAGCGCTGCGTTTTAGTTTATCTAGTTCTGGAAGACAATTATTACTTAGGACAGAGGCAGCTAGAAGACAGTTTGAACCAGGCTATAGAAATAAAATTAATTCCTGAACTCATAGGATCTCTATGATTAAACGAAAATATATCTTCAATAAATTTACGTTTTTTTATTATTCATTATTATATAAAAATATTTTAGATATAAAAAATGCAACTTTATGTAGTGACCTGGAAATTTGAATCCTCTGAAGATCAGGTTTATTCGTCAGAAGCATTGGTGGATTATGTTGAAAGTGGAAAGTCAGATAATCTAATTGATGGTTATGAAAGGATTGCATGGGCTCATACCCCTCAGGATGGAACAGGTGTGATAATTTGTAGAGCTTCTAGTGCTTCTATTCTTTTTAAAGTCTTTGCTTCCTGGAGAGACAAATATGGAATGAGTTGGGAGTATAAACCTGCCTTGAGTACCGAAGAATTTGTTTCTTTAATAAAGGAGAAATAGAATAAGATTTTATTATTTGATTTTTTAATTGTCAAAGATAATCTTAAATAGCTATCTATAGAATACTCAAAATAAGTTTCAATCAATTAGTCTTTATAAAGGTTTTTACTTTAATATCTTTAGATTTTTAATTTCCTTTGACTGGTAGTAAAATGTGGTTAAGTTCAAAGATAATACGATTTATTGTACTTTCCTTGGTCTCTTTTGTTATGGACTTTATAGAAAGCTCTAGAGGAAATGAGTATAAGCAATTAATGAATTTGTTAAAAGAAAAGATGAAAGTGATTGAAACTTTATTTCTTCACATTATTTAAAAGACTTCTTTAAAAATAAAATTTCATATGTAATAAGGCAGGATGGTATAAACGAAGTTTTAAATTTGGGTATTTCATTATCAAGGGAGAAATTCCTTTCTCCTTCAAAAGATGTACTAGCTGGATTGGTAGTTGCTTTCGCAATGATTCCAGAGGCAATAGCTTTTTCAGGGATCGCGGGAGTAGACCCAAGAGTTGGGTTGTTTGGAGCATTTTTACTCTCAGTAAGCCTCGCGATTTTCGGAGGCAGAATGGCCATGATTACCTCAGTTACAGGTTCTACTGCTCTTTTAATGACTGGGATTGTGCAACAAGGTGAAAATATGAGTCCTGGACTTGGGTTGCAATATCTTTTAGCTGCTGGTCTGCTTACCGGTGTTCTTCAGATTGCCTGGGGTTACTTGCGACTAGCTTATCAAATGAGGTTTGTGCCTCAACCAGTTATGGATGGCTTCGTGAATGGATTGGCAATTTTGATTTTTATTGCTCAGTTGCCTCATTTGGGTATAAATATTTCCCACTCTGAAACAGTTCTAGCTGCCTCTCAAATCTTGCCTGTTTGGGGATTGACTATACTTACTCTATTAATTATCTATTTGCTGCCAAGACTTACTAAGGTTTTACCCTCTGCTTTGGTTGCAATTTTCTGTTGCACTGCGGTTTCGATAGGATTCAACTTGAATGTGCCAACAGTATCTAATCTAGGAATCCTTCCTAATGGATTACCAGGATTTGGTTTTCCTAAAGTCCCATTTAACTTTGAAACACTTGGAATAATTCTTCCAACCGCTTTAGCGATTTCTCTTGTAGGACTGATGGAAACATTTTTAACACAAGATATTCTTGATGACTTGACTGATAAAAGTACAAATAAAAATGTTGAGGCGAGAGGTCAAGGAATTGGTAATATAGTTAGCTCTCTTTTTGGAGGCATGGCGGGATGCGCTTTGGTTGGTCAATCTGTTATGAACGTTGGTTATGGAGGCAAAACTAGACTTTCAACTTTAAGTTCAGGAGTTTGTTTAATATCAATGATTCTTATTGCAAAGGATTGGGTGAATCAGATACCAATGGCAACATTGGTTGGAGTAATGATAATGATTGCTATAAATACTGCAAATTGGATTTCTATTAAAGACATACGTCGTATTCCTAGAAGTGATAGTTCTGTAATGATATTGACTGTATTCGTTACAGTAATTACTCATAATTTAGCTCTTGGTCTCCTTTCAGGTGTTGGACTTGCTGCTATTTTGTTTAGTAGAAAGGTAGCTAAGGTTATTAAAGTTGAGAGCACATTAAATGGTGACAACCATAGAATTTATAAGGTAAAAGGTCAATTATTTTTTGTAAGCAGCATATACTTTAGACAAGGTTTTGAATTACATGAGCATCCTGAAAAAGTAACCATTGACATGGCCGAAGCTCATATATGGGATCAGAGCGGTGTTGCTATTTTAGATCAAGTTATTAGACGAATAAAGTTGGGTGGTAGCAAGGTTGAAGTGGTTAATCTAAATGATGAAAGTTTGAATCTATTTTCTCGAATAGGTCAGGCTACTGAAGCTGGAGGAAGAGGAGGAGAATTAAAATCTGCTCACTAGTATTAAATATATTTTTATTTAAAATGATTGCAGATTTTTCTAATTGATTGAACTAGAGGCTTATAAGGGTTCATGTCCATTTTTCTTGACTTGTGCATATTTAATTGCTTGTAAATGTATAAGCTGAACCAACCTGAGATCAACCTTTATTTTCGATAGTAATAACAAGTATTAGTTTTTCTTATGTTTTTGGTTTTGGCTTGCTTCGTCTTTTCTGATATTTTTAGATTTAGCTTCCAATTCATTTTTGATTTTGCGCTTTCAAAAAAACAAACAATTCTTTTCCTTAGACTTGTCCAAATATGAATTTGACGTCAATTTGGAAATGATTAATTAAATTTGTATGCTCGGACTTCTTTTTCTTGGATTTTCTGGTTTAGGTATCTGGACAGGTGTAACTCTCATGAGAAAAAGCACTAAAAATCATGATATTAAGGAACTTTTATCAGAGATGGGAGCTAATACTTTTAAACTGATCGATGTATTTCTGATTTTATTTGGAAATTTTAAAAACCTTATAATGATACTTAACTATGCCAGGAAGGACGAGAAACATATTTCAGTAGGCAATGGAGATCAAGAAAAAAGAGAATTAAGCTCTCCAAAGTTAATAAATATACACAACCAGGATGAAAAAAATGTTGCCTGAGATTTTTGTGAAATGGCTGTTCATTTCCAGAAAAAAATCCCACTAAGTGGATTTACACTTAATGGGATTTTTTTATTTAATTGTAGAAATTAAATTCCCTCTATAGATTTTTAATATCTAATGATCCTTTAAGGATTGGGATTTTGGAACTGGTATTGATTTGGCTAGAAAAACCTTTCTAAGCTTAGGAATCAAATTTTGAAAGATTAGGTCCTGCAATCACACCAACGATTGCGAAAAGAGCAATTGATAAAACACCAACGAGAGCTGCTGATAGGCTTCCCTCTCCTATAGCGAAGGTTAAAAGTGTCAAATGGGGCATTTTCTTTTTGGAGATGCAATTTTATAAGGTATTTATTTAAACCTACAATTGCCCAAAATTAATGATCTCGTTGCAACTTGAAAAGTTCAGACATTTTAATTAATGCCTTTTTTGAGTTCTAAGCAGTTGGGAAATCATTTGGGAACATAGTATCCTTTTCATCTTTTATTGCATTAGTCTCGCCCTTTAGCCAGTCCCTGAAACCGTTAGGTTTGACTGTTTGAGCATTACGAGCTGCAAAAATGATTACGTGAAAAGGGATTACTATCGCAAAGAAGAATAAATGAACTAAATACAAATCCCAAGGAATACCCTGATATCCATAATCGGGGAAAAATATTGCGGTAAGAAAGGTAAGCGCCATTGTTCCGGAAATTTTTGTACATTCATCATTATCCAAAAAGGATCAATTCTTCAGTGGCGGCCACAAATATTAACTTCTAGAAATGGAAATGTTCATTGAAGTTCTTTTTGAGGCCTTATTCTCGGGTGTTTCAACGAAGTATCTATTGTTTTTGTATTCACTATTGATTTGGAGAGTTGCAGTTATGAATTTACTAACGATTTGAAAATTAAAGAAATAAACAGCTTCAAGGATTATTGGAATCACCTTGAATCTGCTTAATAAGAAATTCCTCAATCAAAGCGATATTTAAGATAGGCAAAAGGTTTTTAATAGATCTAGAAAGGTCGTTTTTTAATAGAAATATTGTGATACATGAAAAAACGTAATTTAGGCCAAAACGGCTTTTACTCCCTTAAGGCTAACTAAAGCGTTTTCCAAGCATTGTTAAGAAGGAAGTTTTGATTGATAGTGATTAGTTTCCGATTAGCCTATGAAAATCTCTAGAAAATTTAAAAATAAATAATCTGTAATAGTTTAGATAAAAGATAATAGAAGGATCTTAAACTTGGATAAGGACATGATCTCTTAATATTGACCAGTTTTTTTTATTTAGCACAGATTAAATATTAGAATTTAACTTTTGGAGAGCAGAATATTTATTAATTATCTTTCCATGAAACTTCAAATAGGTTTATACTTACTACTAATTAATAAAACTTTCGAGAAACTTAACAAGCCAAAAACTAAAATATATACTGATTACTATCCATAGTGATATTAAGATATTCCAGGCTTTCTTATGTTTTAAAAGAATAACTTTATCAAGTGAGTAAGCTCCTATAACTGGTATAGCTATTAATATTGTCATTTTAAGCAAGACTTCAAGAAAACTTTGTGCAACCTTGGGATTGATAAGCCAAGTTATTAGCACACCACTTATTAAGTAGCCACCATATTGGATTAGTTTTCTGAACATTCTTCTATATGGAGAATCTTTTTAAAATTATCTCACTTGTGTACTTAACCTCAATCAATTAGTTAATTTTTCTAAATGATAGAGAATTTTTCTTTTTGAATTTATTTTAGGAATAAGCTTTGAACAGCTCTGTCTACTTCTCTTGATTTCAAGATTATGAAAAATAGGCATTTTTTCTAGGTGGTAATACTCGGAATTTATAGCCAGTCTGGTTGTAATGGATTTCTTTTTATATGGAAAAGCTTTTTATTGTTCTCTTTGACTCTGCTAGCTGGATGACCTCCTATGGCTTTCTTTATTGTGTCCTTATTGTGGGAGCGCTATTAACTGCTGGAGTTGCTTTGTCTGCATTCTCATTTTATGAGGATTTCTATTGGGGAGATAAAAAGTTTAGAGATCAATTGAGATTTCATCCATCCTATAGAAGAGGGATGGATAAGTAAAGTTAAATAGTATATGCATCAGTTGTAAGTATCTTTTTTCTTAATCGAGAATAAGTCTTAATCATTATTCTTCGGGTAAAGTTTTGCAATAGCATCATTCTGAACTTTTTTACGTTTATTTTCTTTCTTAGCCTCAGTAATTCTCCTGACGAGTATTCCTGGTAGAAACCAAATAATTGTTATTACAACAAAAATAAATATAGGATTATTTATTGTCATATCCAATAAATTTTTTCTAAGTGACAATAAATAAGAATGATTTACAAATGAAAACAGAGAGCTCATATTCAATTTAATTCTTTTTCCTAGACTAATTCATATCATAGAATAATGCTTTTTTCTTGAAATAAGATTTGCTAATTATAGTTGGTTGATTGATGGATTTAGAGAATTCTGAAAGATTCTTATGAATTAAATTTAAAATAATCTCTTCCATTTGAGTTTAGGATTGTTCATCTAGGAAAATCTTAGATTCGTCAGCAATAACTTTCAAGTAATTATTCTTTGTATTACCTGATAGATTGTTATTAGGATCTTTACGATTTATTTTTATATCTTTACTAGACCAAGCTCTTTGATTCCTAAGGAGATTTACCTTGAAGAAGGAGATCGCCTTCTTTGAAACAATAAATAAAAATACTATTATTAAAATAACAAGTATTAATAATTGCATTAACATAAAGAATATAATAATTAGATTATATGCTGTTTGATCATTTGTTTTTAGTAGTCAGATATAAATCTTGTCATTAGTGCTAATCTCTTCAAGGATTGTCTACTATTTCTTTATTGGCTAAAAAAATGTCTTTATTGACAAAATCTGAAAGATTAATTTATATAGTATCTAACATAATAGTTATCCCAGCTTCTTTATTTCCTCATTTTGAGCTTTTTTCAAACATTTCTTTTGTTGTTGGCTTTTTCTTGTATAGTCCCAATCATTTTGTGTATTCCATAATTCTTTCGGTTCTATTAGTACTTAAAAATAATGCAAATTATAGATTTAGTCTATTGTTGAGGCAGAAGGGACCTGAAGAATCCAAGTCAGATGTCGAATGCGTATATTTATACGCTAGGTGTACAATATTAAGATATTTTCTTGTTGCAATAGCAGCAAATAAGGTGATTTTAGTTTTCAATTGAAATATTGATTGTTTTAAATTTGCAACTATTAACTAAATATGTGTAGAAAACCATTTCTTTTTTGTTTTATTGGGGGATCAATTATTCCTGTATCTCGGTTCAATCTTTGTTTTATATCGTTAATTATTTGTTGACGTTGCTCTTCGTTGATTTCTGGGTCTAGTGATGCGAACCAGTTTTCAAGGTCCCATGATTGACTGCCACCTTTGTGAATTATTACTTTTACAATCCCTTCTTTTCCAGTAAAGGAATAAGTACCTTCAGGAAGGTTCTCAAGGTACTTATTCTCCATTTTGCTTTCTTCTGATATATCCCATTCACTTTTAATAATGAGCTTTCTTGAATAGTGTATATGAGCCATTGATTTTGAGCTGTTTGGACTATTTCTAAATTACTTAAGAACTGTTTAGCTCATAAATACTTTGGCTGAAGTCCCTTTTGATTTCAATTATATGTAGGAATTATTATTTTTATTTGCTTTTGCTCAAGACAATGTAATCGTAATATGAAAATGATTATTTTTTATGTGCCCATTTTCTAAAGAATTTTCTCTTCTTGCTAAAACATATGAGTATTCAGATTATTTAGAGGATTCAGATTGGAAATTTCAAAAATATAACCTTGTTAATGCATTGGGATATTCTGATCTTTTAGAAGATACAGAGTGGGGAACACGATCAGATGATTTAGCTGTTGCTTGAATTTCCTATTCAACGGCAATTAATTCGGATAAACTATCATGGCTTACCCATTCAAGTTTATGTTCCTCATTTGTGTTCCTAGCTAAAATAATAATAGGAAGTCGTAGATCAGTTTCATCGATAATCTTTCTATATTTTATTAATAGTTCGGCATATGTTTTAAACGTCCAGCCATTATTCCCCTTATGTTTCCAATTTGAAGAGTTCCTAAGAGATCTATGAAAGTCTTCTATTCCAAATTCATGCCAACATTCTTGAATAGCAAATAAAGGATCATGCCCTTGGTCTAATAGTTTTTGATATTGAATTAATTCCGGAGCCTCCTGAGAATTGTCTGGCTGAAGTTCTTTTGCTAACTCATGCAGAGTAACTTTTTGAAGCTTAAACCATGATCTATTGAAAAGAAATACTGGGAAATTCAGAGACCATTCATTTCCTTCAAGGTTCTCAATAGTAGATTTCAATTCAATTAAGTGTTTTCGAAGGAACTTGTATTCTTGTTTCATTAATTACTTCCTCATAAGTAATTAGTTTTAAATGTTTCTGGAGCGAACGTAATGCTTGGTAAACTCTAGATCTAATTTTAATTACTCTTAGTATATTATGGCAAGGTTGGATTAATTGTATTAAATGACTATGAACAATGATAGGCCTCCTTGGCTTAATTGGGTTTACCTTGCGATATTTTTATATTCTACCTTTTTCCTATTTAATTCATGGTCTAATTTACTTGAAACTAAATAATATAATAAAGTTGAGTTTTGAAAATAGATATTAGTTCTATATGAATAAGATTATTATATTTTAAATTTAATTTTTTTAAATTGATTTCCCTTCTCTTATTATCCAGCGAAAACGGGAAGGCCAATCGTTGCAGTACTGATCAATGCTCCAGCAAAGAAAAGAAATGGTAGCAATGGGTAGTCTTGGATCATTGCAAGCATGTAAGTATTCTCTGTAGGTAATTATACCATACTGGGTATAATTACCTTGGTTGGGGTTGTTGTTGTTATAAGTTTCTTGTTTATTTTCGAGCGGTATTTTTCTAATTCTTAGAGTCGTTATTGCTTTTTGTAGTGTTGGTCCTTTCTTTGGTGGGTGTCAAAAAATTAATATCGTGTCATTGGTAGATTGGAGATCTACTGAGTGGCTTTCAAAGGTATTAAGTAGTTCTATTTCATTCAAGGAGAAAGAATTTAATCAATAAAACTATTATTTGGGGATTGAGAAGGAGTTTGATATAACCTCAATTGCTAATTGGTCTTCTTTGAAGATCTCTCCATAAGCAGGCCATTAGATAGAAAAAGTATATGGATCGGTTGAAAATATGTAAGTTATATTAAGCCTAGATTTCCAGCAGTAAAACCAATTGCACAAAAGAAAACAAATTCGACTAGGTCTCTGCTTCCAGAGGGGATTGAATTTAATGCAACGTTAATTCGTTGAGCCATTTGACCTTGTACTCGCAGGTAAAAAGAAAAGATAATAAATTTTCTTACTTGATGTGATCTCTGGAAAGGAGTCAAGCCGTATTTTTATAATTTCTACTTATTTGGGCCCCGGCTTGGTTGGAAGCAATGAGTTTGGAATAGCTAAATTAATGTCTAGATTGTGCCAATGTTTATACCATCACTGTATTCAATAGTTGGTTGGATCTTGAAAATAGAGCTAGATTAATAGAATTTTTATTCTTTGATTCTTATCAGCCTCTAGTCGAAAATTCTTCCTCGAATTTGATCAAGAGATGGACCAAGCTTTTTCTCTTGTTTCGTAAGTGGAATCCAGTTCCAATCGCAACTAACAGTTATGAGGTAACCAACTAGCAAGTGCCAAAATAATATTGATAATGGATGATCTAAATGTGGAGCCAATATTAAGACCTCTTCAATTATCGGATGATAACTAATTAAGAGAAATATGGCGTGTGATCTGAAAAATAATTATTTCATTGCACATTTTTCAAGCTTAAAATGATTTGGGTTTCACCTTTTATTTGATTTAACAGCTTTGGTTTTAGGAATATATTTTTTGAATTGCTTTCGTATTTTCTGCTTCCTGTTACAAGTCAACCAATCTTTTCAACAGTTTCTTGTATTAATCTTGAGTTAGCAGGAACCTAGCTATATCTAGAGTTTTGTACTGGTGTGTCCCGTTTTGAAAACGAACTTCCAATTTAGTTTTGCCACGGCGTTGCCCAACCCGATAAGCTGAACCTAAGCTTAAATGGAGCTAGTCTCTCAGAGCTAGAATCCAGCCATCTTCGTGCTTACGTGATGACATTGCCTGTACTCTTGCGGGCGACAAAGCGGCGACAAACGGGCGACAAGAAGCCCCCACGTGATCGCATCTGAGGCTTGTTGAATCAAGCAGCAAAAGCGTTGAAGACACTAACTTCAGTTACAGTCTTCAGTGTCAGTCAACGGGGCGTGGCGCAGCTTGGTAGCGCGGGTGCTTTGGGAGCACTAGGTCGCAGGTTCGAATCCTGTCGCCCCGATTGGGATCTCAAGGAATGAGTTTTTGGTTTGTATCCTAGTTGTATCCTAGGAACGGTTAAAAGTTGATTTTGCTAGGCTTTTTGGCTTTCGGGATGTAAATATTTTTTAGTGTGTATATGTTTTCTAGGTTGTATAGTTGGATTTCTTTATTCCTGTCAGACTCAGATAAATCAATATTCCTCTTTTAGGAGATCCCTGATGTTTAGGGGTAAGGAATACAAGGAAAAAGGTTTCTCTTTGATAGAGCTTGTTGTAGTAGTGGCTGTTCTTGGTGTCTTAAGTGCTATTGCTGTTCCATCGTTTAATTGTTTTCAGAGGAAATCAAAAGCAACTGCTGCGCTGTCAGCTATGAGGCAAATACAAAATGAGTGTTCAGTAAAACAAGCAGTTACTGGAAGCATAGGATCCTTTTCTGCCAGTAATCTTAAGTCTTATGAGATTCAATCAAATGGATCCAACAGTTGTAGTGGAGCATCAGGAAGTGGATTGATTAGTGCAATACCCGCAGATACGAATGTATTCCCCACTTTTATACTTGATACAAGTACTAATCAATTAACTTTTAATTTCAAAGAAGAATTTGGGACTCAAATGAATCTTTGTATGAGTATGATTTGCAAATCTGCAGACGTAGTAGTCGTTTCAAATCCTAATAACAATATAAATAATTCAACATATCCCGCGGAAATTGATAATGAAGATCATTGTGTGATGACTAGTAATCCTGACAGTCCGAATGGGGCGAAAGTATTGTGTGGAGCCGATGGATTTCACGCTAGTGAAAAATCATATAAATGGCACTGTCAAGGCGGTCCTGAAAATTCCTCTAATCCAGGTCATCATCAACAAATTTGTAAACGAGCTAAAGATTATTTTGGTTGCGAATGGGACTCAGGCAACGGCAATTTCAAATTATCCTCTAGCGGGAAAACTTGTGCAGAACTAATTAATGACTGGGATTGCGAGCAAGACTGGGAAGCTCTTAACGGTCCAGGTTCCACAGGAAGCACATTTAGAGCTTGCGGGGGTAGTGATGGACAATATATAGATCCTCGAAGATGATTTTTTATAAATTGGCGATGAAATCAAGATGTAACCAAGAAGAAGGCTTTTCTTTGATAGAACTTGTCGTAGTAGTTACTGTCCTTGGCATTTTAAGTGCTATTGCTATTCCATCGTTTAATTGTTTTCAGAGGAAATCAAAAGCAACTGCTGCACTTGCAGCTATGAGACAAATACAAACTGAGTGTATATCAAACAAAACAGACGATAGAGCTACTGTGAATTTCTCTCCAAGTAATCTTAATTCTTATCAGATTCAATCAGATGGTTCAAATAGTTGTAGTGGGGCCTCAGGTAGTGGATTGATAAGTGCAATACCTACCGATACAAACACATTGCCTACTTTCATACTTGCAACGAATACAAATCAACTAAGTTATAACTTCAAGGGAGAGAGTGGAATTAGATTACAAGAATGTTTGAACTTGATTTGTGGAGGAACTACTAGAGGTAATAGTTTTATCGGTAATGAAAACGATCCAATTCCTACTTCTTATCCAGAGGAGATTGTCAGCGATAACTATTGCATTTCACATGGGAAAATTACTGGAGGAAGGAAAACTATGTGTGGTGCCGATTCTCAGCATACCAATGAACAACATGCCCACTGGCATTGTGAGGAGGCTGATGATGGAGGCGATTGGCGACATGTGACTGAGTGTGAGCAGGCTCAAAAAGACTATGGATGTGAGTGGAACTCAGAAAAAGGTAGATTTAATCTTTCCGAGGATGGAAAAACATGTGCTGAACAAATGAACGATACCGCTTGCAAGCCAACGTGGACTAAGCGCTTAGTTTGTGCAAGATTTCTCTTTTGGCCATCCAGCTATCGTGCCTGCCTTGGCCAAACGTCAGGATGCATTAAAGATTATGAGGATCCTCGTTGGGGAGCTGATGATTGAGTTACTTAAACCTCTAGTGCTAATAGTCCTTCTTCCTTTCAAGTTAGGGCATGTATCCTAGATGTATCCTAGGAGAAGTGTTTCCCACTATTAAACGATAGTCAACAGAGATGTGAAGGCTAGTTATAGCTTGAAAAAGCAGTTACAGCAGGGGCTAGGGTGTTTGCTTTGGGAGCACTAGGTCGCAGGTTCGAATCCTGTCGCCCCGATCAGTCAGAGACAGGTTTCCCGGCCTGTCTTTTTTAATGGAAAAATGAGACTGGGATCTCAGCGGGATCTCCTGAGTCTTTACTCGCTAGTGATAGCTTTATTTCTTGTTTTTCCAGCCGAACATTTCAGCCATTTTCCCAGTTAAAGCAAAATATCCAATTACTACAAGAAACAAGCTAAAAGCAATCAGATTTGGAACGATTCCACCAATAATTTGAGCCTCTCAAAAGTCAGAAATGTCATCACAAGAAAAAACCTTGCCCAGTTATGAGCGAAGTTCATCTATATCAATCGTGAATACTTTTAAGGCATTGGCTTTGTCTCTGATTATTTCTAGAGAAGCATGAGATTATCTTAGTGGAATTTGATGATATCAAGGTTCATTTAATCTTTTTCATAAAATGAATAACATAGATAGCAAATCATAAGAAGAGGGCAAGGCAATATCTCTGAACAAAGAATTGTTAAAATTATGAACAAAGAAAATATGCAAATTCTATGAATCGTGGCCTTAGAAACTATTAGAAGGTCATTGGAACTGCTAATTTTTTGACTTTTTGAGGTTAGTATATTTATGAGTAAGAAACATAAAAGACACAACGTATAAAAGATAATATAATTATAGGTATGAACACTACCAATTACTAAACTTTTTATTGTATCTAATTCTGAGGATTTTAAATCTAATTCAGATAATAATTCATATTTTTGATTCAATATATAGATCATTTGCCCTGAAACAAGGCATGAAGAAACCAAGATCAGACTATTAAGAAAATTTTGTCCTCTTTGAGATAATCCACCAATACAGATTGAAGCCTTATGAAAACTCCATATCTCATAGAGAACCAAAAAGCTAATAACATAAGCAAGAACTTCAGACGCTATAAAAAATAGGATTTTTAAAAAACCGAATTGATTTTCTACATATATTGAATGAATTCTTGCTGTCAATACAGGTAGCTCAAGTGCGGCCAATGTCATTGCTATCGCGTATACCCCATCAATCAACCCAAGCCAAAATTCTGTTTTTGGCTTGCCAAGCTTTATGGCAGGGAGCATTCGAATGTTTTATAATGAATAGTATTTATCTTAATAGATTACTGTAAAGTTGCATACTAATATATAACATCTATTATAATAAGATTAAAATAGTCTTAATAATGAAAATAAATCCATATATATTAATTGAAAAATAATATATATGTTTTACATTCTCTCTTGTATTTTTCCTAAAGTTAATTTTATATGAATTAATAATTTCTTTGAATAGTAATTAAACATTTGCTATTATTGATAGAATTGTACTGTATTATGTCAATTTACGATTGGATTTATACAATTCTTCTTGCCTCATTCTTATCATCAATACATTTCATAATCCCACCTATATCTAGTCTTTCTGTAAAGAGGCAAAAAATAATTTCTTCTTTAGGTGGTGGTTTTGCCATTAGTTATATTTTCCTTCATTTGATGCCAGAATTAGCAACTGGAGGATCACTTCTTTCTAATGATATAAATATAACTAAATTTACTCCAACTCCTATTATTGAAGCATCATTATTTTTTGTTGCTTTATTTGGCGTTATATTATTTTTTTCAATAGATGTTGTTTCAGAAAGCACTAGAAAACCAAGCAAAATTAATTTTATTTGCCATTTATCTGCTTTATCATTCTTAAATTATCTTTATTCTTACACTTTGCCCTCTTTGGTTTCTACTGGCTGGGGCTATTCATTGCTTTTTACTATTGCGATTAGCGCACATCTTCTAACATCAGAAAGAGTTCTAGTTAGATCTCATTTTATCTATTATAAAAGTAAGGTTAGATGTGTTGGGATTTGCTCTATTGTTCTAGGTATCTTACATGCTTATTTCTTTCACCCTCTTTCAGATCTTAGTCTAGCAATTGCAACAGCATTTCTTGGTGGAGGTGTTTTGCTGACAGCTTTTAGAGAAGAGTTGCCGAAGGCTTCAAGGACTTCACTCCCCTGGTTTGTTATTGGTTCTCTATTAATGTCATCAGCACTAGTTTTCTTAATGTTAATAGGACACCACTAAATCATATTAATGAACTATATAGATATTCAATTAAGTTAAATTATGAAGCTAATGCTATGCTAATGAGTATTAAATAAAGTTTTATGCAAAAGCATAAACATCTTAAGATAGACAGTCAATCTCATCTAGGAATTATAGATGGTATTTATGCAGTAGGCATGACTCTACTGGTTTTTAATCTTCCGGATCTATTTATTAAAGTACTAAAACTCAATGAGCTTCAATTTTCTGTTTTTATAGATATGGCTAGATGGATTTTTTCTTATTGTAGTATTCTTTTCCTTTTATATGAGATATGGGCTTTTCATCGAATAATTAATGACAATTACCAAGAGGAGAATAATAGAATAATCAACTTAATAACAATTGCTATCCTTTCCTTTGTTGTCTTATTGCCTGCTTCCCAATCATTATTTATTCAAGAAGAGCTTCAAAAGGTTTTAGCTGGCGAAGAATATATTTCTACAATTGGAATTCATATTCAAAGCTCACAATATATAATAATATCAGTTATATTCTTTTTACTTTCATTACTTTCATTAGGAGTAAACTTTCATCTTAATTCTAAGTCTTTAATAAAATATGTTAGTAGCAAGACGTTTACAAGATCAATAATATTTTTTACTTTAGCTATATGTACATCTTTAGGAGTGATACCAACATATTTATACCCGTTACCAATAGGCCTGTATGTTATTTTAAGTATCTTCTTTGACGATCTGCTTGTATTTTAAATCATTTAATTGATTTAATCATTATTTTCTTTTTATCTAATTATCCAATGGCAAGGTTAAATAACAAAATTAAAATCAACGATTCTGAAATTAGCCGATACTCAAGACAGTTAATACTTCCTGAGATAGGTAGAGAGGGGCAAGAAAAACTTAAAAGTGCTTCTGTTTTATGCGTAGGTAGTGGAGGATTAGGATCTCCCTTGCTTCTATATCTTTCTGCCGCGGGAGTTGGAAAGATAGGCATAGTCGACTTTGATCTAGTAGATGAATCAAACTTGCATAGGCAGGTTATACATTCCATGAACTGGCTCGCTAAACCTAAAATAGAATCGGCTCGATCACGGATAACTGAACTCAATCCTAATTGTATTGTCGAGACATATAAAATCGCACTAACATCAGATAATGCCCTAGATATTATTAATGATTACGATATTGTTTGTGATGGTACAGATAATTTCCCAACGAGATATTTAGTAAATGATGCTTGTGTAATTCTGGAAAAGCCCAATGTGTATGGTTCAGTCCTAAGATTTGAAGGACAGGCATCAGTATTTAATTTAGAAAAAGGTTCTCCTAATTATAGAGATTTATTGCCTGAGCCACCTCCTCCTGGATTAGTGCCCTCATGTGCAGAGGGTGGAGTATTAGGAGTAATTCCAGGAATTATCGGTTTAATTCAGGCTACAGAAGTAATTAAAATCATCACAAAGATAGGTACTACACTAAGTGGAAGATTATTGGTTTTCGATGCATTAGATATGTCATTTAGAG
Organism: Prochlorococcus sp. AG-315-D17; assembly: GCA_003283685.1. Next base: position 51,035 of record QBWD01000005.1, read on the forward strand.
AATTAAATATTAAAGTCTCAAAAGATAGTCCATCTATTACAAAGTTAATTGAATATAAAGAATTTTGTGGCTATATAAAAGAAGAAGAACTTGATAAAGATCAAAATCAAATAATAACTCCTAAAGAGTTGAACGTGATTATGAGTACTAATCAGAATGAAATTGTTATAATTGATGTTCGAAGTCTAAATGAAAGAGATTTTGGATATCTAGATGGTTCTATTTCAATTCCATTAGACACGATTGAAGACCCAGAAAACATAGATAAACTTGAACGAATCTCAAAAGATAAGTCATTAATTATTTATTGCAAGAGTGGGAAAAGATCAATGAATGCCTTGAAAATACTTAAAGAAAATAATATATCTTGTAAACATCTTGAAGGAGGCTTATTATCATGGAGAGAGCAAATTGATAATAATATCAACGTATTGTAATGAGATCTCTAACTATTTATTTAGATTAATCGTTTGATCAAATAATTTAACCAGATTTTCATCTGAACTAGTCGCTAATAACGTAGAGCCTCTAGATTTAAAATAATTAATTATATTTATTATTTCATCAGAATCCATAGAAGTAAAACAATCGTCAACAAAGATATATTTAGAAGATTTCAAAGCTGCTCTTAGAAGGAATAATTTCTTCTTAGTTAAAATGGGTATAGATGAAGCATAAGGTGATACAACTGAATTTATGCCCATTGGTAGGTTTTTAATAAAATCATCAAGATAGAATATAGTTAGCAGATCATCAATTTTATTTTGAGGAATTGACAATCCAGAAGATAAATTGTTTTTAAGACTACCTTGCATAAATATAAGATTCTGAGGAACATTAGCAATATGATTCCTATAAATTCTTGGAGATAATTGTTTTAAATTAGAATGAGATACCAGTATATTTCCCTTATAAACAGAATGCATTCCAGAAATTAGAGATATCAAAGTAGATTTACCTGATGAATTATCTCCATAAATTAAATTGGATGTTCCGGATGATAAATCAAAAGAGATTTCATTTATCAAAGCTTTACTAGAATCAATCTTATTAATTGATTTTGCATTATATGAGAAAGACAATTTTTCAACGGACAAGGTTCCATCAAAAATTCTTGGTGTTGATTCAATGGATGATTTCTCACATGGTAAATTAATAACTTCTCGTGCCCTATCCCAGTATGTAAGTATCTGTACAGCAGAAGTAATGGTTTTATCTATTGCGCTTTCAAAATTACCTAAAAATGTCTGGGTACAAGTTAAAAAGGCAATTATTGTTCCAATACTTAATGCATCCCCATGATTAGCAAGATAGTAAGCTGCTGGGAATAGAAAAATATAAATCAAATATGTTATTACATCTGATAATGTATCTACTCTATCTCGCAATCTAGAAGAATTAAATACTGCACTTAAAAGAGGTCTTACTGTACCTGTAAATCGTTTAAAATAATCGTGAACTGTTCCAAATGCGCGCATTTCAGAAAGGCCATTAATGGCATCGTTTGTTGATGTAAGCAATTCTCCATCCAATTCTGTAACTTGTTTAAAATATCCTAATCTTTGCTGTGCTGCTATATATGTAGATATTGAAAGTATAAATGCTCCAATAAATACAATTAAAGATAATTGCCAAGAAAAATATATTAAATAAACGAAATTAAAAAATATAGATAAATATGCTGTTAATATTGGAGTTAAATTACTTGTAATTATTTCTCTTATATTTGAAATTCCTAAGACTCTACTTTGCATACTTCCTGGTGTATATGATTGAACAGAATCAGGTGCAATTCTTAGAAGTCTATCAATCATCATTGTTTGTAAATTAGAATCTGAAATAATTTCAAATCTCACTAAATACCTTGATTGAATTATTTGAATCCAATAAATCAATAGTAAAACTGCAATTGCTGTTAATCCAAAAAACAACAATGAATAATAATCGCCAAAAGGAATATATAGTGAAGTTAACTGGCTAACAATGAATGCTGGTAGCAAGGTTGCCGCTGAAAGTAATAGACAAGTAGCTATTATCATTCCCAAAGGTAACCATGCATCAGTCATTCCTATTTGAAGAAACTCAAATGGACTTATATCATTTGAAGAAGAAGGATAAATGGTTATAATTTGACCTAAAGGGAAATCATCTCCATCTTTATAAAATATTTCCTCGTCTTCGTTCTTAGCTATATAGCCATTATTTTTTCTAATGAATGCAAAAAGTTTTTCATCTTCAGAGACAAATATATAAGATCTACTATCACTAATTAGTTGAGGTGGTTCAGATACTCTATAAGGTATTCCAGAAGTATTTAATAATTTAATACCTGCATCAAATTCAGTTTCGCAATCATTAAAGGTAACTGATGGATATAATTTAGAAGCTCTTGATTCTTTTCTTGTTATTAAACCTAAGGAAAAGTATACATTTGAGTACTCAATTTCAGTTGTCTTAGTTGTAGAGTCTTTGCTCTCTTTAATATCTTCGGGTAAAAAATTCTCAAGGATCGAGAGTCCATAACTAAAGTTTTTTCTTTCACTGGTAAGATGCTTGTATGCAGATACTTCTAATTCAGATTTTAATTGATATAATAGATAAATTAATGTATTTAAATAAGCATCTAATAAATCCTTTGGGGCTTCAATAATAGGAGTTGTGGATTTAATAGTGGAAGATGGATCTAGAACTCTATAGTCTTTGTTCTCAGAGGAATTAGGAGGAGAGTATATTTCAAATTTCATATCAGATATACCACCTACAAATTTATGGTTCGAAGGGACTATGAATTTGATAGATTCTTTTTCATTAGTTTTATTATATAAATTAGAATCATCTTGAGGTAATGAGTGAGGGTAAATATTATTGATTAAACCACTTACTATTGCTAATTGATTTGAATTGTTTAAATAACATGTAAAACCATCTGTTGATAATAATGTTTTACTTTTTATCAAACTTTCACTTAGTCTTAATTTATTTTCTATTTTGATATCAACTTGATCATATATATTTGTAATTGATCTATATATAATTCCATAGTGATCATTAGGATTTATGAAAGAGGAAGTTTCTTCTTTACTTGGCTTATAGCAGCTTAAAGACTTTATAACAATGTCAAATTTGTTGTTCAAGAAGGACCATAAGTTTGTATTTAGTTCACCTGGAGTTAAATCTATCAAATGTATATTAATAGTTTCACCATTGAAGAGTGGTATTTTTGCATACAATCTTGCAAAATTACTAAGTGAAGTAGGTAGATTCTTTTTCATTTTAATTTAACTTGCTAATAAGTTGTGATGTTTCTGCTTCAATTAAATTTCCATTTCTTAAAATTAATGATCTTGAGGCTAAAGATATAAGATTAGGATCCTTAGATGCAAATATAAAAATAGGAGTTACCCTTGATATCTTGGAGATTAATGTTATTGCTTTTTCTCTATCAAATGAAGTGAGTATGTCATCCATTAATAATACTCTTGGAGTTCTAATAAGTGTTCTTAGTATATGTATTACTGTTTTAGTTGTATCACTAATTGATGAACTTGAAGATATAATTGTATCTAACCCTTGAGGTAAATCAACTAGGAATTCTCCAAGATCATAGAATTTAATTGTCTTTTGAATTAATGATGTATTAATTGAACTATCAAAAACCTTAATATTTTCTAAGACAGAACCATTAAATATATATTTACTCTGCGACATATAAGAAATGCTTGTTTTTAATGCATTAGGAGAAACAGATTTTAAAGGTATATCACTTATAGTAAATTCTTCATATTCAGATTCAATTATTCCTGATAAACATTGAAGTAATATAGTTTTACCTGAGCCTGAAGGTCCAGTAAGAGAAATGACCTCACCTTCATTAAGAGATAGTGTTAATGAGTTAAAAATTGAATCCGAAATAGGGCTGAAGCGGTAATTTAATCCATTTACTTGAATTTTAGGATCACTAAGTATTCGGTTTTCAGAGTCCTTAAGTAGTTTTAGTTTCTCTGGTTTAAATTCATTGATTTCTTTATACTCATTTAGAGTTGATTGATCTTCTTCAGCATCCCATAAATCCTTAAGTCTATTTATATCACCTACTGCATTGCTAAACTGTGCATTAACTCCAGATAAAGTATTAATAGGAGATAGAAAAGATCTTGCAATAATTCTAAAACTCAAAAATTCACCAATACTTAATTTTCCCATTAAAATAAATAGTCCTGAAAGTATAACTATTATGTAATCTGACAACTGATTAAGAAATGATGTAGTGGCTGCATTTCTTTTTTGAATTAATCCTTTTGTCTTATTAATATTTTGAGAGTCTGTAAAGTTATCACTCCACTGCTGGAAAAGAGAAACTTCTTGGCCGTTAGATTTAACAGAATTAAAATTATTAGTTATATATAAAACGTTCGAAGTCTGCTTACCTGTAGACATAGAACTTTTTTGAGAAAGTTGACTCAATGATGATGCTACTGATATTAATGCATAAAAAATAATTATTCCTAAACTTAAAACAACTAGTCCTAACATCCAATTATAACTAAGCATTATTATTAGATATATAACCATTGTCATCACACCTACAACAGAGTCAGCTATTGGTCCTGTAAGAATTTTTGAAAGGCTTACATTTAAAGTTATTCTTTGACTAATTTCGCCCAAATCACGTAAAGGATAAAATGTCAAAGGCAATGATATAAGTTTCTCAAATGTTCTTTCTACTAACTGAGCAAGGATAGACATATGTAACCTTCTCATTATTATGCTCTGAAGATATGAAAAAAGAAATGCAATCCCAACTAATAAGGTAAGAAGCCAAACATATGAATTACTTAAATCAGTTTGCTCCAATAATGTATCTGCAAAATATCCAACAAAAGTACTTACAGCTATTACTGGTATAGTTGCAGCAAAACCTATTAATACATAAAGTAGAAGATCCAATTTGTGATCTTTTAATAAATCAAGAACATCATTTAAAGGGTTAGGTTTAGCGCCAGATGGTTTGAAATCAGAAGTAGGCCAAGCGCTTATAACCAAGCCTGAGTATTCTTTTTTAAAATCTATAGGTCTGGCTACTCTATGACCTTTAGCTGGGTCACTAATTAGGAGATTTTGACCATCAAATTTTTCTAATACAACCCAATGTTGTTTATTTACCCAAGCTATACAAGGGAAACGACACTCTGGATTTGGAGAAGTTAAATCATTTATAGATGGTTGAAATCCTTCTGATTCAAAATTATTTGCTCTTAATGCTGTGGCAATATTAAGGGCTGTTGAACCATCTTTAGTTATATTTACTGCGCTACGAGCTTCTTCTGTTGTTATCCATTTATTGTAAAAGCCTAAAACAACCCAAAAAGAAACTGCTCCGCATTCTATTGCCTCTACCTGAATTTTGGCTGGAGTTTTAAATTTAGTCATTCAATACCAAAGAATTTTTTAAATGCAGGTATACCTAAAGTAATAGGAGGGGTTCTTGCTGTAATAACACTAGCTTTACCAATTAAACCAATTCTTGGATACTGATTTAGATTTTTTTTAGTTGGACCATTGCCATGTATCCATTTATAACCAGTATTATTATTGCTATCTTGAACCAAATTTATTACAACCTGTATTAAATCTCTATTGCCTAAAAGTTGATTAGCTATTGATGAAGATCCCAAAATAGATTCAGCTTGTTGTTTAGATATTGGTAAATTGGATATTGACTTTACCTCTCCCAAAATATTGCCAACTGTATTTTCTTTTATATTATTTGGAAGGATATGAACTTCTTGACCAACAATAATTTTGGCTGCATCAGTTGATGAAAAATATGTAACCATTTCTAAATTATTTGAAGTGTCTAAGCCGAAATCAGAGGTATCAATTTGCATGAATATACCTGATGGATTATTAGATTGTCCTTTGGTCTTATAAACCATAATGGCTGTACCATCATAAGGTGATTTTAAAATCGAAGCTTGCTCATAGGACTTCAATGCAGAAACTAGTTTTTGATTAAGATTTAAAATATTAGATTCTTGACTATTACTAGTTTGAATTGTATTTAATTGTGTTTGAAGACTAGATTGATAGGAAGACTGAGCAGATCTAACAATTGATTTTGATATTGCTCCTTGCGAATAATATTTCTCAGCGTCACTTAAATATTGCTTAGTATTTTCTACAGCTTTTTCTTGCTCTTCTTTAAGAGTCTTGTACAAATCTGATTCATATTCTTCTTTATACAATTGTTTTGCATTCTGAAGAGCATTTTTGGTATCGTCTAAAGTAAGTAAAAGTGACTGATTTTCTAATTCAGCAATATTTTGACCTTTAATTATTTTGTCTCCAGCTGAAACTAATATTTTCTTATAAATCCCACCTATTGAAGGAGGCTCAGATATCGATTCAATAGCGAATGGACTAGTAATTATACCCTGGGAAACTTTTTTTTCAGGTATTCTTCCAAATATTGACCACATCAAAACACCTATTGATGAAATTAAACTTAAATAAATCCAATATTTAATTGGGGTAGTTATAACTTCTAGTGTTTGTCGATAACGCAACGGGTCCGATTTATCCAGTTTCGATTCTAAATCACCTTGAACATGATAATTAGGCAATGAGTTTGGACTTTTGGATGGCTTAGCTGAAGTATTGTCCTCACTTTCTTTTATCATGCTTAAGAAATTTAAAAAAGGTTCTTTTTTATTAAAAATAGATTAATTAACCGTCAAGTCAATGATTAGAGATGCATTGAAATTATTTGATAAAAAAAAGCTTAATGATGAATATTAAGAAATAGTATTGAAAAAAAAGACGTTTGAAATTATCATTAAAATTATAGAAAAATGAAAAATAGATTACCTGCAATATTTAGTACATTATTTATAGCAATTTCTCCTTCACATTCAATAGAAAGAAATATTCAAAGACGTTCTATAAATTCAGCAGAAGAATCTAGTTTAATAAGAAGTTCTTTAAATATAGGAGTTGAAAATATTACAAATTTCACCAATCAATATACAAACAAAGTGCCTTTAGAAAATTTATTGTGTGTTGATGGCAAATATTCATCAATTCAAGAGGCACTAGAAATACTAAAATTTGATGATTTATGTATTAAATCTACACTTTATTCAAATTCCGGCCAAATCTCCATAAAGAAAATAGATGATATTTTATCAGTTATTAAAAATTCTGCATCTATCAAGTCAAATAATTTCAATTATCTATCCAGTATTGATTTGAAAAATTCTTACAAGGCGGCCGCTTATCGTCCTTCTTTTAGCATTAGCTCTGCTAGCTTTTCTAAAACATTCTTAGATCAATATAATGAAGTCGATCAAAGTTCTATTGAAACAAATACAGATATTTGGTCTGTAACAGATGATTTATCTCTTACCTTATCAGCAGTACTACCTATATATTACCCCCAACAAAGAGCTCTTTTTAATTATTATCAACATATATCAGACTCATCAACTTATTCAAATAATAATCTGACCTTGAATTCATATCTATTGGCAATTGATAACTCATTATCACTTTGGTTGAATTATCAAAGATAT